>NZ_CP088262.1:4292500-4445725 GCF_021117365.1 Nocardioides sp. cx-173 | reverse complement strand
GACCCGGTGTGGAGAGGTCGGGGAGGGGGTGTCGCACCGGTTTGACCCTGTGGAGAACCAGCGCGTACCGTTGGCCGGTCGCCCGGTGTCGACCGGTGCCGCATGTCCACGGGAAGAGTCTTCGTCTCCGTGGATGGGCGGTGCCAGTTGAACCGGCCCCGCGGGCCCGCCCCGAGGAGCCAGGCACTGCCGATCCGCCGGCGTGACCCTTCCCGAACCAACCGAAAGAGACAGCCGTGAGCAAGCGTACGTACCAGCCGAACAACCGTCGTCGCCACAAGGTGCACGGGTTCCGCCTGCGCATGCGCACCCGTGCCGGTCGCGCCATCCTGTCCCAGCGTCGTCGCAAGGGCCGCAAGGAACTGGCCGTCTGAGGCACTGCGTCCCCGGCCGAGCTGGCCAGACGCACCCCCGCGACCCTGTGCTGCCTTCGGCACACCGGCTGACCGACGCCGAGACCTTCCGCCGCACGTCCCGCACGGGACGGCGGTCGTCCTCGCGCACCCTGGTGGTGCACCTGGCGGGTCTGGACTCCCCTGACCTGCGGGTCGGCTTCGTGGTCAGCAAGGCCGTGGGCAACAGCGTGGTGCGCAACCGCGTCAAGCGCCGGCTGCGCCATCTGGTGCGTGACCGGCTGAGCGCGCTGCCGGCCTCGGGCGCCCTCGTCGTGCGGGCCCTGCCGGCCGCCGGCGGGGCGTCGAGCGAGGAACTGGGCGCCGACCTGGATCGTTGTCTGGGTCGAGTGCAACCGAGGGACGCCGCATGAAGTACGTCGTGATCGGGCTGCTGAAGGCCTATCGCGCCGTCATCAGTCCGCTCTACGGCCAGGTCTGCCGCTACCACCCGTCCTGCTCTGCCTACGCCCTCGAGGCGGTGCAGCAGCACGGTACGGTCCGTGGCGGATGGCTCGCCGTGCGCCGCCTCGCGCGGTGCCACCCCTGGGCCGCGGGTGGCTACGACCCCGTCCCGCCCCGCGTCGCCGCGGGCCACCCGACCTCGACGCCCAACCAAGGAGCCTGAGCAGTGGGATTCTTCTCCGACATCGGCAGCTTCATCATGACGCCGCTGTACTACGCCATCTCGGCGGTGCTGCTCGCCTGGCACTGGCTCTTCGACCAGATCGGGCTGGATCCCGCGGGCGGCCTGGCCTGGGCGCTGTCGATCATCGGGCTGACCCTGGTGATCCGGATCGCGCTGATCCCCCTCTTCGTGCGGCAGATCAAGTCCAGCCGCAACATGCAGCTGATCCAGCCCAAGGTCAAGGAGCTGCAGAAGAAGTACGGCCACGACCGGGAGCGTCTCGCCCAGGAGACGATGAAGCTGTACAAGGACACGGGCACCAACCCGTTCGCCTCGTGCCTGCCGATCCTGCTGCAGATGCCGATCTTCTTCGCGCTGTTCCGGCTCCTCGACCAGGCGGCGCGCAAGGGCACCGCGCACGGGTTCCTCACCGAGAAGCTCGCCAAGCAGTTCGGTGACGCCGAGATCTTCGGGACGATCCCGATCGCGGACTCCTTCTGGGGGGCCCGCACCTGGGGCGCCGAACCAGACCTCGGTGTCATGCTGGTCGCGCTGGTCCTCGTCCTTGCGATGACCGCCACGACGTTCACCACCCAGCGCCAGCTGATGCGCAAGAACATGCCGGCCGACGCGCTCAGCGGCCCTTACGCGCAGCAGCAGAAGATGCTGCTCTACGTGCTGCCCGTGGCGTTCGGCCTGGGTGGCGTGGCGTTCCCGATCGGCGTGCTCCTGTACTGGACCACCTCCAACCTGTGGACCATGGGCCAGCAGTTCTACGTCATCCGCAACAACCCCGCTCCCGGCACGCCGGCCGCCAAGGCCAAGGAGGAGCGGGACAAGACCAAGGCGATCAAGCGCGGCACGCTGGTGGTCGAGGAGGTCGCCCCCGAGCCGGAGGCGCCCCGTCCCGCCACCCGGCAGCAGCCCAAGAAGCTCACCAAGGCTCAGCGCCAGGCCCGGCAGCGCCAGGCTCAGCAGCGCCAGGGCCACCGCAAGCCCCGACCTGACCAGAACAAGGGAGACACCCGATGAGCGCCGACGTCGAGACCGACACCAGCGAGCAGACCGAGACCGCCGCGCCCGCGGAGACCGCCGAGACCACGGAGCCCACGGAGCCCACGGAGTCCGAGACCCCGGTGACCGCGGGCGGCGACCGCATCGTGCAGCTGGAGCGCGAGGGGGACATCGCGGCCGACTACCTCGAGGAGCTGCTGGACATCGCCGACCTGGACGGCGACCTCGACATCGACGTGGACGGCGATCGCGCCGCCGTGTCGATCGTGGGCGCGGACCTGTCCCAGCTGGTAGGCCCCGATGGCGAGGTGCTGGAGGCGCTGCAGGAGCTCACGCGCCTGGCGGTGTTCCGGGAGACCGGCGACCGCTCGCGGCTCATGCTCGACATCTCGGGCTACCGCGCGGAGAAGCGCCAGCAGCTCGTGGAGCTGGCCGAGCGTCTGATCGCCCAGGTCAAGGAGACCGGCGAGCCGGTCTCGCTGGACCCGATGAGCCCGTTCGAGCGCAAGGTGGTCCACGACGCGGTCGCCGAGGCCGGCCTCACCTCCGAGTCGGAGGGCGTCGAGCCGCGCCGCTTCGTGGTGATCGTCCCCGCGTGAGCGCTTTGTTCCACGTGAAACAAGGATCGCTCCGGTGACCGAGTCAGAACAGCCGACGCCCTCCGTGCCCGAGGTGGCACGGAGGGTGTTTGCTGTGGACCGACTCCCCCTCGCCGAGAGGTACGCCGAGCTGTTGGCCGGCGCCGGGGTGGTGCGGGGCCTGATCGGTCCGCGTGAGGCCCCCCGGCTGTGGGAGCGACACCTGCTGAACTGCGCGGTGCTCGGCGACCTGATCCCCCCCGGCGCGACCGTGTGTGACATCGGCTCCGGCGCCGGCCTGCCCGGCGTGGTCCTCGCGATCCGCCGGCCCGATCTCCGGGTGACCCTGGTGGAGCCGCTGCTGCGGCGTACCACCTTCCTGGAGGAGGCCGTCGCCGAGCTCGCTCTCGACAACGTCGAGGTCGTGCGCGGGCGCGCCGACGCGCTGCACGGGGAGAGGCGCTTCGGCGTCGTCACCTCCCGCGCGGTCGCGCCCCTGGACCGGCTGCTGGGCTGGTCGATGCCGCTGGTCGAGCCGCAGGGCGCGCTCGTCGCGATGAAGGGCTCGTCCGTGGACGAGGAGATTCTTGCGGCGACCGACGTGCTCGAGCGGCTCGGTTGCGGCACTCCGGAGGTGGTCGTCCTGGGCGAGGGGCTGCTCTCCTCCACCACCATCGCGGTCCGGGTTCCCTGGGCCGATCCCACCCGGGTATCTTGGCCGCTTGCCCCGACGCCGCGGCCCCGCCGGCGCCCGGACCAGACTCGACGCAAGCAGAGGCGGAACGCGTGACCGAGGAGTTTTCCACCGGCGGCACCCCGTCTGCTGAGCCTGACCGTCCACAGGTCCAGCCCACTTATCCACAGGCGGCGGATTCCGGCGCCCACGATGTTTCACGTGGAACCAGAACGGGAGACGGTGACGTTTCACGTGAAACCGAGACCGGCGACGCTTCACGTGAAACGTCGCCAGCGAAGCCTTTTGGCGGGGTGCCGGTGCGCACGGCCGCCGAGGTGGCCTCACAGGGCGAGGGGTTCGAGGACGCGGCCACTCCCCTGGCGCGCGCCGCCCAGCACAGCCTGATCGCCCGACAGCGCACGGCCTCCCGTCCCGCCCTGCCCCGACCCCAGGCCACCCGGGTGTTCGTCGTGGCCAACCAGAAGGGCGGGGTCGGGAAGACCACGTCCACGGTCAACGTCGCGGCCGGCCTGGCGCAGCTCGGTCAGCGGGTCCTGGTCATCGACCTGGACCCCCAGGGGAACGCGTCCACCGCGCTGAGCGTCGAGCACCGTCGCGGGGTCCCCTCGACCTACGACGCGCTGGTCGACGGTGTCCCGCTGGCCGACGTGGTCGTGCCCTGCCCCGATGTCGAGGGGCTGTTCGTCGTCCCCGCGACCATCGACCTGGCCGGCGCCGAGATCGAGCTGGTCAGCGTCGTCGCCCGTGAAGGACGCCTGCAGCGCGCGATCTCGGGACACCCCCTGGTCGGGAGCGCGCAGGACGTCGGCGAGGACCGCTTCGACTTCGTGTTCATCGACTGCCCGCCCTCCCTCGGCCTGCTCACGCTCAACGCGCTGGTCGCGGGGGACGAGATGATGATCCCGATCCAGGCGGAGTACTACGCGCTCGAGGGCCTCGGTCAGCTCCTCGAGACGGTGGACATGGTGCGGGCGCACCTGAACCCGGACCTGGCGGTCTCGACCATCCTGGTCACGATGTACGACGCCCGCACCCGCCTGGCGGCCGGCGTCGCCGAGGAGGTGCGCGAGCACTTCGGCGACCAGGTGCTCAAGACCTCCATCCCGCGCTCCGTGCGGGTCTCGGAGGCGCCGTCGTACGGCCAGACGGTGATGACCTACGACCCGGGGTCCCCGGGTGCGCTCAGCTATCTCGAGGCTGCTCGCGAGATCGCCACCAAGGGGGTACGTCCGTGAGTCGTCCGCAGCAGCGTCGTGGGTTGGGCCGCGGACTCGGGTCGCTGATCCCGACCGCGCCGAGCGAGCCGGAGCGCGCCTCAGAGCCGTCCGGCGCGGTCTCCGAGGCGACATCCGGTCCGGCGAACGCCGCGGACGCGCCGCCTGCTGCTCCGACAGCCTCGGAGTCCGGGCCGGGGCAGTCGACCCCGGCGACGAACGACACCGGCGCCTACTTCGCCGAGCTGCCGACGGAGCAGATCGCGCCCAACCGGGTGCAGCCGCGTGCGGTGTTCGACGAGGAGGCGATGGCCGAGCTGGTCCACTCGATCCGCGAGGTGGGGCTGCTCCAGCCGATCGTCGTGCGCCGGATCGGGCCCGAGGCCTACGAGCTGGTCATGGGGGAGCGGCGCTGGCGGGCCTCGCAGGAGGCCGGCCTCACCGCCATCCCGGCGATCGTGCGGGAGACCGACGACAACGACATGCTGCGCGATGCGCTGCTGGAGAACCTGCACCGCTCGCAGCTGAACCCCCTGGAGGAGGCCTCGGCCTACGCCCAGCTGCTCGAGGACTTCGAGTGCACCCACGACGAGCTCGCCACGCGCATCGGCCGCTCGCGTCCGCAGATCAGCAACACCCTGCGTCTGCTCCGGCTCAGCCCGGCGGTCCAGCGACGCGTGGCGGCCGGCGTGCTGTCGGCCGGGCATGCCCGCTCGCTGCTGGCCGTCGAGGACCCCGAGGTCCAGGATCGCCTGGCCCAGCGGGTCGTCGCCGAGGGCATCAGCGTGCGCGCCCTCGAGGAGATCGTCGCGGTCGGCGACGTGGGCTCCACCGGTCAGCGCAGCGCCCGCCGCCGCCCCACGGCCCCCGGCCTGACGGACATCGCCGAGCGTCTGTCCGAGCGACTGGAGACCCGGGTCAAGGTGGACCTGGGCCAGCGCAAGGGCAAGATCACCGTGGAGTTCGCCTCGCTCGACGACCTACGCCGGATCATCGACATCATGGACCCGCGCAACCGCAACGACCGGCCGATCTAGGCACATGTCGGTTTGTCGACATACAGACAAAGCGACACGTCGATGTAACGACAGTCGTCCGCGAGGCGCTGACCTGCGAAAACGCCTGAAATGCCGATAGTCCCGGACGAAGGTGTCGTGTTTCCCGTGAAACAACGACACCTTCGTCCGGGACTATCCGGCCGGGGCTACTTCTGCTGCGCCCGATTGGCGGCCCGCTTGGCGGCGCGCTTGGCGGCCCGGTCGCGCTGCTCTTGGGCGTCCAGCGCCGCCGCCTCCTCGAGGGTAGGGGCGCCGCCGCCGTGGCGGGCGGGGAGCCACCAGGAGCCCGGGGGCTGCTCCTCGGCGGGATACGCCGCGATGGTCTCGTCGAGCAGGCGGGCCATCACTCGGCGCAGCTCCTCGCCCTCCGCCGCCGGGTCCGCGCCGGTGGGATGCAGCGGCTCGCCCACCCGGATCGCGATGGTCTTGCCGCGGGAGAGGTCGCGGGGATGGTCCTTGGTCAGGATGCGCTGGGTGCCCCACAGGATCACCGGCAGCAGGGGCACGCCCGCGGCGGCCGCGATCCGGGTCGCGCCGGACTTGAACTCCTTGAGCTCCATGGCCCGGGAGATGGTGGCCTCGGGGAAGATGCCGACGGCCTCGCCCTCGCGCAGGTACTCCACCGCCGACCGGTATGACGCCAGCCCGTCGCCGCGGTCGACCTGGATGTGGTGCATGGACCGCATCACCGGGCCGCCCACGGGGTGATCGAACACTTCGCGCTTCGCCATGAACCGCACCAGGCGCCCCGACGGGTTCGCGGCGAGACCGCCGTAGACGAAGTCGAGGTAGCCCACGTGGTTGAAGGCCAGCAGCACGCCGCCCTCGCGCGGGACGTGCTCGGTCCCGGTCATGTCGAAGCGCTGGCCGAGCACCCGGAAGAGGGTCTTGGCGGTCCGGATGATCGGCGGGTAGGTGATGTCGCGCATGGGGCTCCTCGTCGGCGGTGGGTGAGCACAGCCTCTCAGTTGCCGGGCCGGCCCCTGCGGCCCGGTCAGCGACGCGTGGCCAGGAACTCCGCGATCCGGCCGATGGCCTCCTCCAGCACGGCGACGTCGGGCAGCGTCACGAGCCGGAAGTGGTCGGGGGTGGGCCAGTTGAAGCCCGTGCCGTGGGTGACCAGCAGCTTCTTCGCCCGCAGCAGGTCGATGACGAACGCCTCGTCGTCCTCGATGGCGTAGACCTCGGGGTCGAGGCGCGGGAAGCAGTACAGGGCGCCACGGGGCTTGACCGAGCTGACGCCGGGGATGTCGTTGAGCAGGCGGTGGGCGAGCATGCTCTGCTCGTAGAACCGCCCGCCGGGCACGATCAGCTCCTGGATGGACTGGTAGCCCCCCAGAGCGGTCTGGATCGCGTGCTGGGCGGGCACGTTCGCGCACATGCGCATGTTGGCGATGAGGGTGAGCCCCTCCAGGAAGTCCTGCGCGATCTCCCGGGGCCCCGAGATCATCACCCAGCCGGCGCGGTAGCCGCAGACCCGGTAGGCCTTGGAGAGGCCGCTGAAGGTCAGGCAGAGCACGTCGCTGCCCGCGGCCTTCGCGGTGTGGTGGTGGACCGCGTCGTCGAAGAGGATCTTCTCGTAGATCTCGTCGGAGAAGACCACCAGCTCGTGGCGCCGGGCGATGTCGACCAGCCCCTCGACCGTCTCCTTGCTGTAGACGGCACCCGTGGGGTTGTTGGGGTTGATGATGACGATGGCGTGGGTGTTCTCGGTGATCTTGGACTCGATGTCGGCCAGATCGGGGTTCCAGTCGTCGTCCTCGTCGCAGAGGTAGTGCACCGGCACCCCGCCGGCCAGGGTCACGGCGCCGGTCCACAACGGGTAGTCGGGGGCGGGGACGAGGACCTCGTTGCCGTCGTCGACGAAGGCCTGCAGCACCATCGAGATCAGCTCGGAGACGCCGTTGCCGATGAAGACGTCCTCGACGGTGACGTCCTGCAGCCCCTGCTGCTGGTAGAACTGCGCCACCGCGGTGCGGGCGGGGTAGATCCCGCGGGAGTCGCTGTAGCCCTGCGACTCCGGGAGGTGGTGGATCATGTCGGCGAGGATCGCCTCGGGCGCCTCGAAGCCGAACGGCGCGGGGTTGCCGATGTTGAGCTTGAGGATCCGGTGCCCCTCGGCCTCGAGGCGCTGTGCCTCCACGAGGATGGGTCCCCGCACGTCGTAGCGGACGTTGTGGAGCTTGCGGCTCTGCCGTATCTGGCGCACGGGTGTCATCCTCTCAGGAAGGGCCTGCGCCATGACCGGGTCCCCACCTGCCGAGGAGGTCGCCATGTCCCGCAAGGTCGTCCGGCTCACCGTCGACCACCTCAGCGAGCTGCCCGGACCGTGTCGCGAGTGCCTCTTCTGGGAGCTGGACCCGGTACGCCGCGATCGGGTCGGCGGCGATGCGGCGGTGGCCGAGAAGGAGGCGTGGATCTCGCAGGTGCTCCGGGAGTGGGGCTCGTGTGGACGGGTGGCTGTCGTCGACGAGCGGGTCGTCGGCTACCTGGTCTACGCCCCCGCGGCCTTCGTCCCCGGCTCCGTCGGGTTCCCGACCTCGCCGGTCTCCAGCGACGCGGTGCTGCTCACCAGGGTCTACGTCGACGACGACCATGCGGGCGGCGGCCTGGGCCGGATGCTCGTGCAGGCCATGGCGCGCGACCTGATCGAGCGCGGCGGCATCCGCGCGGTGGAGGCGTTCGGCACCACCGTCCCGGTCCTCGGCTCGTGCCTGGTGCCGGCGGAGTTCCTGGGCAGCGTCGGCTTCAAGACGCATCGGTCGCATCTGCTGACGCCGCGGATGCGCATGGACCTCCGCTCCGCGCTCACCTGGCGCGACGAGGTCGAGGCCGCCCTCGAGCGGCTGCTGGGCGCCGTACGGCCGGCGCCCACGGTGCGCCCCGAACGCAGTCACCGCTCACTCGGCGCGAGCCGGGTGAGCGGTGACGGGTGAGGCAGGGGCGTTCAGCTGATGAAGGAGTCGAGCTCCTTGAGCAGCGCCGCCTTCGGCTTGGCGCCGACGATCGACCGCACGACCTCGCCACCCTGGTAGACGTTGATCGTCGGGATTCCGGTGACCCGGTAGGACGACGGGGTGACGGGGTTCTCGTCCACGTTCATCTTCAGGAACGTGATCTTGTCGCCGTGGGTGCCGGCGAGCTCGTCGAGGATCGGGGCGACCTGGCGGCACGGGCCGCACCACTCCGCCCAGAAGTCCACGAGGACCGGCTTGTCGGACTTGAGCACCTGCGCCTCGAACTCGGCGTCGGTGACGGCTTGGATGTTGCCCACGGCAATCAGTTCCCTTCTTAGGTTCGACTCAGAGGTCTGTGACTAGTCAACACCACCGTGCCGACCACTGTTCCCGCCGCGACGCTCAGAGGCCGGCGGTGGTGACGGTCTCGACGACCGCGGAGCCGGCGACCGCGTCCTGGGCGTCCGCCCCGGTGGCGTGGGCGTGGTCCAGCTCGGCCAGGTAGCGCTCGGCGTCGAGGGCGGCGGCGCAGCCGGTGCCGGCGGCGGTGATGGCCTGGCGGTAGTGGTGGTCGACCAGGTCGCCCGCGGCGAAGACGCCCGGTAGGTTGGTCGCGGTGGAGGGGTGGCGGACCAGCACGTAGCCGTTGTCGTCGAGGTCGACCTGCCCGGTCAGGAGCTCGGAGCGCGGGTCGTGGCCGATCGCGATGAACAGCCCGGTCGCGGCCAGGTCGCGGGTCTCGCCGGTGACGGAGTCCTTGAGGGTCACCGACTCCAGGCGGTCGGAGCCGTTGATCGACTCCACGACGGAGTTCCACTCGATCTCGAGCTTGGGGTCGGCGAACGCCCGCTCCTGCATGATCTTGGAGGCGCGCAGCTCGTCGCGGCGCACGATCAGCGACACCTTCGAGCCGAAGCGGGTCAGGAACGTGGCCTCCTCGATCGCGGAGTCACCGCCGCCAACCACGGCGATGTGCTGCTCGCGGAAGAAGAACCCGTCACAGGTGGCGCACCACGAGACGCCCTTCCCGGAGAGCGCGTCCTCGTTGGGGAGGCCGAGCTTGCGGTAGCCCGAGCCGGTGGCCAGGATCACCGCACACGCGGTGTGGGTGTCGGTGGCGGTCTTGACGACCTTGACGTCGCCGGTGAGGTCGACCTCGACGACGTCGTCGGGGACCATCTCGGCGCCGAACCGCTCGGCCTGGGCGCGCATCTCGTCCATCAGGGCCGGGCCCATGATCCCGTCGCGGAACCCGGGGAAGTTCTCGACCTCGGTGGTGTTCATCAGCGCGCCGCCGGCGGTCACCGAGCCCTCGAAGACCAACGGCTGCAGGCTCGCCCGGGCGGCGTACACCGCCGCCGTGTAGCCGGACGGACCGGAGCCGATGATGATCACGTTGCGCGTCTCGGACATGCGTCCCACTCTCGTTCCTGCTCGGGGTCCCCGGTCAAGGGGCATCACTTCACTCAACCGATCGTAGGCGAGCGTTCTTCCCCGCCGTAGGCCGCTCGGCCGGTGCGCGGGACTCAGCCCACGGGCAGGGTGACCGAGCGCAGGGTCTCGCCCGTGCCGCACTGCAGCAGGTCCACGACCTGGCTGGCGCCCACGGGCGCGCGGAAGGCCAGCACCGCCGGGCGGCCCTGGTAGCGGACGAGCTGGAGGCGGCCCGGGCCCCAGTCGGCGGGGTCGCAGATGAGGTGGTCGGTGGTCTCGTCGGTGTCCCCGTGAAACGGCGCATCCGGGGAGCTCTGATTGGCGACCCGGCCTCGCCGGGCGATGCGAGCGACGTCGTCGGCGAAGTGGGACTCGCGTACGACGGGCGCGCCGGAGACCAGCGATGAGACCGAGCCCGGGTCGACCCGGAGGTCGGAAGCGCCCCGCCGCGCGGGGGCCTCCTCCTCCACGGCGTCCGGGGCGCCCTGGGCGTCGCCGGAGTCCAGGGACGACGCGCTCTCGCCGTCCGACCCGGTGCCCTCGAGGAGCTGGCCGGCACCGATCCCGACCACGACCACCGCCGCCGCGGCGACGAGCAGGGTGGTGACCTTGCGGCGCCGGCGCGAGGCCAGGGCCACCACCTGCGCGTTCGCGCCGGGAGGCTGGCCCTCGGCCAGCTGCGCCAGCACCGCATCGAGCCGGGTGGCGACGTCCTCGGGCATCGGAGCGTCGACCCGCGCCTCGGCGAGCAGGCGCCGGACGCGCTCCTCCTGCTCGGAGGTCAGCTCTCGCTCGTCGGACATCGGGGTCATTCTCCTGGTCTGGCGCTGGACGGGGTGGGCGGGGCTCAGCCCGCCGGGGGCGCTCGCGGGGCCCGTGTCGATCTGACGCCCGGGCCCGGGGGAGGGTTCCCCGGTGCGGCGTGGTCCGGGTCACCACCGGGGGCCAGCAGGTGCAGCGCCTCGGCCAGCCGGGCGCGCCCGCGCGAGCACCGGCTCTTCACCGTGCCCTCGGCGCAGTCGAGCATCCGGGCGACCTCGGAGACCGGGTAGCCCTCCATGTCCACGAGCACCAGAGCCGCCCGCTGCTCGGCAGGCAGCTCGGCCAGCGCCGCCAGCACCCGGCGGCGCCGCTCGTCCAGCACCGCCAGGTCGGCCGGATCGGCGACGTCCGCGGTCACGGTCGAGCCGCGGCCGCCGTACTCCTCGAGGTCGTCGGGCAGCGCCTCGGCCCGCCGCACCTTGGCGGCCCGCAGCCGGTCGAGGCAGGCGTTGACGACGACGCGGTGCAGCCACGTGGTGACGGCCGCCTCGCCGCGGAACGACCCGGCGCGACGGTACGCCGCCACGAGGCCGTCCTGCAGCCCGTCGGCGGCGTCGTCGGGGTTGCCCATCGTGCGCAGCGCGACCGCCCACAGCCGGTCCCGATGGCGCGCGAACAGCACGCCGAAGGCGTCGCGGTCACCCTCGACGTGGGACCGCAGCAGGTCGGCGTCGCTGGGGGCGCCGTCCTCCTGGTCACTCACCGAGGACCTCGACCTCGGCCACGCGGCCGCGGAACCGCGACCCGTCGGGGGGCAGCTCGGTCAGCCACACGACCAGGAACCTCCCGGTCGCCGGCTCATCCAGGGTGATGGTCTCGCCGGTGCTCTCGAGGGTGGCCTCCTGGACCGGCCGCAGACCCTCGACGTCGGTGGGCCGCTCGTCGGCGAGGTAGAGCTCGACCCCGGTCGGCGCGCCTTCGAGCGTGAGCCGGACGGCGGACACCGAGTGCTCGCCGCCGAGGTCGACCACCAGACCCACTCCGTCCTTGAGTCCGTCCGGGCCGAGCTGCTGGTCGTAGGCCGACGTCGGCCAGGAGGTGGTGGGGTCCCCGTCGACGGCCAGGCCGGCATCCTCCGGGTTCTCCTCCGGCACGGGCGTCCCCTGCGGGTCGAGGTCCTCGGCGACCAGGCCGCCCAGCGGGGTGGCCGACGGCGACGGGGTCGGCGTCGCGGAGCTCGACGAGCCGGAGTCGAGCGGCTCCCCACCGAGCACCGTCTTGCCGCGTCCGAGGTTGTAGGCGACCACGATCGCGACCAGGAGCAGGAGCCCCACCGCGATGGCGGCGGCCAGCCGCAGCCAGCTGCGCCCCGGAGGCCGCTCCTCCTCGACCACCGGGACCAGGCCGCTCCCGGTCGCGCGGCCGGACTCGGTGCCGGTGTTGTCCCACGGCCAGAAGTCACCGGCACCGTCGGCGGTCGCCGAGCTGCCTGGCCGCGGCGTGCGCAGCGGCGTCCCGTTGGGCGGCGAGGGCGCGAACAGCGGGCGCTCGGGCGGCTGGTCGAAGGGCGGCGGCGGGGGCGGAGGTGTCTGCCTCGCGGCCAGCCACGACACGTCGCCGGACTCGTCGTCGAAGATCGGCAGCCCGGCCTGGGTCGGCAGCTCCGGCGTCACCGTCGTCTCGGCGGGCACCTCGGCGGGCACCTCGGTCGGGACGATCGGCTGCGTCGCGGGCACCGGGTCGGCCACGTCGTCCTCGCGTACGGCGCTCTGCTCACCGGCGTCGCGGACCGCGATCTCCGGGACCGAGGGAAGCACCAGCGGCAGGTCGCGGCGCCGGGGCAGGGTGGCCAGCAGTCCCTCGGCGATGCCGGCCGGGTCGCCGACGAAGTCGGCGAGGTAGGCCTGGATCTCCCGCGCAGTGGTCACCGACACCAGCTCGCGCCCGCGAGAGCCGGGCTGCCCGTCGACGTGCAGGACCGCGTCGCACAGGGCGTCGAGGGGCCGGGGGATGCCGGCGCGGACCTGCCGTGGCCGCAGCACCTGGCCGTGCTCCTCGGGGGCGCGCGGCACCGCCGAGGTGGAGGCGCCCGCCCACTTGCCGGTGAGCGCGCAGTACAGCAGGCCGGCGAGGTCGGTGACGTCGGTGGACGAGCGGGTCCCCGAGAGGCCGTGCATCGCGGCGTCGACGCCCAGTCCGATGACCCGGATCTCGCCGGTGCGGTCGACGAGGACGTTCTCGGGGACCAGGCGTCCGTGGGCGACCCCGGCCTCGTGCGCCTGGGCCACCGAGTCGGCGACCTCCGAGACCAGCCAGGCGGCGTACCGGGGCTCCAGGGGGCCCGAGCTGGTGACCAGGATGTCCAACGACGTGCCGGAGCCCCACTCGTTGACGACGTAGCAGAGTCCGTCGCGGATCTCGGCGTCCAGCACGCGCAGGACGCGCCGGTCCAGCAGCAGGGCGTTGCTGCGCGCCGCCTCCAGCAGGCGCTCGGACCGGGGGTCGTCGGCGGGGATGACATGCAGCGCGACGTGGCGCTGCAGGACCCGGTCGTGGGCGCGCCAGAACCGGCCGCCGCCGCTCTCGGTGAGCAGGTCGACGAGCCGGTAGCGGCCGGCGAGGACGTCGCCCGGCCGGATCGTGTGGGTCACTGCGGCTCCCTCATGACGTGGTCATCGTAGGGCGGTTCACGCCGCCGGGGAGCGCCTCAGGCGACTCGTCACCGAATCGATCACCGTGGTCACCTCCCGCAGCCGCAGCACCCGGGCGAGGACCAGGAACACCGCGACGTCGATCGCGGTCACCAGTGCGGCGCGCAGCGCGGCGACGGGCCACGGCGCGTCGGTGGCCAGGGCGTGCAGGCCCAGGGCGGCGACCAGCGCCACCCCGGTGGACAGCGCCACGACGAGCGCGAGCCGGACGACGAAGCGCATCAGCCGCGGCGACTCGAGGCCGCCGAGGCGGCGGCGCAGGACGGTGTAGGACACCGCCGAGCCCACGACGTACGCCGCGGTGTAGGCCAGCACCAGGGCGGGCGAGGTCTGCTCCGGGTCGGTCCACGAGACGAAGGCGAGAGCCGCGGCGACGTTGGTCACGGCGACGGCGCACTGGATGAAGAAGACCGTGCGGGTCTCCTCGAGCGCGTAGAAGCCGCGCAGCATGAGGTAGTGGACGGTGAAGAAGATCAGCCCGGCGCCGAAGAGCCCGAGCGAGGGCGCGTAGCGCGGGAAGTCGTCGGCGGCGGCCCCGTGCCCCCACACGACGTTGGCGATGTCGAGGGCGATCACCGGCAGCAGGGCCGCGAACGGCACCACCACGGCCAGCGCCGTGCGCAGGGTGCTCGACAGCGACGCCGCCAGGCCCGCCAGGTCGCCGTCGGCGGCGCTGGCCGACAGCCGCGGCAGGATCGCCGTGGCCAGCGAGACGGTGACGACCGAGTGCGGCACCATCATGATCAGGAAGGTCGAGGAGTAGATCGTGATGCCGGTTCCGTCGCCCCCGTCGGCGGTGCCGCCGCTGGCGAGGTTGACGACCACGACGTACGCCGCCTGGTTGGCGATGACGAACAGCACCGTCCAGATGCCCAGGCGCAGGGTGTGGCCCAGTCCGGCGTGGCGGAAGTCGAAGCGCGGGCGGTAGCGGAAGCCGGCCCGGCCCAGGTAGGGCACCAGGATCAGCAGCTGCGCGGCGATCCCGGCCGTGGAGCCCAGGCCCAGCAGCAGCTCCTGGTCGGCGGTGAACGGCCCGAACGCCTCCGCGCCGCGGGCGGGGCCGAACACGAAGAGGTAGACGACCAGCACCGCAACCGAGATGACGTTGTTGGCGATCGGAGCCCACATCATCGGGCCGAACACGCCGCGGGAGTTGAGGATCTGCCCGACCAGCGCGAACATCCCGTAGAAGAAGACCTGGGGCAGGCAGTAGCGGGCGAAGTCGATGGCCGACTGGCGCTGCTCGGTCAGGGCCGCGGTGTCGTACTGCGCGCTCAGCACGAGCGACATCACCCACGGAGCCGCGACGACGAGGACCACGGTGACGGCCCCCAGGAACAGCGCGGCCAGCGTCATCACGCGGTTGGTGTAGGCCTCGCCGCCGTCCGGGTCGTGCTTCATCGCCCGCACCAGCTGAGGCACGAGGACGGCGTTGAAGACGCCACCGGCCAGCAGGATGTAGAGCATGTTCGGGATCGTGTTGGCGATCGTGAAGATGTCGGCGTGCAGCGAGGCGCCGAGCGCGGCCGCGAGCAGGCTGGAGCGGACGAACCCGCTCATCCGCGACACGACCGTCCCGGCGGCCATCACCGCACTGGAGGCGAGGATCCGCTGGTCGTCGGCGGTGCTCACGGCACCCGCTCCGCGTCGGGTACGGCGTCGTGCGGCGCGTCGGGCGCCTCGGGCTCCGGGTCGTGGCGGCGGCGGAAGCGGCGTACCAGCCGGAACGCGATCGCCACGAACAAGATGCCCGCCCCGGTCGCCATCACGACCCAGATCACCTTGCTCACCTGGGCGGAGCGGATCGGGAAGGAGTCGGCCGAGCCGAGCGGGTTGCCGTCGGCGTCGAGCGCCCGCAGGGTGACCTCGTGCACGCCCTGGCGCCGCGTGCGCACCGGCAGCAGGATCGTCGTGCGACTGCGCGGGCCCAGCTGCTGGGGCTCGGAGTTGCGGATCACGATCCCGGTGTCGCTGGTGGCGCTCACCACCACGGTGACCGGCTCGTCCAGGGTGTTCGTGATGGTCGCGGCGAGCTTGCCGGTGCCGCCGGAGAGCGTCACTCCGGGAGGGGCGTCGATCTCGACGGCCTCCAGGCGGGTGTCGATCCAGCGCGTCGACCGGGTGAGGGACGACTGCGCCGCCTGCGGGCTGAGCCGCGCGCTGTACGACACGCCGGACAGGGCCTGGTCGAGCACGACACCGGCCACCTGGTCGTTGCGGGTCAGCAGGTTCTGCAGGGTCTCGCCCGCCGCGACCAGGCGCCGTACGGCGGTGAAGAGGGTGGGCCCCAGCGCGCGTGCGGTCTGCCGGTCGGGGTACTTGAGCTCGTCCAGCTCGGCCGTCTGGGCCGGCCCGTCGGCGATCTTGCCGACGTCGGTGAGGTCGACCCAGTCGGCGTCCTCGAGGGCAGCGAAGAAGTCGTTCGGCTGGTCGGGGCTCCACTGGTCCGGCACCATCATCACCAGCGGCCGGCTCCCCACCGGCCGCAGGCGCAACGCGGCCTCGGCCAGCAGTCGCTGGCGCAGGGACAGCGCGGAGAGCCGCGGCCCGGGGAGGGGTCCGCCGGCGGCCGCGCCGCTCGACGTGACCACCAGTCGGTGCTGGTCGGCGGTGACGACGGCTGGTGGGTCCGCGCCGAACATCCGGTCGGTCACGAGCACGGTCGTGGCGGGGTCGGCGAGCTCGATGCCGGCCCGGTCGAGGTAGCCGCCCGGCGAGCCGAAGGCCGGGGAGGTGGTGACGTCCCAGGACGCGAGCACCGCCCCCGTGCGCCGCGCGGCCAGCTCCAGGAGGTCCGGGTCGTAGTCGGCGGCGGCGCTCACGTCCACGTCGCCGTACGGGAGCGTGAGGACCTGGTCGCCGGCCAGGGCCTCGCGCAGGTCCTCGAGCCAGTCGCTCGCCACCTGGGCCGCCTCGGCCAGCTCGGGGCTGAGCTCCTGCTCCTCGTCGGCGGGCTGCTCCTGCTCGGGGCTGATCGTCTCCGTCGGCGTGGGGCTCTCGCCGTCCCCCGGTTCGACCGCCTCGCCGGGCGGCTGGGTGGGGGCGAGGGAGCGCGGCGGGTTGCCGAGCGAGAGCCGACGTACGGCGTCCAGCAGCGCCGGGTCCACGAGCCAGGTCACCGGGGCCGGGCCGGCGGCGGCGCCGAGCTCGACCAGGCCGTGCAGCCGGCCGCCGTCCTCCAGGGTCCTCACCCAGGCGTCCACCTGGGCGAGCGAGCCGTCGGCCGCGTAGGACACCAGGCGGCGCAGCGGCACCACGACCGCCGTGTCGACCGATCCCTTGGCGTTGCGCGGAACGAAGGTCAGGAACGTGCGAGCCCGGCCCTCCGCGATGAGGTCGCGGGGCTGGGGGCCCTCGCCGAGGGCGTGCACGCCGAACCAGTAGACGCCGCGCGACGGGAGCCGGTAGTCGGTGCGGGGCAGGGAGATCGTGAAGCGGTAGGACTCACCGGGCGCCAGCTCCGGGACGGAGTCGTAGGGGCCACTGTCGGTGAGGCGCTGACCGACCTCCTCGGAGGCCGGCACCTCCGTGGCCGCCTCGAGCTCAGCGGGCGTCGTGAGCGCCTCCCCTCCGACGAAGGGGTACAGGTTGACCGTCGACCAGGTCTCGGTGTCGCTGTTGGTCACCGTGCCGGTGATCTCGATGGGTCCCCGCCAGGGCACCACCGCGGGGCTGATGTCGTCGAGGGTCACCGTGAGCGGCTCCGGCTCCACCGCGGTGCTCGGCTGCACGGCGGCGGTGCTGGCGGCGGTGGTGGCGGTCGTGCTGGCGGTCGCCGGCGTCGGCGCGGAGGCCGCGGCGAGGCAGGTCGCCACCCCCATCGCGGCGCCGAGGGCGCGCACATGCAGGGAGGACCGGACCACCCACCGAGCCTATCGGCCCGGCCGCCTCCCCTCCGGACCGACGGGCGTGGCGCCGTCCCGATAGACTCGACGGTCGTGCCCGAAGCCCCGCCCCCGACCTTGCGCCTGGCCGACGTCCAGCGCGCCGTCGCCGACGAGCTGGACCGGATCTCGCCGGTCATCGACGACCTCGGCCGGATCTTCAACGCCGCAGGCCACGAGCTGGCCCTGGTCGGCGGCCCGGTGCGTGACGCGATGCTCGGGCGGCGCCACAACGACCTCGACTTCGCGACCTCCGCGCGTCCGGAGGAGACCGAGCGCCTGCTCAAGGGCTGGGGCGACGCGCTGTGGGACATGGGCCGGGCGTTCGGCACGATCGGCTGCCGCAAGGGCGACTGGGTCGTCGAGGTGACGACGTACCGCTCCGAGGTCTACGACCCCACCTCCCGCAAGCCCTCGGTCGACTTCGGCGACACCCTCGACGGCGACCTGGGCCGGCGCGACTTCACGGTCAACGCGATGGCGGTGCTGGTGCCCGGGCGGGTGCTCGAGGACCCCTACGGCGGCGTGGTCGACCTGGCGCACCGGGTGCTGCGCACGCCGGGGCGCCCCGAGGACTCCTTCTCCGACGACCCGCTGCGGATGATGCGCGCGGCGCGGTTCGCCGCGCAGCTGGGCTTCACCGTGGACCCGGGCGTGGTCGCGGCCATGACCGCGATGGCCGAGCGGATCGAGATCATCTCCGCCGAGCGGGTCCGCGACGAGCTGGTCAAGCTGATCTGTGCGCCGTACCCCCGCCTCGGGCTGACGCTGCTGGTCGAGACCGGGCTCGCCGAGCGGGTGCTGCCCGAGCTGCCGGCGCTCGCCCTGGAGCGCGACGAGCACCACCGGCACAAGGACGTCTACGAGCACACGCTCACCGTGCTCGAGCAGGCGATCGACCTCGAGGACCGGCTCGGCGGCGAGCCGGACTTCGTGTCGCGGTTCGCGGCGCTGATGCACGACGTCGGCAAGCCGCGCACCCGCCGCTTCGTCGAGGACGGCACGGTCACCTTCCACCACCACGACGTGGTCGGCGCCAAGATCACCCGCAAGCGGATGAAGGCGCTGAAGTTCAGCAACGACGAGATCGACGCGGTCTCCAAGCTGGTCGAGCTGCACCTGCGCTTCCACGGCTACGGCAACGGCGAGTGGACCGACTCCGCCGTACGCCGCTACGTCCGCGACGCCGGCGACCAGCTCGAGCGGCTGCACGTGCTGACGCGCGCGGACTGCACCACCCGCAACCAGCGCAAGGCCGACCGGCTGCGTCGTACCTACGACAGCCTGGAGGAGCGCATCGCCCGGCTCTCGGAGGAGGAGGAGCTCAGCGCGCTGCGCCCTGACCTCGACGGCAACCAGATCATGGAGATCCTGCAGATCCCGCCCGGGCGCGAGGTCGGCCAGGCCTACCACCACCTGCTCGAGCTGCGCATGGACCGCGGCCCGATGACCCAGGACGAGGCGCGCGAGGCCCTCCTCGCCTGGTGGGCCTCCCGCTGACCCGTCACCAACTGCTCGGAAATGCCGCTGACCCGTCAGAAAGTTTCTGACGGGTCAGCGGGAAGTGCGGGTGTTGCGGTGCGCGTGCGGCTCACGGGGTTTCGACGCGCCCGTCGCGGCTTCGTTCCTCAGCCGCGGGGCTTGCTCAACCTGCGGGCGAGACGAGTGCGCGTTCGTGCCTCACGCTCACTCTTCGCCCTTGATGAAGGCCTCGACGCGGCGGCGACCCTCGTCGTCGTTGAGCTGGACCGGCGGGGACTTCATCAGGTACGACGACGCCGAGATGATCGGGCCGCCGATGCCGCGGTCCTTGGCGATCTTCGCGGCGCGGATCGCGTCGATGATGATGCCGGCGGAGTTGGGGGAGTCCCAGACCTCGAGCTTGTACTCGAGGTTGAGGGGCACGTCACCGAACGCGCGGCCCTCGAGGCGGACGTAGGCCCACTTGCGGTCGTCGAGCCACTGGACGTAGTCCGAGGGGCCGATGTGGACGTTGCGGTCGTGGATCTTGCCCGAGAGCGAGCCCTCGAGGTTGGACGTGACGGCCTGGGTCTTGGAGACCTTCTTGGACTCGAGGCGGTCGCGCTCCAGCATGTTCTTGAAGTCCATGTTGCCGCCGACGTTGAGCTGGTAGGTGCGGTCCAGCGCCACGCCGCGGTCCTCGAACAGCTTGGCCATCACCCGGTGGGTGATGGTCGCGCCGACCTGGGACTTGATGTCGTCACCGACGATCGGGACGCCGGCGTCCTCGAACTTCTTGGCCCAGACCGGGTCGGAGGCGATGAAGACGGGCAGGGCGTTGACGAAGGCGACGCCCGCGTCGATCGCGCACTGCGCGTAGAACTTGTCGGCCTCCTCGGAGCCCACCGGCAGGTAGGACACCATGACGTCCGCGCCGGTGTCCTTGAGGACCTGGACCACGTCGACGGAGTCCGCGTCGGACTCCTCGATGGTCTCGCGGTAGTACTTGCCGAGGCCGTCGAGGGTCGGGCCCTTCTGGACGGGTACGCCGAGCGGGGGCACGTCGGCGATCTTGATCGTGTTGTTCTCGGAGGCCTGGGTGGCCTCGGACAGGTCGAACCCGACCTTCTTGGCGTCGACGTCGAAGGCCGCAACGAACTCCACGTCCTTGACGTGGTACTCGCCGAACATCACGTGCATCAGCCCGGGGACCGTGCCGTCGGGGTCGGCGTTGCGGTAGTACTCGACGCCCTGGATCAATGACGTGGCGCAGTTGCCCACGCCGACGATTGCTACTCGTACCGAACCCATGGGGGCTTCCCTTCGTGGTGACTTCTCTGGAGATCGTGCGGTCGTGCGAACTGCTGGGCTATTGCTGGGGCTGCTCGGTGGCGCGGCGCTGCAGCTCGATCTGGTCGAGGCTGCGCTCGGCGTTGATCAGGTCCGAGAGCCACCGGACCTCACGCTCGACCGACTCGACGCCATGGCGCTGGAGCTCGGCGGCGTACCGGTCGACCTCCGCCTGCGTCATCGACAGCTGCGACTGCACGCGGTCGAGCCGCTCCTGCAGCCGCGTGCGGCGACCTTCGAGGACCCGCAGGCGGATCTCCATGTCGGTGCTGCCGAAGAACGCGAACCGGATGTCGAAGTTGTCGTCCTCCCACGCCGTCGGCCCCACCTCGGACATGAGCCGCTGGAACTCGCGGGTGCCGGCCTCGGTGACGCGGTAGACGATGCGGGGGCGCCGCGTGACCGGGACGCCCGGGACCGGGGCCGTCGTGTGCTCCTCGATCAGCGCGCCCCGCAGCATCTTCTTCAACGCGGGGTAGAGCGAGCCGTAGCTGAGCACCCGGCTCCAGCCGAGCATGAGGTTGAGCCGCTTGCGCAGCTCGTAGCCGTGCATGGGTCCCTCGTGCAGCAGTCCGAGGACTGCAAGCTCGATGGTCTCTCCGCGACGTGCCACGAGACCTATCGTAGCGATATATCCGCCGATTACGAATCGGAGACATATCCATCGTGTGACGTGCGCGTGTCCCCGCCCACAGGACTGGGGTGAGCGGGCGCGTCGTGCGTACCCTGGGACGTCGTCGTCCGCCGTACCACGTGCGGCGGTGATAGACGAACGTCCCCGACCCCCGGAGCAACGACATCTTGAGTGGCAAGCGCAGGGCTGCCGGAGCGCCCGTGACCAAGGCCCCGGCGACCAAGGGCAAGGGCAAGGGCTCGAAGGGGAGCAAGCCTTCCCTGACTCGCAAGCAGAAGGCCAAGAAGGCCGGCAAGTGGCTGCTGATCACCGGCCTCGTCGGCTCGCTCGTCGCCGCCGGCGGCTTCGTGTTCCTCTACAAGACCATCGACATCCCGGACCCCAACGAGGACTTCCAGACCGAGACCTCCTACGTCTACTTCGACGGCGGCAAGGAGCAGCTCGGCAGCTTCGCGGTCCAGGACCGCGAGTCGATCCCGATCGCCGAGATCCCCGACCAGCTCGAGGACGCGGTCATCGCCGCGGAGAACCGCACCTTCTGGACCGACCGCGGCATCGACCCCAAGGGCATCCTGCGCGCGGCGTTCAGCAACGCGTCGGGCAACGCCACCCAGGGGGCGTCGACGATCACCCAGCAGTACGTGAAGATCCTCTACCTGACCCAGGAGCGTTCCCTGACGCGCAAGGCGAAGGAGGCGATCCTCTCGCTGAAGATCCGCAACCAGATGAGCAAGACCGAGATCCTCGCCGGCTACCTCAACACCATCTACTTCGGTCGCGGCGCGTACGGCGTGCAGGCGGCGGCGCGTGCCTACTTCGACAAGCCGGCCAAGGACCTGAACCTGCGCCAGTCGGCCGTGCTCGCGAGCGTGCTCAACAACCCGACGCGCTTGGACCCCGCCAACGGCAAGGACGCGCGCGAGGCGCTCAAGGGGCGTTTCCAGTTCGTGCTCGACGGCATGGCGGAGATGGACGACAAGTACGCCGAGCCGGTCGCGAAGGCGCGGGAGGCGCTGCCGAAGTTCCCCAAGATCGAGGCCCGCAGCGCCTACGGCGACCAGAAGGGCCACATGCTCACCCTGGTGCGCAAGGAGCTGAACAAGCTCGGCTTCGACGACGAGGACATCGACGGCAAGGGCCTGCGGATCACCACGACGTTCACCCAGAAGGCCATGGACGCCGCCAAGCAGGGCGTCATCGAGGCGCGACCCGAGGGCTTCAAGGACAAGCAGCTGCACGTCGGCGTCGCCAGCGTCGAGCCCGGCACCGGCGCGGTGCGCGGCTTCTACGGCGGCCAGGACTACCTGCAGTCACAGCTCAACTGGGCGGTCTCCGGCGGCCAGGCCGGCTCGATCCTCAAGCCGTTCGCCCTGGCCGCGGGCATCAAGGCCGGCTTCTCGCTCAAGGACACCTTCGAGGGCAACAGCCCGATCGAGATCGGCGACACCGAGTTCGAGAACCAGGGTGACGAGGACTTCGGTCAGGTGAGCCTGCTCAAGGCGACCGAGGACTCGATCAACACCGCGTTCGTCGACCTCACCGACTCCATCCCCGACGGACCGGACAAGGTGATCGAGATGGCCAACGCCCTCGGCATCCCGCCGGCCAAGCCGCGCGGCAAGCGCGCCGCGGGCATCCCCGCCTCGACGCCGGGCCTCGAGCCCAACGTCGGCGTGGCCCTCGGCAGCGCGACGGTCAGCCCGATCAACATGGCCAACGCCTACGCGACCATCGCCAACGGCGGCGAGGCGGCCACGCCGTACGTCATCGAGCGGGTCGAGTCCAAGGACGGCGAGGTCCTGCACCGCCACACGAACAAGGCCAAGCGGGTCCTCGACGAGGACATCGCCGCCGACGTCTCCTACGCGCTGGAGCAGGTCGTCGAGACCGGCACCGGCTCCGATGCCGGGGCGCTCGAGCGGCCGGCGGCCGGCAAGACCGGCACGTCGACCAACGACAAGGGCGACGTCGTCTCGTCGTGGTTCACCGGCTTCACGCCGCAGCTGGCCACCTCGGTCGTCTATGTACGGGGCAGGGGCGCCGAGCCGCTCGACGGCTGGCTGCCCAGCTTCTACGGCGGCGACTACCCGACCGCGACCTGGACCGCGGTGATGCAGCGGGCGCTGGAGGGCACCGACGTTCTCGACCTCGCGGACCCGGTGTACGTCGACGGCGAGGCGCCGAGCGACGGTCACGAGCCGGCCCCGCCGCCGCCGCCGAAGCCGACGAAGAAGCCCACCAAGAAGCCGACGCCGACGCCGACCCCGACGCCGACGCCGACGCCCACCCCCACGCCGACCCCCACCCCGACGCCGACGCCGACGCCCACCCCCACGCCGACGCCGACGCCCACCCCCACGCCGACCCCCACCCCGACGCCCACGCCCACGCCGGCGCGGGACTCCTCGGGTGGTCCGCCCCGCGAGTCGTACTCCGTCTGGTGACCGCGTGAGCGGTCACGTCCACCCGACCCAGGACGACGAGGTCGCCGCGGCGCTCAGCGAGAGCGTCGGCGGCCCTGCCGGCGAGCGCATCGGCGCGAGCCGCTGGTGGACACCGCTGCGGGTGGTGGTGCTCCTGGCCGCGCTCGGCTTCGCGCTGGGGCTGGTTCAGAAGGCGCCGTGCGTCGAGGGGACCTGGATGGAGGGCGATGCCCGCTACTCCGCGATGTGCTACTCCGACCTGCCGTTCCTCTACACCCTGCGCGGCTTCGCCGAGCACACCTACCCCTACACCGACGACGAGGAGACCCGCGGGCGCTACGACTCGATGGAGTACCCGGTCGGCATCTCGTACTGGGCGTGGGCGACCTCGCACGTCACCCACTGGCTCAACGGGTCACCGGACCTGGAGGAGCGCTACTCCAGGTCGGTCGGCGACCTGCAGGCCGACCCCGAGATCCAGCGCGAGACCCGGCTCTACGTCGTCGTCAACGCGCTCGGCCTCGCCGCGCTGACCATCCTGAGCGCCTGGCTGCTGGCCAAGGTCAACCCGCGGCGGCCGTGGGACGCCGCGATCTTCGCGCTGTCCCCGGCCCTGGTCCTGACCGGCCTGGTCAACTGGGACCTGCTCGCGGTCGCCACGGTCGCCGGTGCCCTGTGGGCCTGGGCGCGCGACCGGCCGGTGCTCACCGGCGTCCTGATCGGCCTCGGTACGGCGGTCAAGCTGTTCCCGCTGTTCCTGCTGGGCGCGATCCTGGTGATCTGCCTGCGCCGGCGCCGCCTCGACCAGCTGGGTGCGGTGGTCTTCGCGGGCCTGGCGACCTGGCTGCTGGTCAACGCGCCGGCGTACCTGGCGAGTCCGACGGAGTGGAAGGTCTTCTGGTCGTTCAACTCCGACCGCACCGCCGACCTGGGGTCGATCTGGCTGGTCATCGACCAAGCCGGCGACCTGGCGATCAGCGCGTCGACCATCAACGCCTGGTCGTGGGTGCTGTTCGCGCTGTGGTGCGGCGGCGTCTTCGCCCTCGGGATGCTCGCGCCGCAGACGCCACGCTTCACCCAGCTGGGCTTCCTGATCGTGGCGGGGTTCCTGCTCGTCAACAAGGTCTACTCGCCGCAGTACGTGCTGTGGCTGCTGCCGCTGGCGGTGCTGGCCCGGCCGCGCTGGCGCGACCAGCTCGTCTGGCAGGCCGGCGAGGTGCTCTACTTCGCGACCGTCTGGTGGTACCTCGGCGGCTACCTCGAGCCCGCCGGCGGCGGCGACGCCGGCTTCTACTGGGTGGCGATCGTGGTGCGGATGCTCTGCGAGCTCTACCTGGTCGCGATCGTGGTGCGCGACATCTGGCGGCCCGAGTACGACCCGGTGGCGCGCCAGCCTCAGGTGATGACGACGCGGTCGAACGCCGTCGCGGTGTAGCGGACCCGGACGTCCACTAGGTCGCCGACCTGGGGCACGTGGGCGCCGGAGGGCAGGAACAGCATCGAGGCCTGCATGTGCGGCGGCTCGGCAAAGAGCCGCTGCTTGCCGTCGATGGAGAACGGCGAGCGGACGAAGCCGACCGCGTCGAGGCCGCCGCGCGCCAGGGTGGCCGCTCGTGCCTTGATCGAGGACTCGCCCGTGGGCGCCTCCAGGCCGATGCCGTGCGCCGTACCGCCGCTGACGACCAGCAGGTGCCCGCTCTTGGGCGCGGTCCGGGCGCGGTAGCCGAAGGCGTCGCCGCGCTCGAGGTCGTGGACATCCAGCACGGTGGCGGTCACCCGCAGCGCGTCGCGGTCGCCCAGCCACAGGGAGGTGCCGATGCGGGGGCGGATCGTGTAGTCGGCGTACCGGGCTTGGAGCGCGGTCAGCTCGTCGTCGGTCAGGTGGCTGACCCACACCGTCGTGGTGTCGAGGCCCGCGGCCACGACGTCGTTCATGAGCCGGGTGACCTCGGAGAGGTGCGAGCCCTGCGCGAGCGGGAGGTGCAGCGCGATGCCCTCGAGCCGGGCGCGCGGGTGCTCGGCGAGGGCGCGAGCGGCGGCCCAGAGCCCGCGGGCGCTGAGGCCGTGGCGCTGCATCGAGGTCATCCGCTCGAGGACGAAGCGCGCATCGGGCTGGCGGGTGAGCAGCGCGTGCAGGTCCTCGACCCTGCCGATGGTGTGGATCAGTCGCCGCGCGAGCGCGGGGTCCTCGGTGGGGTCGAGGTCGAGCGCCGCGCCGAACGGCCGCCACGGAGTCAGCACGAGCAGGCTGCCGTCGAAGCGCTGCGCAACGTGGCCGATCTCGTCGTAGGTGCCGATCGCCAGCGTGTCGACGCCGAGCCATCCCGCCTTGCGCGCCAGCCGCCCCAGCGTGAACCCGTACCCGTTGCCCTTCGCCACCGGCACCAGCCCCGGGTGCTCCTCCGCCACCTTCCGCAGGTGGGCACGCCAGCGGTCGCCGTCCACTGTCAGCGTGAGGCTCATGGGGTGGTCCTGGGGGTGGCAGGGTTATCAGCAGATGCTGATAACCCTGCGCTTATGGGCCAGAAAAACGGCCCAGAAGCGCAGGGAAGCGCCCAGAACCCCGGCCGGCGGACCGCACGGGCCGCGGCCATCAGCGCCGCCTCATGTAGACGTCGAACGCCTTGTAGAGCGGGCGGTTGAGCGGCAGGTCCCACTCGCCGGCGTACTCGACAGCCTCGCCGCCGGTGCCGACCTTGAACTGGATCAGCCCGACGTGGGAGTCGTCCGGGTCGAGGGTGTCGGTGATGCCGCGCAGGTCGTAGACGGTGGCGCCGGCGGCGATCGCGTCCTGGATCATCGCCCACTGCACGGCGTTGGAGCCGCGCACCTCGCGCTTCTCGGTGGAGGAGGCGCCGTAGGAGTACCAGGCGTGCGTGCCGACCCGGATCCCGATCGTGGCGGCGACCAGGTCGCCCTCGTGCCGCGCGAACCACAGCCGGATCCGGTCCGGGCTCTCGGAGCCGAGGGCGTCGACCATCGTCTGGAAGTACGACAGGGGGCGCGGCGTGAAGTGGTCGCGGCGAGCGGTGTGGACGTAGAGGTCGTGGAACGCCTTGAGGTCGTCGGGTGAGTCAGACGAGACGACCTCGACGCCCATCTTGGCGGCCTTCTTGATGTTGCGCCGCCACAGCTGATTCATCCCCTTGAGCACGTCCTCCTCCGAGCGGCCGGCGAGCGGCACCTGGAAGACGTACTGCGGCTGGCCGGCGGCGAAGCCGCCCTCGGCCGTCTGCCGTCGCCAGCCGAGCTCGTCGAGCTGACACACGACGCGCGCGCCCACGGCGTCGCGCTCGGTGGGCGCCAGGTCGTCGAGGCGGCGTACGCCGGGATCGGCGATGCCCTCCTTCACCTGGGCCGCGGTCCAGCGGCGGGTGACCACCGGCGGGCCCATGCGGACCCCGAAGGCGCCCTTGCCCTTGAGGTGCCTGGTCAGCGGGGCCAGCCACTCGCCGAGCTGCTCGGTCTCCCAGTCGATGACCGGGCCCTCGGGCAGGTAGGCGAGGTAGCGCCTGATCTTGGGCAGCTGGCGGTAGAGGACCAGGGCGGCGCCCACCAGCTCACCGTCACCGGGACCGGAGAACCACCCGAGGGACTCGCGGCGCCACTCGCCCTTGACCCGGCCCCAGGCCGGGGTCTGCAGGAAGCTCGCGGAGTCACGGGAGTCGAGGAAGGCGCGGTGGTCCTGCTCGGAGATCTCGCGGACGCTCAGCACCCGTCGAGGCTACAGCCGCGCCCGCAGCCACTCGAAGTCGGCGACGTGCTCCTGCGCCCCACCCGGTGTCTCGCAGACGACCGGCGCGCCGGCGTCGCGCACCACCGAGGCGAGCAGCTCCGGGTCGATCCGGCCGGCGCCGAAGTTGGCGTGCCGGTCGGCCCCGGTGTCGAAGTCGTCGCGGCTGTCGTTGCAGTGCACCAGGTCGATCCGCCCGGTGATCCGCAGGACGTCCCCGACGACGGTCTCCAGCGGGTTGCCGCCGGCGTGGGCGTGGCAGGTGTCGAGGCAGAAGCCGACCCGCTCGAAGCCCTCCGCACCGGAGATCGCCTCCCAGACCCGGCCGATCCGGTCCAGGTAGCGCGCCATCGCGTTGTCGCCCCCCGCGGTGTTCTCGATCAAGAGCGGCACCTTGAGATCGGTAGCCTCGATCGCCTTGCGCCAGTTGTCGAACCCCTTCTCGGGGTCGTCGGACTTGTTGACGTGCCCCCCGTGCACGATCACGCCCTTGGCGCCGATCGACGCGGCCGCGTCGACGTGCTGCTGCAGCAGCTTGCGGCTGGGAATCCGGATCCGGTTGTTCGTCGTCGCGACGTTGATCAGGTACGGCGCGTGCACGTACAGCTCGACGCCCGCGGCCTCGGCGTCGGCCTTGAGCGCCTCCGCGCCGCCGGCATACGCGATCTCGGGGCCGCCGTAGCTCTGGGGGTCGCCGAGGAAGAATTGCACCAACGGCGCGTTGCGCGCCTTCGCCTCCGCCACGGGGTCGGTCTGGTCGACATGGGCACCGATGGCGAGCGTCGTCATGCGGTTCATCGTAGGGAGCGCTGCCGACGAGGCCGCCGGGCACTGGCCCAGTGCAGAAGCGGCGACCACACCCCTAAGGGCATGCCTGGGTCCGGTCAAAAGCGCGAGAAGGCGCCAACACCGGTGTTAGCCTCCCGGGGTGCTCTAGACCACGAGCACCCATCTATCGGGTTCATGGGGGAATTTCGATGTCCTTGTCTCGTCCTCGGCGGCGTCTGCTCGCGCTGCTGACACTGCTGCTCTCGCCGGTCCTGGTGCTGAGCACGGCCCTCGTGGCCTCGCCCGCGCACGCGCAGAAGATCACCCCGGCGTTCTTCGGCATGCACGACTCCGACTGGACGACGGCGCCGGGCGTCCCGGTCGGTTCGGCCAACTTCACCACCACCGGGACGTACTGGCCCTACATCGAGACGGCACCGGGCATCTACGACTTCTCCCGTCTGGACGCGCAGGTAGCCGCGGCCGAGAAGGCGGGCGCTCAGCCCATGATCGTGCTGGGGCAGACGCCGAGGTTCTACTCGGCGAACCCTCTCTCGCCGGACTACACGGACTACATGCCCAACCTCGCGGCGTGGCGGGCCTACGTCACCGCGGTGGCGAAGCGGTACAAGACCCGGCTGGACTACCAGGTCTGGCCCGAGCCGAACATCATCCAGAACTGGCAGGGCAGCCCCGCTCAGATGGCGCAGTTGACCGCCGTGGCTTCGCAGGCCATCAAGGGCGCCGCCGGCAAGGGTGCCAAGGTGGTCTCCCCGGCCGTCGCGCTGAGGCTCGACTCGCAGCAGGCCTGGACTGTGAACTACTTCAAGCAGAGCGTCGGCGGCAAGCGGGTCCACACCTACCTCGACGCGATCGCGATCGACCCCTTCCCGCTGCAGAAGGGCACCCCGGAGGACTCCTACGCGATCATGCTGTCGATCAAGAAGCAGCTCGCGCGCATCGGGGTCAAGAAGCCCTTCTGGAACAACGAGATCAACTACGGCGTGGCAGGTGGCGGTGCCACCACCAGGACGCGATACCCGATGGCGAAGCAGCAGGCCTACGTCGTGCGCACCTACGCGTTGAGTGCCGCCGCTCGGATGCAGCGGACCTACTGGCTGGGCTGGTTCGCCAGCCCCGAGCTGGCGATCAACATGGCGGACAACAAGGGCAGGCCGCTGCCGCCGGCCAAGTCCTACAAGGTGGTCCGCTCCTGGCTCCTCAACACCAACTTCGTGGGGTGCTCTAAGAGCAAGAACGGCGTCTGGATGTGCACCGCGAAGGTCGGCAAGAAGGAGGTCCGCCGGATCTACTGGAAGCCCACCGGTCGCGCCACGGTCAAGACCCCGGCTTCGACGAAGCGGGTCCAGAACCAGAGCGGTGGTGTCAAGAAGCGTAAGGGCGCCTACAACGTCCGCGTCGACTTCCGCCCGATCATGGTGGCTTCCCGCAAGTAACGACCTCCACGCGAGGGTGCCCCGACCACCAGGTCGGGGCACCCTCGTCCCGCGTAGGCGCCGCGGGCCCGACTCGCGTCCCCTTGGCGCACGGGCCCTACACTGCGCCGAGATCCATCGGAAGGCGACCCACAACCCATGCACACCGACCAGTCCACGGTCCTCGTTACCGGAGGAACAGGCTCGTTCGGCTCCACGATGATCCGTCGCCTGCTCGACACGGACGTCCGCGAGGTCCGGGTCCTGAGCCGCGACGAGCTGAAGCAGCACGAGCTGCGCCAGGCTCTCAACGACTCCCGGGTTCGGTTCTACCTGGGCGACGTGCGCGACGAGGACAGCGTCAACCGCGCGACCCGCGGCGTCGACTTCGTCTTCCACGCGGCCGCGCTCAAGCAGGTGCCCAGCTGCGAGTTCTTCCCGCTCGAGGCGGTACGCACCAACATCCTTGGCAGCTCCAACGTCATTGAGGCATCGAATGCCAACGGCGTCCAGAGCGTCGTCTGCCTCGGCACCGACAAGGCCGCCTACCCGGTCAACGCAATGGGGATGAGCAAGGCGCTGATGGAGAAGGTCGCCCAGGCCTTCGCGCGCAACAATCCGACCGCAAGGACCACCGTGTCCACCGTCCGGTACGGCAACGTCATGATGTCTCGTGGCTCGGTGATCCCGCTGTTCCTGGAGCAGATCGGCCGCGGTGAGCCACTGACGGTCACCGACCCCTCGATGACGAGGTTCCTGATGTCGTTGGACGACGCCGTCCACCTGGTCGAGCACGCCTTCGAGCACGCCCGACCCGGCGACCTCTTCATCCGCAAAGCGCCGGCAAGCACCGTCGGCGACCTGGCCCGCGCGGTCGGCGAGGCGATGGGCTGCGAGCCCAAGCTCACGGTGATCGGCACCCGGCACGGCGAGAAGCTCTACGAGACGCTGGCGACCCGTGAGGAGTTGGCACGCTCCGAGGACCAGGGCGACTACTTCCGGGTGGCCGTCGATGCTCGCGACCTCAACTACGGCGAGTACTTCGACGAGGGTGATCCGCGCGAGTCGGAGCTGGACGACTACCACTCCCACAACACAGAGCGTCTCGACGTCCCTGAGGTAGTGGAGCTACTGCAGGGGCTGCCAGACTTCCGAAGGCTGGTCGGGACCGGCTCGTGACTGCGTTCTGGGTTGCCCTCGGCGGCGCTCTGGTGCTGACAGGCGTGCTGATCCCCATGCTGCGTCGCGTCGGGATCTCCGACGTTCCCAACGACCGGTCGATGCACGTCCTCCCGACCCCCAGAGGTGGAGGCATCGCGGTCCTGCTCGCCGTCCTCCTCGCGACGCCCGCCATGGGTGGCGCCGACGTGGAGGAGGTGGCCCTCGTGCTCGCGGCCGCGCTTGTGCTCGGGACGGTGGGCCTGGTCGACGATGTCCGTTCACTTCCGCCCGTGCTCCGCCTGGCTGCGCAGGGGATCGTGGCACTCGCAGTCTCAGTCACGGTCCAAGAGGCGGTTGGTGCCGCCGGGTTCGGGACGGTCCCGTTCCTGCTGGTGGCCACCCTCGCTACGGTCGCCTACGTGAACGCCTTCAACTTCATGGACGGCGTCAACGTGATCTCCGGGCTCAATGCGGCGATCTGTGGAGCGTGGTTCGCGTGGCTGGGCCACGAGTACGACTTGACTGCCCTTCTGGTCGTGGGCTCGGCACTCGCTGGCGCTGCGCTGGGCTTCCTGCCGTGGAACGGGTCGTCGCGCATCTTCCTCGGCGACGTCGGCAGCTATGGCGTCGGGGGCCTGGTCGCCGCTGCCTCCGTCCTCGCCTGGGGAGCCGGGGTGCCCGCCGCCCTGGTCCTCGCACCGACCCTCGTCTACTTCGCCGACACGGGTTGGGTCATCCTCAAGCGTGCACGCGCAGGGCAGTCCTTGACGCAGGCCCACCGCGGTCACGTCTACCAGCGCCTTGTCCAACAGGGGTGGCCGCACTGGGCGTCCGCGGCCTGGAGCGCCGCGCTCGCCGCGGTGATCTGTGTGATGGCCGCCTACCTCTACGACGGCCAACCGGTCACGTCGCTGCTGCTCGCGACCCTCACAGTGCTGACCTACCTCGCGACGCCGCGGCTGACGTCGCTGGCCGGTGCAGAACGGACCGCCTCGTGAAGATCGGGATGATCTCCCAGTGGTACGAGCCCGAGACGGGTTCGGCCGCCCACCCGGCCGCGATCGCTCGGGCACTGGCTGCCCGTGGGCACGAAGTGCAGGTGCTCACCGGCTACCCCAGCTATCCACAGGGCCGCGTGCACTCCGGCTACCGGATGTCGCTGCGACAGCAGGAGGAGCGGGAGGGAGTGCGGCTGCTTCGCGTCCCCGACGTCCCGAGTCACGATGACAACGCCCTCCGCCGTGCAGCCAGCCTCACCTCTTTCGCGGCCTCCGCGACCCTCCAGGTCGGCTGGCTGCGTGACGTCGACGTGTGTCTCGTTTACCTCACCCCGGCCACGGTGGGAGCCGCGGCGATGGCACTTCGAGCGACCGCAGGCGTCCCGTATGTCCTCTACGTGCAGGACCTGTGGCCCGAGACCGTGACCGCAAGTGGCTTCATCGGACAAGGCCGCGCGACCCGTGCCGTCGAGCGCGGCATCACGGGATTCTTGACCCGGCTCTACCGACGCGCGGAAGGCATCGCCGCCATCAGCCCCACCATGGCTCGCACGCTGACGGGCCGGGGGGCCGTGGTGGTGCCCGAGTCCGTGCCCAACTGGGTGGACGAGACCGTCTTCCGGCCCCCCGGCCTCCCCCTCGGAGCGAGCCCGCTCCCTCCTTCGCGCTCGTGGATCATGTACGCGGGCGGCATCGGCGACGTGCAGGCGCTCGAGCACGCTGTCCATGCGATCTCCCTGCTGCCCGATCGTGAGGACATCGGTCTGGCTCTCGTGGGCGATGGTGTGGCTCGCCCGGGTCTCGAGGCTCTTGCGCAACGGCTGCAGGTGAGCGAACGCGTCTGTTTCTTGGGACCGCGGCCGATGGCGGAGATGCCCGGGCTGATGGCCTCGTCGGTGGCCCAGCTGGTGAGCCTTCGCGACCTGGAGCTCTTCAGGGGCACGATCCCGAGCAAGCTGCAGGCGTCGATGGCGTGCGGAGCGCCAGTGCTCTGCTCGGTCGCCGGTGATGCCGCTGAGCTGGTCGAGCGAGTGAGGTGTGGGCTGACGGTGACGCCGGAGACCCCCTCCGAGCTGGCGGCCGCCATGCGAGCGCTGGTAGACCTGCCTCCCGCAGAGAGAGCGGCGATGGGGGACCGCGGGCGTGCCGCGTATGAGCGGGAGCTCAGCTCCGACGCGGGGGCCGCGCACCTGGAGCGGATGCTCGAGACGGCCGCCCAGCGCAGGCGGCGATGACAACGGCGCGTGTGGCGGTCCTGGGGGCCACCGGGTTCCTGGGCTCGGCGGTGGTCGAAGCGCTCGACCGGCACGGTGCGGTCACCCAGCGGGTACGAGCCCCGCGGCTTTCCACCAGCGCACGGGGCGAAGCGCTCGTTCGCGGTGAGTTGCAGCGCTTCGACCTCGTGCACGAGATCGAGAGCCTCAGACACCTCCTCGCTGACTGCTCCGTCGTGGTCAACGCCGCTGGCCTGGCCACCGCCACGGCAGGAGGCAACGACGCCCTCGTCGGTGCCGATGCCCTGCTGCCAGCCGCCGTGGCGGTAGCAGCGCCTCCCCATGCCAGGCTGGTCCACGTGAGCTCCGCGGCGGTCCAGGGACGGCGCGCCGTCCTCGACGAGTCGACGGAGATGGAGCCGTTCAGCCCCTACTCGGCGGCGAAGGCGTGGGCGGAGGACTTGGTCCGCGCTCGGGCGGGTGACACGGTGTGCTTTCGCCCCACCTCGGTCCACGGCCCGGGCCGTGCGGTGACGCGGACGCTGGCGCTGGCGCTGCGGTCTCCCGCGGCCTCGGTCGCCGGACGGGGTGATCGCCCGACCCCCCAGGTGCTGGTCACCAATGTCGCAGACGCGATCGCGCATGTGGCTACGACCGACGAGAAGCCACCTCCGGTTGTGCTCCAGCCGTGGGAGGGTCTGACCACGGCAGGACTGGTCAGGGTGCTCGGGGATCGCGAACCTCGACACGTTCCCGAGGCCCTGGCTCAGAGGATTTTGGCGCTCGGCTTTCGGGCCGGCACTCGATCGGGCCGTGTGGCTGGGCTGACACGTCGGCTCGAGATGATGTGGTTCGGTCAGCGACAGGCGCCCGGGTGGCTGGACACTCGCTGGCGTCCGCCGTACGGGCACGATGCCTGGAAGGAGCTTGCGTGAAGATCGCAATCACAGGTGGCCACGGCTTCCTCGGGTGGCACACGGCCAGCCGCCTGCGGGCGCTGAGCGGTGTCGACGCCGTCCGGCTCGGTCGTGAACACTTCGCCGACCCCCAGCGGCTCGCCACCTCCTTGGCGGGGGTGGACGCCGTTCTGCACCTGGCCGGTGTCAACCGGGCCGGCTCCGACGAGGAGGTCGAGCAGGGCAACGTCGCCCTCGCGCGGGAGCTCGCCAAGGCGCTGCGGCGCGAGGGGCGGCCGATCGACGTGGTCTACGCCAACTCCGTCCAGGCCGAGCTCGACAACCCCTACGGTCGGGGAAAGGCAGCCGCGGCGGCCGAGCTCGCGGCCGTGGTCCAGGCTTCCGGCGGGCACCTCGCCGACCTGCTGCTCCCCAACCTGTTCGGTGAGCACGGCCGGCCGGCGTACAACTCCTTCGTGGCCACCTTTGCCCACGAGGTGGCCGCCGGACGCCGCCCGACGGTCACGGGGGACCGCGAGGTTCCCTTGCTGCACGCCCAGGACGCAGCGCGTGAGCTGCTCGACTCCGTCGGGCGCACCGAGCGCCGCACGGTCGAGGCGGAGCCCCGGGCCATCAGCGAGGTGTTGACCCTGCTCGAGGAAGCCCACACCCTGTACGCGACGCGGGGCGAGATCCCTCCGCTTCCCGGGCGGTTCGAGGTGAACCTCTTCAACACCTACCGCGCCGCTGCCTTCCCCGCGATGTGGCCGCTCTCGCCACAGGTGCACTCCGATAACCGCGGGGATCTCTTCGAGACGGTGCGGTCTCACGGCGGCACGGGTCAGTCGTTCGTGTCCACGACCCTGCCTGGACAGATGCGCGGCGACCACTACCACCTGCACAAAGTGGAGCGCTTCTTCGTGCTGAAGGGCGAGGCGGAGATCAGACTGCGCCGGTTACTGCACGACGAGGTCGTCACGTTCCGCCTCAGTGGGGAAAGGCCTTCCTTCGTGGACATGCCCACGTTGTGGGTGCACGACATCCGCAACGTGGGGAGCAGCGAGCTCGTCACGATGTTCTGGGCCGACCAGCTGCTCGACCCCGACAACCCCGACCAGTACCCCGAGAAGGTGGCCCTGCCGTGAAGGTGATGACGATTGTCGGGACCCGTCCGGAGATCATCCGGCTGGCCCGGGTGATGGCGCGGCTCGACGCCACCGATGGGATCGAGCACGTCCTCGTGCATACCGGACAGAACTACGACCGGCAGCTCAACGAGGTCTTCTTCGACGACCTCGGGCTGCGCGCGCCCGACCACTATCTCGGGGTGGACACCAGCAGCCTGGGATCCGTGCTGGGAGGAGTCCTGGTGGGCACCGAGCAGGTGTTGCTGGAGGAGCGCCCGGACGCGTTCCTGGTCCTGGGCGACACGAACTCCTGCCTCGCGACCGTGATGGCGAAGAGGATGCGGATCCCGACGTACCACATGGAGGCCGGCAACCGGTGCTTCGACGAGAACGTCCCGGAAGAGACCAACCGGCGACTGGTCGACCACGTGGCCGACTTCAACCTTGCCTACACCGAGCACGCGCGCCGCAACCTGCTCGCTGAGGGATTGCATCCGCGACGGGTGATCGTGACTGGCTCACCGATGCGTGAGGTTCTCGAGCACTTCCGCGACCGGATCGAGGCGTCAGACGTCCTGGACCGCCTGGGCCTGAAGGCCGGGGGGTACTTCCTGGTGAGCGCACACCGCGAGGAGAACGTCGACAGTCCGGATCGCCTGCGCGCGCTCCTTGCCTGCCTCGACCGCGTGCAGCGGGTGCACAACCTCCCGATCGTGGTCTCCACGCACCCACGAACGCGTAAGCGGCTCGAGCAGCTGGAGCCCGCGACGGCGGAGCCTCGCCGGGAGCAGGGGGACATCCGCTGGTTGGAGCCGTTCGGCTTCCATGACTACAACCTGCTGCAGTTGCGCGCGGCGTGCGTGCTGTCGGACTCGGGCACGATCGCCGAGGAGTCGTCGATCCTGGGGTTCCCGGCGGTTACCCTCAGGGACTCGATCGAACGGCCCGAGGCGCTCGACAGCGGCTCGATCATGATGACCGGCCTTGACCCCGACGACGTCGAGCGCGCGGTTCGGATCGTCCTCGATGACGGCCCCGTGACGAGCTCGAGCCCCGCCGGCTACGAGATCGGTGACACGAGCAACCGGGTGGTGCGATTCATCGCCTCCACCGCCTCTCGCCATCATGGCTGGGCCGGCATTCGTGCCTGATGCACCCCGTTCCCGTCGTCTCGGTCAAGTCATGGCCGGCACGATCGCAGGTCAGTTGGCGACGTTCGCTGCTGCGCCGGTGCTGGCGAGGATGTACTCGCCGGAGGCGTTCGGGCTCCTGGGGGTGTTCTCGGCACTCGTTATGATCCTGGGCACGGTCTTCGCGCTCAGACTAGAACAAGCCGTGCCGCTTCCGCGAGATGATGCCGACGCCGCTTCTGTGGTCGGCCTCGGCCTCGCGTTCATCGTCTTCTCGACGTCGGTCTGCACCCTGGCTGCCTGGGGGGCGTCTTCGCAACTCGCGAGCCTCTTTGGCCAGCCTGCGCTGGAGCGCTGGCTCTGGTTGGTCCCGATCACCGCCGGCGTGACGGCCGCCTTCGTCGTCCTGAACCAGTACGCCGTCCGGCAAGGGCGGTTCCGTGCGATCGGAGCACGCAACTTTCTCCAGGCAAGCGCGACGGTGTTCACCCAGTTGGTACTGGGAGCCCTGCAATGGCGCCCCGGAGGGCTGCTCGTCGGCCTCGGTGTCGGACAAGCAGTGGGAGCCGTCACCGTCGCGTTCGGGTCTGGTCTTCGGCGGGCTGTGGCGGGAGGCGCCTGGGCACCGCGACGCCTGGGGACTCAGCTCAGGCGGTACCGGGCGCTGGCGCTGTGGCTTACCCCCGCTGGGCTCCTGAACGCCATGGGAGTGCATACGCCGCTTCTGCTGATCTCGGTGTACTTCGGCGAGGCGGTCACTGGCTGGTTCGGACTCACCCAGCGGGTGCTCTGGGCGCCGATGCTGCTACTGGGCACCGCTGTTGCTCAGGTCTACCTGAACGAAGCGGCCCAACGCGCCCGTGACGACCTGCCGGGTCTCCATCGGATGTTCGTCAGCACGTCTCGCCGTCTCGTGTGGGCCGGGCTGGTCATCTGTGCCCCGCTCGCGGTGCTGGGCCCGTGGGCGTTCGGTCTGGCCTTCGGGCAGCGGTGGGAGACCGCCGGCCTGTTTGCGGCACTGTTGGCGCCCGGTCTCTTGGCGCAGATCGTGGCGTTCCCCTTGTCGCAAACCCTGATCATCGTCGGGATGCCGGGCAGACAGGCGCTGTGGGACGGTGTTCGGTTGGCCGCAGTGGTGATGTCGATTGTCGTTCCCGCCATGGCAGGCTTGAGCGCGGCCCAGACCATTGCCTGCTACAGCTTCGCCTCGGTCGTGACCTTCACGCTGGCGTGGTGGATGTGCTGGCGCGCCGTCTCAGCGGGAACCACGGGCGCTCCGACTCCTCCCATCCCTCACGAGGCATGAGCAGCGCCGCCACGAAAGTTGCGGCCAGCCCCCCACTGAGGATGGCGGTGAAGGCGCTGATGTTCGCTGCGACCATTGCAGGAGCGAGAACCATGGTGGCGACGACCGCCGGGGACAAGCCCCGACTGGCGTAGTTGAGGGCGGCCAGCACGAGCGCCAGCAGCGCTGCCTCGATGAGCACACCCGGGTACCCCAAGTTCGCGTAGCCGTCTCCCAGGAAGCCGCTGTTGGCGTAGTTGGCCGAATCACCCGTCATCAGGTTCCCCACCATGAGCGCGGGAACCTCGTCATAGGGATAGTCCAGGAACGGGCCTGCGAAGCTGTAGGCCCAGCGGGCTTTAGGACTGTCGGAGAAAGTGTCCACGTGCGCCAGCGCGATCACGGCCGGCAGGCAGAGCATCCGCACCGTGACGAGCAGGCCGAGAGTCACCCATCCGGTCGTGAGGGCGGTTGTCGTCCCGAGTATCGAGGCTCCACCCAGTGCCGATGGGATGATCGGGCCGGGGATCCGGCCCCCCAGTCGTCTCGCCATCCATGCGATCGCGAGGACTGCGGGCACCGTCAGCAAGGTGGTCCGATAGCCGGTGGCGGAGTAGATGACGACCTGTCCGAGGACGGCGATCGCCACCAGGCACCAGGAGTGGCGCTGAAGTCCCCGCAGCAGCAGAAGCGGGTTCGCTACGTTCGCCTGGACGGCGACGAGATAGGCGACAAGCGGTCCCCCCTGCGACACCCTCTCCAGGTACAGGATGCGGAGTTCTCTGACGCCGGTGAGCGTGGTGACCTCCAGGTTGGACCCCATGATCGTGAGCAGTGAGCCGTAGGTCCCGAGGGAGAGCACTGCGTAGACGAGGACCACGTCACGAGATCGCAGTCGGGGAGGGTTCCACGAAGGCAGCGGGAACCAGCGGTTCGCGACCACGATGAGCGCGAAGGAGGTCAGGGCAACCACCGTGAAGACCCTGGCCTCGTGGGGAGACAGATCGTGAGTCCAGCTCGGGACGAGGGCGGCCGGTGCGATCACGACAGCGAAGAAGAACCAGACCATGAAGTCGCCAGGACGCCGCACGAGGCGTGGCAGCAGGACGGCCAACCCGGTCAGCCCGACCGCCGCGACGAGCACCCCCAGTGCGTCGGGAGTGCGGTACGTGAAGCCGAGGTAGGGGTAGGTGACGACGGCGAAGGTGCGATATCCCCACCACAGCGCGAGTCCGTAGGCCGTCACACCAGCCAATGAGAAGGCCCATCGCCTGGCGCCCGGCGAGCGCGCCCAGTCCGGGACCGCTGTCACGGCCGAGTCATCGCCCGCGTGAGGCGTTCGAACTCCGCATCCCAGTTGTGCCGGGCCAGGAAAGCACGCCGTGCGCGGTCGCCGGCCTCGATGAGCTCCGGGAGGTTCTCTGACGCCCAGGTCAGCATGGCGGCGATCGCGACCGGGTCTTCTGCGTCGAAGCCGCGCCCGATGTCCTCTTCCGTCAGGATGCGCAGGATCTCGGGCGAGTAGCTCGGAGCCGCCACGGCAACCCCGCAGGCCATGTACTCGAACAGGCGGTTGGGCAGGCTCTCGGCTCCCAGGCTGCGCGGATAGGCGATGAGGCCGAGCTGACAGGTTCGCATCACGGCCGGCATGAGCGCGTGTGCCACCGGCGCGAGCACCTCCAGCCGCCCCTTCTCCTCGAGGTCCCTCACCTCCGACATCATGCTCGTATCGGTGGGGGCGTCTGGGTCGACGACGATCACCACACGGCAGGCGACACTGTCCGGAAGAAGCCGCAGGGCCGCGAACAACGGTGCGGTTCCGTTGATGGCACTGAGCTTCCCATGCAGGACACGGAGACCGTCGGCGGCCGGCGGCGTGCTCGTGGGGGCACCCTCAGCGAACCACCTCGGGGCGCAGGACCTCACGAGCACGAAGTCGGCGTCGGGTGAGTCGTAGTGCCTGCGCACGGGCTCGCTGACGTACGACACCAGATCAGCCTCGGCGCAGACGCGAGTGACACGACGCTGGACGTAGCTGCGAAGCGCACGAGCCTCACGGCCCCCGACGTAGCGATCGAGAAGGCCACGGTGATACGCCTCGAGCAGGTCGTAGAGGACCCGCCCTCCCTGACGCCGAGCCACGTTGACGGCGATCTCGCAGGCGTCGGGCGTCGGTGCGTAGAACCAGTCGACGTCTCGCAAGTCTCGCAGTGAGCCGCGAAGCCGCCAGCGCAGCGCCAGTCTCCCGAGCCGGCCTCGCGCGGGCGGAACCAACCGATAGTCCACCCCGGAGTGCCGGTAGCGATCGTGGAACGCGCTGAGGTCCGTCCCGACCCAGGTGACCCGGCACCCCCCCTGGAGGAAGGAGTCCACGAGCTTGCTCGTCACGCGGACGTCGTCCAGGGGATGGGCGGTGGAGACGACGCACACGTGAAGTCCCGCGAGCGGATGGTCAGCCGTCATCATGTGGCCTCAGGAACGATGCCGTCTCCCTCGGCGGGGACGACGGGCTCCAGTTGATGCGAGCCGGTGCGGAGGAGATTGACGAGTGCTTGCGCGGAGCGCTCGCCGGCCCTTCCGTCACCGTAAGGGCTGTACCCCAGCCTCATGGCGTCGTGCGCCTGGTCATCGTCCAGGAGCAAGGTCAGCTCACGTTCAACGGCCCGCTGGTCACTGCCCACCAGCCGAGCCGTGCCGGCGCGCACGGTCTCGCCGTACTCGGTGGTCTCTCGCAGCACGAGGGTGGGCACCTTCAGGCTGGGCGCCTCGGCCTGGATGCCGCCGCTGTCGGTCACTAGGACATGAGCGCGCTGCATGAGGGCGGCGAACTGCCGGTAGGCGACTGGCTCGGCGATCTCGATGTTGTCGACATCACGGATCTGGGGAAGGAGGGCGTCGCGGACGATCTTGTTGGGGTGGGCGGACACGAGGAACGTGTCGCTGGGGTGCTTCCGGGCCACGTTGGCCAGGGCTCGGCCAATACCCACCATGGGGGGGCCCCAGGACTCGCGCCGATGGCACGTGACCACGACCAGACGCCCCGGTCTGTCGATGATGTGCCGGAAGTCGGTCAGGTCGACTGGGGTGGAGAGCATCTCGAGCAATGAGTCGATGGCTGTGCTCCCGACGACCAGGATGTCGTCGTCGGCGATGCCCTCGCGCAGAAGATTCTCCCGGTTGGCCGGGCTGGCAGCCAGGTGCAGGTCACAAATCTGCGCGATCAGGCGCCGATAGGACTCCTCCGGGTAGGGGGCCATCTTGTTGCCACTGCGCATTCCAGCCTCGAGGTGGACGAGGGGAACCTGGGCGTGGAGGGCGGCCAGCGCTCCGGCGCAGCAGCTTGTGGTGTCCCCCTGCACCACGACCACGTCGGGCGCCTCGGCCGCAATGAGGGGCCCCAGGTCGAAGAGGATGCGCGCCATCAGCTGGTCCAGCGACTGCCCTTCGCGGAAAACGGCCAGGTCGTGATCGGGACGGATCCCGTAGTCACGGTGGATCTGCGTCACCATGTCCGGGTGCTGACCGGTCGTCACCACGACCGGGTGGACATCCGGGTGCTCTGCGAGAGCCCGGATCATCGGTGCGAGCTTGATCGCTTCCGGACGTGTCCCGTAGACGACAAGAGCTTTGAACATCTCGACTCCTCGACGTTACGCGCTCGTCGGGGGATGCGGCACCGCAACGGTGGTCCCCTCGCGGGCAGAAGCCAGACAGGCCTCGGCGATCATGACCGTCTGCGCGCCGTCGGCGATGGTGACGATGTCGGCCTGCTTGCCTAGCACCGCGTCCCGAAACTGCTCGTGCTCGACGCGTAGGGGTTCCGGCCGGTCGAACGCGAAACGGATTACGTCCCCCTGGGTGACGCCTCTGAAGTTCGCGAGGTCGTCCCACGTCTCGACGGCGCGACCGTTGGCGTGGAATGTCAGTTCGGCGCCCAAGGTGTCGCAGACGAACGTGCCGCGCTCGCCCGTGATCACCGTGACCCGCTCCTTCAGGGGGGACAACCAGCTCACGAGGTGACTGGCCACGGCACCACCGGCAAGGGTCCCGACGACCGTCACGAGGTCCTCGTGCTCGCGCCCGGAGCGGTGTGCCGTCCGGGCGGCGACCGTGCTGTAGTGCTGCTGGGTGACCCAGGCCGTGAGGTCGATGTCGTGAGTCGCGAGGTCCATGACGACGCCCACGTCCGAGATCCTGCTCGGAAACGGGCCCTGACGCCGGGTGGCGACCTGGTAGACCTCACCGAGGTCCCCCTGTGCCAAACGGGATCGTGCTTGCTGCAGCGCAGGGTTGTACCGCTCGATGTGGCCGACGCCTGCGATAAGCCCCTGCTCCCCGAAGGCCTGAGCCAGGTTCTTCGACTCGCGGCTGGTGCTCGCCAAGGGCTTCTCGATTAGGGCATGGACACCCGCTGCGGCCAGCTGGAGGCCCAGTCGCTCGTGGAGGACCGTGGGGGCCGCGACGACGCAGTAGTCGATCCCGAGAGCCAGAAGCTCGCTCAGGTCGGCAACGACCGGCCAGAGGAGTTGGCTCTCGACCTGATCGGGGTCCACGGCACCGACGAACTCCACGCCCTCCAGAGCGCTCAGTACCCGGGCGTGGTTGCGCCCCATGGCGCCGAGGCCGATCAAGCCGGCACGCAACTGTGCCACGTCAGGAACCTGCCTTCGCAATGGTGTTGACGGCCGTGACGATCCGCTCTCTGTCAGCGTCCGTGATCGAGGGATGGACGGGAAGGCTCAGGCACTCCGCGGCGGCCCGTTCGGTCTCGGGAAGCTCGACCTTGCTCCGGAATGAGGGCAGGCGGTGGTTAGGGACGGGGTAGAACATTCCGCTGCCGACGCTGAACTCCTCCCGAAGTGCCTTGGCGAAGCCGTCTCGGTCTTCGGCTACGCGAACCGTGTACTGGTGGTAAGCGTGAACGATCCCCTCCGCCCGAGGTGGCGTGACGACGCCGTCGAGGTGTTGGTCGAAGAAGGCGGCGTTCGCCCTTCGCCGGGAGTTCCAGGCGTTCACCTTCGTGAGCTGGACGCGTCCGATCGCGGCGTGGACGTCGGTCATTCGGTTGTTGAACCCCACCAGCTCGTTCTCGTACTGGCGCTCCATGCCCTGGTTTCGCAGCAGACGCACCTGGCGTTCCGTGTGAGCGTCAACGACCGACACCATCCCGCCCTCGCCGGACGTCATGTTCTTGGTCGGATAGAGGGAGAACATCGCGAATTGCCCGAAGGACCCGACCGGCTGGTCGTTCAGACGGGCGCCGTGCGCCTGTGCGGCGTCCTCGAAGATCAACAGGCCTCGAGCGTCCGCGATATCCGCGAGCGATCGCATATCCGCTGGGTGGCCGTACAGGTGCACGGGCATGATCGCTTTGGTGCGCTCGGAGATGGAGCGCCGGACCGAGGCGGGGTCCAAGCAGAAGCTTTCCGGATCGATGTCGGCGAACACGGGAGTCGCCCCGGTCAAGGCGACGGAGTTCGCGGTCGCCGCAAACGTGAACGAGGGAACGATCACCTCGTCCCCTGGGCCGATGCCGCTTGCCAGTATGCCTAGGTGGAGCCCTGACGTACCCGAGTTGACCGCGACGCAGGCCCGCCCCAGCTCGAAGTGCTCGGCGAACTCGCGCTCGAAGGATGCGACCTCAGGTCCTTGCGCAAGCATGCCACTGCGCATCACCCGGTCGACGGCCGCTCTTTCCTCTTCGCCGATCAACGGCCGCGCGGGAGGGATGAACTCAGGCACGAATCAGCCTTCCTGGGGGACCAGGCGGCCACCCGACTCTTGGAATCGTTGTCCCGTGCTGAGACAGACCAGATGGTCGCCGTCGGCACGGAGCGGGCGGCCATCGCGACCGACCCAGCCAATCTGACGAGCGGGGACGCCCGCTACGAGCGCATGGTCGGGGACGTCGGCGACCACGACTGCGCCCGCCGCCACCAGTGCCCATGCCCCCACGCGTACCGGCGCAACACACACGGCGCGTGCTCCGATCGAGGCTCCGTGTTCGATGTCCACGCCGACCGCATCCCAGTCTGCTGCCGTCTTGGCGGTGCCATCGGCGTTGACCGCCCGAGGGAAGGTGTCATTGGTCAGGACGGCGGCCGGTCCAATGAACACACCCTCGGCAAGAGTGGCGGGCTCGTAGACGAGGGCATGGTTCTGCACCTTGCAGTTTCGGCCCATCGTGACGCCGGCGCCGATATAGGCCCCCCGGCCGATCACACAATCCTCACCGATCTGGGCGTCCTCCCGGACCTGGGCGAGGTGCCAGACCGTCGTCCCTTCTCCGATGACGGCTCGCTCGTCGATATCGGCCGAGCTGGCCACTCGTGATGTCACGGGTTCCTGTCCTCCGAAGATGGTCTGAATGCGTTGGTCGCTGACAGTGATCAGTCAATCTCCGACAGGGCTGCCTCACGGACCAACAAGCAGCCGTGGTGCATCGCGGCCGCGCCTACGGCGGCCAGCCTTCTACCCGCTCGGCAGTGAAGGGCCCGCGTCATCGCCGGAGGATAGCCCGTGGGGCACTTGCGTGGGACGGGGGGGTACGCAAGTCCGCGGTCGTGGTGCTGGGACAGGTCCGGAGTCTTCGCCGCACCGGTCGGCGGCGCGCTGGCCGGCGCAGTGATGCTGGTCATGGTGCAGAGCTTGCCGCCCCGACGCCCTCAGCAGCACTGGGCCTTGCCGCCGCGGACGCCGGTGGCGATTCGCTTGCACGTAGCGTGGCCGCTGAACCCAGCCCGAGCAAGGAGTACCTGTTGAACCCACGCATAGCCACGGCTGCGCTCTTGGCCCTGCTCGTCATCGGCGGCACCGCAGCTTGCTCGTCCGAGCGCGACGACGGCTCTCCAGGAGGGCGCTCCGCAAGTCCTCCGGCTACGCCGTCCGCCTCATCCCCGGCTGCCACCTCGCACGCGCGCCCCGTGGCGGAGTGTGCGAGTGGTCCCCGCACCGGCAAGATTCCGTCCACGTACTGGGGCATGCATGTGTCTGAGCCGATCGGGCCGGGTTTCCCCCAAGCGCCGATCGGTTCGGTGAACCTCACCACGTCGCAAACCTATTGGAATCTCGTCGAGATCGCCCCGGGACAGTACGACTTCGAGCGACTGGACGAGATCGTTGAGACGGCGGAAGCCCGTCGTGCCCGGCCAATGGTAGTCCTCGGGTTCACGCCTGCCTTCCACTCGAAGAGGCCGGGATCAGCCACAGCCGCGGCCACCATGCCCGACGAAGCGGCGTGGCGCGCATGGGTCACGGTCGTCGTCGAGCGTTACGGCGACCGCCTTGACTACCAGATCTGGCCGGAGCCCAACATCGTGGGCAACTGGGCCGGCACGCCTGCGCAGATGGCCCGGCTGACCGCCACTGCCGGCCGGATCATCCACGCCGTCGCCCCTGATGCTGTCGTGGTCGCTCCGGCCACCACCCTTCGTCTCGAGTCGCAGAGGCAGTGGATGGACCAGTTCTGGGCCACGGAGGTGCATGGTGCGCCGGTGGCTGACAGCGTGGACGCGGTCGCATTGGACCCGTTCCCCCTGCAGGACGGCACTCCTGAGGATGCGCTCGTCCTCATCTGCCAGGCGAGAAGGATCCTGGCGGACCGGGGAGTGGACCTGCCGGTGTGGACAAACGAGATCAACTACGGCGTCCCCAGCGGTGGGACCATGGGCGTGAGGCCCTATCCGGACGACCGGCAAGCGGCCGTCGTGGCCCGCACCTACTTGCTCCACGCGGGGCTGGGGGTCGAGCGCGTCTACTGGCTGGGGTGGTTCAGCTACCCGGGCGTCGCGGTCGAACTGGCACGCGAGGGAGTGACCACACCAGCCGGCGCGGCCTATATCAAGGTTCACGGCTGGCTGGCCGGCGGCCCACAGCCGGTCTGCGAGGTCGAGAAGAGGCTCTACACGTGTGTCGTGGACAAGGGAGTTATGACACTGCGGATCCTCTGGCGCGAGCGCGGGACCCAGAAGGTGACGGTCGCGGAGACCGCCTCGCGAATCGAGGAAATCAACGGCAAGGGGCGCCGTATCGAAGGTGGCGACGTGATCCGCGTGGATCAGTCCCCCGTCGCTATCGTCGAGTCACCAGTGTGACGGGACGGGGCCAACCGTCCTAGTCCTCGAGGACGATCTCCCACTGTTCGCTCGACTCCAGCGCGTCGGTGTGGAACGTGAGGGTGGCGCCCTCCTCGGTCCACCCGGCGGGCACCGTCTTGGCCCGGAAGTCCTTCGGCAGGTGCACTGTCACCTGGACCGACGCGGAGTAAACCGTGCCCTGCGGGTCGATGGCCAGGCGGTAGACGAGGTCCCCGGACTCATCGAGTTCGGCCGCCGCATCGACGGTGTACGACGCCTTGACGTGGGTCGAGCCACCCGGCGGAAGTACGACATGGTCGTCGATGAACGTGTGGTCGAAGAACGTGCCGACCTCGCCGTCCCACTCCTGGTCTCCCACCGAGAAGTCCTCGACGTCGGCCGAGGCAGGTAGGAAGGCTGCGACTGAAAGAGTGGACCACCGCGTGAAGTAGCCCTCCCGTGGATCGGTGCCCGGCACGGCATAGGGCGGGGTGTCGTTGAGCAGCAGCACGTCGAGCTCGTTGGTCGCAGTGCCGTCCTCGTCGAGGGTGACGTCGAGGTCCAGTTCGCGACGCTGGTAGTAGTCGACCTTCGCGCCCACCAGGCTCTGGGTGAACGCGCCGACGTAGTCGCCCGGGCTGTCCGCGAGATCGCCGTCCATCCCCATCTCGCCGAACGCAAGCTGGAGTTGCTTGTCTTTGAGGTAGATCGCGAAGTGGCGGCCGTCGGCGGCCTGCTTGAGAGCCTGCGCCTTCGCCACGTAGTCACCATCACTGAACAGCTGCGTCTGGAGCGCCGCGACTACGGTGGCGAAAGCCTGATCCTGAGCAGTGGGGTCGGGATAGTAGTCGTCGTAGCTCCCTACGAGGGTCTCGGTCAGGTTGTCGCCGTTCAGCTCGCCGACGCCGGGAACGGTGGTAGGGCCTGTGGCCTCGAGCACCTTGGCCATCGTGACGACGTCCATGGCCATCACGCCGTCGTACCGGACGCCCGTGGCGCTGCGCCATGCCCGCAGTAGCTCTTCACCCGAGACCGACCACGACGGGGCGAACGTGGCGTTGGCCAGGCGCGCGTTCTCCGCGTGGAACGTGTTGCCCCGCACCGGCTCCCACTTGTGCGGGACGAGCAGCCGGGGGTCCTGCGTCGAAGGGAAGGCGCGACCGATCTCGAGGGTGCCCCCCTCCCATGCCATGGGCGCGAACGCGAGGGCAGCGCCACCGGAGTAGCGGAGCTCGGTGGGGTTCAGCATGGCGATCAAGTAGCTGCGCTTGCCCTCGAAGCCCAAGAACGCGGGCAACTCGTCCAGCAACGGCTCGAGCCGGGTGAAGCCGTCGGCCAGGGGGTTCACCTGCTCGGCGGCCGCATCGCGTCTCGCGCTGATCGTCGATCCCAGGATCGGGGTGTTGCCACGCACCTCCTCGAGCTCCCGTTGGGCCGACTTCAGGAACGGCCCCGCCTCGCGCGCGCCGGCGATCACGCGGTCGAGGGTGGCTCGCTCCACCTGGCCGTCGCGGAACAGCGACGCTTGCTTGCCTGCGACGGACGGGTACAGGTCCACCCCTATCGCCGCGACCGCAGCCACGTCGTCGAGGGCCTGGACGAGGTGTCGGGCGTCGGCGACGGGCGTGCCGAGGAGGGGGATCCTGCTCCACACGTCACCGCCGAAACCCTGCGCAGCGTCCTGGGCCTTGTCGACGTGCTCCTGGGCGCTGGCGAGCGCGGCACGGGCCGCCGTCATGTCCCCGGCGGCGAGGGCGGTCTTGGCGGCCGTCAGATCGTCGTTGGCGGCCTCGGCCTCCCCTGGAACATTGCGGAGCGGGATCGCGAGCGCCAGCAGGGCGGCCCCGAGCGCGAAGAGGACCCACAGGCCGATGACGATCCGACGGCGCCTGGACGACGGTTCCGAGGTGGTCTGCACGGCGCTCATGTTGTCAGACGGGGTGTCGACTGCCGCAGACCATCGGAAATGCGGCAGCCATGGAAAAGCTGACGCGAGCAGCCTGCTCCCTTGCTGCTGGTCCTCCGGCGCCGGAATCGAAATATGGAAGGTCAATCCCGGGGACTTCCTGTGCGTCGGCTTCGGTTCGCGTAACCTCCGGAGAGTTTCTCGTTAGCACGTAGTACCGGGTGTTTCGAGAACACGACCATTGTTGGCTCGGGTCGTGACATGGGGATCTATCTAAATGTGGGGTTATTGAGATGTCGGACCTAGTGCCGGTGCTCCGGCGTCGTCGAGCGCTGCTGTCGATCGTCTACGACGTGGTGGCGTGGGTCGTCGCGTACTACACCGTCGCCTGGCTGCGGCTCGACGCAGTGGACGCGACTGTTCCCTGGGGCGGCATCGGCCTCACGGCGCTGGCCACCGCGACGCTCTACGTCGCGCTCGCCTCCACCGTCCGCCTCCACCAGGGACGGGCCAAGACGGGAAGCCTCGACCAGATGCTCATGCTCGGCATGGCGGTGATGACGGCCGGCGCGCTCGTCTTCGCACTGAACTGGGTCGGCCAATGGATCCCACGCTCGGTGCCCGCCGGCGCCACCCTGGGCGCCCTGGTGGCAGCGGCATGGGGGCGAGCGATCTGGCGGCGCATGTGGGAGCGCGACCTGGACCTGGGACACGGCGACGGGGTCCGGGTCATCGTCGTCGGAGCCGGCGAGGCCGCCCGTGAACTGGTCGGCAGCATGGTGCGCGACCCCACGCGGACGTGGCGCCCGGTCGGTCTGCTCGATGACGACTCACACAAGCGACACCTCCGGATCCGCAACATCCCGGTGCTCGGCACGATCGATGAGCTGGCGGAGCAGACGAGCCGGCATGAGGTGGGCACGGTGGTCATCGCGATCCCGAGCGCCTCCGCCGAGACCGTCGACCGCATTCGCGTCGCCGCGCTCGCGGCCGGGGTCGCCGTCAAGGTGCTTCCGTCGACGACTCAGCTCCTCTCCCACACGGTCGGCATCCGCGACCTGCGCGACATCAACCTGAGCGATGTGCTCGGGCGCAACCAGCTCGACACCGACATCGACGCGATCGCCGGCTACCTGCGCGGGCGCAAGGTGCTGGTGACCGGCGCCGGAGGCTCGATCGGCTCCGAGCTCTGCCGTCAGATCCACCGCTTCGAGCCGGCCGAGCTGATGATGCTCGACCGCGACGAGTCCGCCCTGCACGCCGTGCAGCTGTCGATCCACGGACGGGCGCTGCTGGACTCCGACGACGTCATCCTGTGCGACATCCGCGACTCCCAGGCCGTCAACGCGGTGTTCGCGAGCCGCCGCCCTGATGTCGTGTTCCACGCCGCGGCCCTCAAGCACCTGCCCATGCTGGAGCAGTACCCGGCCGAGGCGGTCAAGACCAACATCGTTGGCACCCGTACGGTCCTGGACGCCGCGGACCTGGTCGACGTCGACCGCTTCGTCAACATCTCGACGGACAAGGCGGCCAACCCCAGCAGCGTGCTGGGTTACTCCAAGCGGATCGCCGAGCAGGTCACCGCAGACCGGGCAAGGCACGCCTCCGGCACCTATCTCTCGGTCCGCTTCGGCAACGTCCTCGGCAGCCGTGGATCGGTGCTGACGAGCTTCGCCAGCCAGATCGCTGACGGCGGTCCCGTGACGGTGACCCACCCTGAGGTGACCCGGTTCTTCATGACCATCGAGGAGGCGTGCCAGCTGGTCATCCAGGCGGCGGCCATCGGGCGCCCAGGGGAGGCGCTGGTGCTCGACATGGGCGCACCCGTGCGCATCCTCGATGTCGCGCATCAGCTGATCGAGCAGTCCCACCTGCCCATCAGCATCGAGTACACCGGACTCCGCGAGGGCGAGAAGCTCCACGAGGAGCTCTTCGGTGACGGTGAGCCCCAGGACGTGCGCCCTGTGCACCCCCTGGTTTCGCATGTCCCGGTGCCTCCGATGTCCGACGAGGTGACCCGTCGGCTCCCGGTGCAAGGAGAGAGCGCCGCGGTCCGTGCCGCGATGGCCGACCTGTGCATGCCCGGCACCCGGTCGGGAAGCGGCAGCGCGTTCCCGGTGGCTCAGCTCAGCACTCGAAAGTAGCGCCGAGCGCCCGAAGCCCCGTGTCTTTCGGCGGTCTCCGACCGCCGGGGATTCGGTGGTCGTTGCGGTGGGCATAGAGCGTGCGGGGCATACGCTGCCCCTCACCGCGCAGGGGACCGAAGAAGAGGCCGTCATGAGCACGATCAGCATCCAGTCGCCCACGGGGACGTGGGCCTCGGAGCAGCCACGTACGTTCCGGATCGGGCGCGAGGCGGACAACGACATCGTCGCGGTGGAGCCCACCGTCTCGCGCCGGCACGCGGAGATCCGCGCCGCCGGTGACGGCTGGGAGGTCGTCGACCTCGGCAGCTCCCACGGCACCCGGCTCGACGGCCGCCCGGTGCGCCAGGCGCTGCTGACCGGCACGTGCACCCTCTCCTTCGGGGCGGAGGGGGAGGCGCTGACGCTGCGGGTGAGCGTCTCGGCCCCGGTGGCCGCGCCGCCACCGGCCGCGGTGGCCCCGGTGGCCCCGTCGCCCTCGGCCGCGCCGCCGGTCGCGGCGCCGCCCCCCGCCGGCTTCCCCCCGCCGCCTCCGCCGGGACCGACGGACCGTCCCCAGGCCGGACCCGCCTTCCCGCCGGCCTCCCCGCTGCTGGCCCAGACCGTGGTCACCGGTGCGGCGCTGCCAGGCTTCCCCGGCGCCGGCGGGCCCAGCCTGCTGGTACGCCGCCGCGACGGCGGCGACCTGCGCTTCCAGCCCCACATGCCGGTGCGGATCGGTCGCGACCCGTCGTGCGAGGTGGTCGTCGACGACGCGGCGGTCTCCCGCCTGCACGCGGTCATCGAGCCCCGGCCCGACGGCTGGTGGTGGGTCGACCGCTCGACCGCCGGCTCCTACCTCGACGGTGAGCGCATCACCAGCCACAAGATCGAGGAGCCGGTCGAGGTCCTGCTCGGCCACCCGACCGCGGGGTTCGAGCTCGAGCTCGTCCCCGTGGTCAACGCCAGCCAGGCGGCCGCCTCGATCGCGAAGAAGAAGCGGCGTGGGCAGATGAGGCTCGCGGCCGCGGTGTTCGGGCTCGTGCTCGGCGTGGGCGGCGGCCTCACCGTGGTGGAGGTCCTGGGCGACGACGACAACGGCGGCGGCGGCACGACCGGCGGCTCGGCCGGGCTCAGCGCCTCGGACCTGGCGCGGGCCAAGGCCGCCGCGGTCTTCCTGATCGCCGTCGACGACACCGGGACGCCGACGCACTCCGGCTCGGGCAGCATCATCAGCGAGGACGGGCTGATCCTGACCAACGCCCATGTCGCGCTGCCGTCCGCGCCGGGTCAGGGCGGCGCCAGCGAGGTGCCCGACCCCGACTACCTGCTGGTCTCGCTCACCTCCGAGGACGACGACAAGCCGGCCACGGCGGCCTACCGCGCGGAGCCGATCGTCACCGACGGCTACCTGGACCTGGCGGTCCTCAAGATCAGCGCGGACGCGGACGGCAACCCTCTCGAGGACTCCGAGATCGATCTGCCGGAGCCGTTGCCGGTCGGCGACAGCGACGAGCTGCGCACCGGGGACGAGATCACCGCGCTGGGGTACCCGTCGATCGGCAACGTGCGCGCCTCGCTGGACCGCCCGCTGACCGTGACCCGCGGCGTCGTCTCGACGTTCCAGTCCGACGAGATCGTGGGCACCGAGCGCGGGCTCATCGACAGCGACGTGCGGCTCGGCTCCGGCAACTCCGGCGGCCCGTCCATCAACGACGACGGTGAGCTGATCGGCATCAACACCGCGGTCATCACGGCCGGCTCGGAGGACGCCGGCGCGATCACCCAGGGCTCGGCGCTGATCCGCCCGGTCGCGCTCGCCGACGAGGTCCTGCGCATCGCCGAGGAGGGCGGCGACCCCGACTACGTCTCGCCGTACGCCGAGGAGCTCCCGGACGCGGCCGACGTACCCGACGACGCGACCTTCCGGCCCGCGGGCTGGGCGCGCGACGGCGAGCAGGGCGACTGCGCCGGCTCGAGCTCGCCGGAGGCGCCGCAGACGATGAGTGCGGAGACCGGGGAGATGCTGTACGCCGAGTACGTCATCGAGGGCCTCCCCGACGGCATCCCCATCGGCGTGACCTACTCCTCCCTCGACGGGGACGACCAGCTCGGCTCGCTGCAGGACACCTGGTCCTTCGGGGAGGCCTCGGTCTGCATCTACGTGCCGTTCGAGGTGCCCACCGGCGTGTCGGGCGTCAACGGCGCCTTCGTCGTCGGCGAGCAGGGCCAGGTCGTCGCCGAGAACCCGCTGCAGCTGCAGTAGGCGCCGCCATGACCTGGGTCCTGCTCGCGGCGGCGCTGGTGCTGCTCGCCGCCGGCTGGGCCCTGCTGCTGGCCCGCCGGCTCAGGTCGCGACGAGCACCGCGAGGCTGAGCAGTCCCGCCAGGGCGAAGCACAGGCAGGCGAGGACGAGCGCGGTCCGCGCCGGGTCGCCCCTGGTCGGCGCGGGCCCGAGCCGGTCGGGCACCGGAGGCCACTGCGGACGTGGGAGCGGCAGCCTGCGCAGCCGGGTCAGCGCCTCCTGCGCCGACGGCGGTCGCCGCCGCGGGTCCGGGTCGGCCAGCGCGTCGAGCAGCGGCCCGAGTACGCCGTGGGGAGCCGCGGTGAGCTGGCGGCCGACCACGCCGACGGCATACAGGTCCTGGCGTGGGTGCGGCGGTGCGCCGCGCTCGGCCTCGGGGGCGACGTAGCCGTGGGTGCCGACGGGGCCGGCCCCGGTCAGCCGCTGCCCGTCGAGCACGGCGGCGACCCCGAAGTCGGCGAGCCGCAGGTGGACGGCGCCCGGCTGGAGCAGCAGGTTGGCCGGCTTGACGTCGCGATGGACGACGCCCGCCGCGTGCACGGCCGCCAGTGCCTGCAGGAGCTGGTCCAGGAGCAGCGCCACCAGCGGCTCGGGCAGTGGGCCGTGCTCCGCCCGGAGCGTCTCGACCGAGCCGCCGGCCACGAGGTCCATGGTGATCACGGCCCGGCCGCCGTCGGCGGCCCAGTCGAGCGGCGCGACGACGTGCGGGTGGCGCACGCGCACCGCCTGCTCGCGGACGAAGCGCTGCAGCAGGGCGTCGTCGTACCTGCCCAGGACCTTGGCGGCCACCAGGCGTCGCCCGCGCAGGTCCCAGGCCCGCCAGACCTCGCCCATGCCGCCGGCCCCGATCGGGTCGAGCAGGATGAGGCGCCCGGCGAGGGGTGGCTCGGTGGTCCGCATCGCTCGACGGTAGGGCCGCTCCAGACCGCCCGGTCCGCGATTTCCACAGGGTCTCCGCGCGCTGTTAACCTTGCCTGTCTTGTGGTGCCCCACCGACGGGTGCGCCGCGAGATGAACCACCGATACCCCTCCTGCCACGGAGAGACCGTGGCCGCCAAGTCCAAAGGAGGTAGTTCCGCTTTGCGCAACTACGAAGTCATGGTCATCCTCGATCCCAGCATCGAGGAGCGCACCGTTCAGGACTCGCTCGACAAGTACCTCAACGTCATCCGCAACGACGGTGGCACCGTCGAGAACGTCGACGTCTGGGGACGTCGCCGCCTCGCCTACGAGGTCAAGAAGAACGCCGAGGGCATCTACGCCGTCATCAAGCTGAGCGCCGAGCCGGCCACGGTCAAGGAGTTCGACCGCCAGCTCACGCTCAACGAGGCGATCCTCCGCACGAAGGTGATCCGCCCGGGTGCTCGTTCGCTGACCTGAGGTCGGCGTCCCTCTGTGGACACGCTCTTTCCACTGTCGACGGCGCAGGCTTTGATGAGCCTGGGCGCCGACAGGCACCACCGAGATCCACCAGGGATCAACTTCAGCTAGGGAGACCTGACATGGCAGGCGAGACCGTCATCACCGTGGTCGGCAACCTCGTCGACGACCCGGAGCTCCGCTTCACCCCCTCGGGGGCTGCGGTGGCCAACTTCCGGATCGCGTCGACGCCGCGCACCTTCGACCGGCAGTCCAACGAGTGGAAGGACGGCGACGCCCTCTTCCTCTCCTGTGCCGTGTGGCGCCAGGCGGCGGAGAACGTCGCCGAGTCGCTGCAGAAGGGCATGCGCGTCGTCGTGCAGGGGCGGCTCAAGTCGCGCCAGTACGAGACCCGTGAGGGCGAGAAGCGCACCGTCTTCGAGATCGACGTCGAAGAGGTCGGCCCCTCGCTGAAGTACGCCACCGCCAAGGTCACCCGCGCCAGCCGCTCCGGCGGCGGCGGTGGTGGCGGCGGCTACGGCGGCGGTCAGTCCTCGGGCGGCCAGTCCGGTGGCGGCGACGACCCGTGGGCGACCGCGGCGCCGTCGCGTCCGGCCGGCGGCCAGGGTGGCGGCGCTCCGGCGTCCGACCCGTGGGGCGCTCCCGGCGTGGGCTCGGAGGAGCCCCCGTTCTGAGCTCGATCCGCAGCACAGCACATGAGCAGGCGCACCAGCGTCGTCTCGAAACCGCAATCAACCCGAACCATTCCGGCGCCGTACCCACTCGGGGCCGGGCTTCTAGAGAGGAAGCACCACAATGGCCAAGGCAGTGATTCGCAAGCCCAAGAAGAAGGTTTGCCAGTTCTGCAAGGAGAAGGCGACCGGTGTCGACTACAAGGACACCGCCCTGCTCCGCAAGTTCATCTCCGACCGCGGCAAGATCCGCGCGCGTCGGGTCACCGGCAACTGCGTCCAGCACCAGCGCGACGTCGCCATCGCCGTCAAGAACGCACGTGAGGTCGCCCTGCTGCCCTACACGTCCACCGGTCGATAAGGGAGAGGGACAACATGAAGCTCATCCTGACCCAGGAGGTCACCGGTCTCGGTGCCCCCGGCGACGTGGTCGAGGTCAAGGACGGTTACGGCCGCAACTACCTCATCCCCCGCAACGTCGCGATCCGCTGGACCCGTGGCGGCGAGAAGCAGGTGACCTCGATCAAGGCCGCCCGCGCCTCCCGTGGCGTGCGCGACCACGACCACGCCGAGCAGATCAAGACCAAGCTCGAGTCGTCGCCGGTCGACGTCAAGGTCCGCGCCGGTGACGGTGGCCGCCTGTTCGGCTCCGTCACGGTCGCCGACATCGCCGAGGCCATCACCTCGGTGTCCGGCGAGGCCGTCGACAAGCGCACGATCGTGGTCACCAACCCGATCAAGTCGCTCGGCAACCACCAGGTCTCGGTCAAGCTGCACGACGAGGTGTCCGCTTCGGTGGCCCTCAACGTGATCCCCGCCTGACCCAGCCCCACCGCACCACCGCACGAGGCCGTCCTCCCTCCGGGAGGGCGGCCTCGTCCGCGTTATCTGCCCGGGCCGCGCTTCGCTCAGTGGGCGAGCAGCGCGTCGATGCGGGCGACCTTGCCGGCGCCGAGGGAGGTGACCTCGATGGTGATGGGTCCGCGGAGCGGGCCGTCCTCGACGCGGCGTACGACGTAGACCTTGAGGGCCTCGTTGCGGGGGGCGCTCAGGCGGATCCGCTTGCTGAAGCCCCGCCCGATCCGCACCGTGACGACGCCCAGCCGGGGTCCCGCGGGCGCCAGCAGGATCACCTCGCGCACCGCGCCAGCGGGCCGCACGACCACCCGGGCACCGACCTTCGAGGTCTCGAGCGCGTCTCGGCCGAAGTGGCCGGCCCCCTTCCGGGTCCGCCACGGCCCACGCGCCGGGGCGGTGAGGTCGCGAGGCACCGAGAAGCGCAGGGACGCGGGACTGGGGTCGCGGTTGCCGGCCGGGTCGACCGCGGCCACCTTCAGCACCTTGGTCCCGGGCGTCAGGTGGCGCAGGACCGTCCGGTCCTGGCGGCACGGCACCGCACGAGCACCGACCGTGCAGGCGTAGCCGACCCCACCGCGCTCGGCGCTCTCGCTGGAGTCCACGAACACCGGCAGGTCCGGCGTGAGCGCCATCGGAAGCGAGGGGCGCACGTCGTAGTGGAGGCCGCCGTACAGGTCGCCGAAGATGTAGGTGTTGGGGAGGAGGGTGTCGACCCGGACCGCCTGCGTGGCCGGCGTGGGGTCGGCGTCGCTCGGGTCGGCTTCGGTCCGGATCGGCAGGGCGAGCCAGTCGACCCAGGCGTGGGCGGCATCGGTGGTGTCGACGGCGGTCACCTGGAACTCGTAGCCGTCGAGCTTGTCGTCGGCCAGTCCGCGGTAGGTCGCGGGGCTGCTGCAGGCGGAGGGCGCGCTCTCCAGCCCGACCAGCCGGCACCGGAACCCGATCGGGTCGGTGTCGCCATCGGGGTGGACACCGCGGAAGGTGAAGGTGAGCGAGCCCGACGACACATAGCCGCCGGCCGTCGGCCGGGGACTGACCGAGAGGATCTGCGTCTCCGGCGGGGTGTCGTCGTCGCAGCCGCCGAGGGCCAGCGCCGAGCGGTCCACGTCCGTCGTGCACCCCGGGGCCGCGCCCGCGGGCGCGGCGGGACCGATCGCGGGCAGCAGCGCGGCCACCAGGGCCCCGGCGACGAGCGCCCGGCGGCGGGCGGTACGAGGCGACATGAGCTCTCCCAGGAGTGAGTCGGTGCGGGCGCGGGTTCAACGCCACGGTGGAGGCGAGGCTACGCAGCCGGGCTGCTCGTGGGGCGCTCGACGGCGGCCCTGACCGCCCAGCGGCGGCCTGAGTAGCTGAAGAGCAGCCAGACCAGGGCGACGTAGACGGCCGACGACACCAGGGAGGCGGTCGAGGCGAGGCCATCGACCCCGGCGCCGAAGACCAGCACCGGGAGCAACGCGACGACCGCCACCGCCGTGCGGAGCAGTCGCAGCCAGCGCGCCGGCCCCGGATCGTCGGCGGCGTCGGCGGCCTCGGCCAGCCCGTGGCACAGCACGGCGAGGCAGGCGAACGCCGGCAGGCCCAGCGCCCAGCCGACCGAGGCGTCGAGGTCCGCCACCGGGTCCCGTACGCCGGGCAGCCACAGCGGCAGCGAGACCAGCAGCGCCAGGGCGGCGGTGCCGAGCATCGCGCCTCGCAGCGGCGTCTCGTCCGCGAGCCGGCGTACGCCGAGCATCACGAGGAGCCAGCCGAACGGGTCGGCGTAGGCGTCGTAGCCCTGGATCCGCGCGTAGAGCGCCACGAACACGCACCCCATCGCGACCGACTGCAGGGGCTTCATGGCGTCACTGTAGGACGCCGGTGACCAGCCAGCGGTCGGTGCGGGCGCGATGGGTGAGCACGACGAAGCGGGCGCCCATGAACACCGCGGCGAACGCCGCCCAGATGGCGACGAGGCTCCCGAGCGCGTGGCCCGCGAGCAGGACGAGCGGGGCGTAGACGGCGAGCGTCAGGACGCCGCCCCAGGCCAGGTAGGCGCCGTCCCCCGCGCCGATCAGGACTCCGTCGAGGACGAAGACCACCCCGGCGACCGGCTGAGCGAGCGCCGCCACGACGAGCACCGGGACGAGCAGCCGGTGCACCTCCGGGTCGTCGCTGAACAGCGGGCCCAGCACCGGGCTGAGGGCGGCGAGGCCCAGCCCGGTGACGACGCCGCTGACCACCCCCCACCAGACCATGCGCCGGGTGACGGCACGCGTCGCCGCCACGTCGCCGGCGCCGAGGTGGCGACCGGTGATCGCCTGCGCGGCGATCGCGATGGCATCCAGCGCGAACGCGAGGAACGTCCACAGCGTCATCGCCAGCTGATGGGTGGCCAGGTCGACGGCGGAGTCGACGCCGGCTCCGATGGTCACGGCGTACGTCGTGACCAGCAGCGCGGCCCGCAGGGTCAGCGTGCGGATCACCAGCGCGACGGCGGCGCGGGCGGCCGCGCGGACTCCGGGCAGATCGGGCCTCAAAGACGTGCCCTCCCGGCGGGCGGCCCGCACGACCACCGCGACGAGTGCGGCGGCGCTCGCGACCTGGGCGAGCACCGAGCCGATCGCGGAGCCGGCCAGGCCCATGCCCGCCACCGGGCCGGCGCCGTAGACGAGCAGCAGGTTGAGGGCGATGTTGAGCGCATTGCCGGCCACCGCCACGACCAGCGGCGTGCGGGTGTCCTGCAGCCCGCGCAGCACGCCGGTGGCGGCCAGCATGACCAGCAGCGGCACCGCGCCGAGGAAGGCGATCCGCAGGTACGTCGTCGCGTGCTCGGACACCTGCTCGCCCGCCCCGAACGCGTCGACGAGGGGGCCGGTCAGGGCGACTCCGGCCACGGTGGTCACCAGACCGATGAGCACCGCGAGCCACACTCCGTCGACGCCCTGGGCGAGCGCCCGGGCGCGGTCCCCGGCGCCGAGGTGGCGGGCGACGCTGGCGGTGGTCCCGTAGGCGAGGAACACGCACAGGCCGATCGCGGTCTGCAGTACCACGGCCGCGATCCCGAGGCCGGCGAGCTCCGCGGTGCCGAGGTGGCCGACGATCGCGGCGTCGCTGAGCAGGAACAGCGGCTCGGCCACCAGCGCCAGGAACGCCGGGACCGCGAGCCGCCAGATCTCTCGGTCGATTTCGCGGCGCACCACGCCATTGTCGTGGTAAAAGCGCAACCGGTGGATAACGTGTGGAAACCCGGACGTTGGGGCGCCATGTCGACAATCCGGGGCGCGACCACGAGGTGGACGGCCGGTGAACCGAGATGCTCTCGAAGTATTTTTCATGCACACGCCCTCTGCGGCGTCTTCGCAGGTCAGCGCCTTGATGGGCGGCGTTCCCGGGCGTTTCTCCACAGGCTGCTCCCCATCCTGTGCACAGTTACCCGCGTGTCGTCCACCTGGATCCACCGGTTATCCCCAGGCCCTGTGGATAGGCCGCTTCCACCTGGGCCCGCGCGCCCGTAAGTTCGCAGCTGACCTCCCGATGTCGGCGCCCCCTCCTAGCGTGTCGACACGCGTCCGGGCTCGCCCCCGCACGCACGGCCGGCAGCATCGATCCCGCACCATCGACCCCCTCCACCCATGACCAGCGTCCGCGCGCGAGTGCGGACGACAGGGAGCCCGCGTTGAGCGTCACCGAGTCCGACACCCGGGGCACGCCCGAGCCCCCGTTCGACGACTGGGGCGACGGTCCCGCCGCCTACGCGCCCGGTGAACGACCCAGCCGCCCCGGCGACCGCACGCCGCCGCAGGACATGGCCGCCGAGCAGTCGGTGCTCGGCTCGATGCTGATCTCCAAGGACGCCGTCGCCGAGGTCTCCGAGGTGCTGCGCGGGGTGGACTTCTACCGGCCCTCCCACGAGACCATCCACGACGCGATCATCGACCTGTTCGGGCGCGGCGAGCCCGTCGACATGATCACCGTCGCCTCCGAGCTCCAGCGCAGGGGCGAGCTGGCCAAGATCGGCGGGGCGCCGTACCTCCACACCCTCGCCGCCAACGTCCCCATCGCCGCCAACGCCGCCTTCTACGCCGAGATCGTCCGGGAGAAGGCCGTGCTGCGCCGCCTCGTCGACGCCGGCACCCGGATCGTCCAGATCGGCTACGCCGGCGAGGGCCAGGTCGACGACATCGTCGACCGGGCCCAGGCCGAGATCTACCAGGTGGCCGACCGCCGCAGCGCGGAGGACTACGCGCCGCTGTCCGACATCATGGACAAGGTCCTCGACGAGATCGAGGCCATCGAGAACCGCGAGTCCGGGCTCTACGGCGTGCCCACCGGCTTCGCCGACCTCGACGACCTGACCAACGGCCTGCACTCCGGCCAGATGATCATCGTCGCGGCGCGACCCGCCATGGGAAAGAGCACGCTGGCTCTCGACTTCTGCCGCGCGGCCTCGATCAGCAACAACCTCGCCAGCGTCTTCTTCAGCCTCGAGATGACGCGCTCGGAGATCACGATGCGCCTGCTCTCGGCGGAGGCGAAGGTGCCGCTCAACCACATCCGCAACGGCAAGATGGGCAGCGAGGACTGGGACAAGCTGGCCCGTCACATGGGCAAGGTGTCGTCGGCGCCGATGTTCATCGACGACTCGCCCAACATGACGATGATGGAGATCCGGGCCAAGGCCCGCCGGCTCAAGCAGCGCCACGACCTGCGCCTGATCGTCATCGACTACATGCAGCTCATGACGTCGGGTCGCAAGGTCGAGTCGCGCCAGCTCGAGGTCTCGGAGTTCTCCCGTCAGATCAAGCTGCTCGCCAAGGAGCTCGAGCTCCCGATCATCGCGCTCTCGCAGCTCAACCGTGGCCCCGAGCAGCGCGCCGACAAGCGGCCGATGATGAGCGACCTGCGTGAGTCGGGCTCCCTGGAGCAGGACGCCGACATGGTGATCCTGCTGCACCGCGACGACGCCTACGAGAAGGAGTCGACCCGCCCCGGCGAGGCCGACCTGATCGTCGCCAAGCACCGCAACGGCGCCACCCGCGACATCACCGTCGCCTTCCAGGGCCACTACTCCCGTTTTGTCGACATGGCTCACTGACCGCCAGGTGGTGGCCGGTCAATTGCCCGGCGTTCCCGCTTCGTCGCACTCACGACAGAGAAGCCGACCTCGTGGGAAAGGTCAGCTTTGAGCATGTTGATGATGGCCTCGCCTTCATCCCCGCCGAGCGCGTGGGCCCACCGCAGCCAGTCCTCATGTCCATGCTCCTGCATCCTCGCAGTGATGTTCTCGACCAAGCCGCTCAGGCGCCAGTGCCTTGCCCACCAGTCGGGCGCATGCCAGCCGGCGGCTTCCCACCCGACCACATCTGTCACGTATGTCGGTGGAGTGGTCTGGTAGGGATCTGTCCGAAGGGCAGGGGTCGTGATGCCGATGCCACCGGCTGGCTTCAGCACGCGCAGGACAGTCGGCAACAGGCGCACGTCGGTGCCGAAGTACTCGAAGGCGTCAATGCTGACGATCACGTCGAACGCGTCGTCATCGAACGGCAGGTTGCGGGCATCCCCGTTGACGGCCGTCACGCGTTCTGCGACCCCCTGCGCCTCCAAGTTGCTCCGCAGCTCGTCCTCGTCGACCCAGAGATCGAACGCGACCACGTCGACGTCACACTCCTGTACGAGAAAGACTGACGTAGCGCCCTTGCCGCAGCCGAGGTCCAACACCTTCGCGCCAGGGCGAACATCGAGGTCCGTCAGCAGATCTTCGAGTTGCCAGAGAGGGTGCGGGCCCATGTCGAGGCCCAGGACCCACTCACTGTCGTACTTGGCGGAGAGCGGGTACCGGTCCGGCTGGGTGAGTGCAGTGACATCCATGCCGATCAGCATGGTGGGTTGCTGGAGCACCGGCACGCGAATTATGGGGCACTGCCTCGCCTGGGCAACAGCCCTCAACTGACGCAGAACTCGTTGCCCTCCGGGTCGCGCAGGACGACGTAGTAGAACGACTCACCGGGGGCCGAGGCCTGGTGTCCTTCGCTCGACAGTCGCTCCGAGGCCTACCAGGTCCACCACACGTGCCTCGACCAGCTGCCAGAAGGTCACCCGACCCACGGTAGGGGGAGATCCGGGGGGTGTGTCGACCTGCGCGCGTCTAGGCTGACGTGATGGCTGAGCGAGGTCGGGACGGGTACGCGGAGCCGCCGGAGGTCGGCTCCGAGGCCGAGACGCTGGCGGGGTCGTTGCAGAGGCAACGAGCGACGTTCATCTGGAAGTGCGAGGGTCTCGACGCGGCCGGGTTGTCCGCACGCGTCGGCAGGTCGGAGCTGACGCTGGGTCGGCTCCTGAAGCATCTCGCTTACATGGAGGACCTCAATTTCACCCGCGATCTCGGACATGGACCGTTGCCGCGGCCGTGGTCCCTGCAGGAGCCCGAGACGCGGTCGAGGTGGGTGTTCGAGTCGGCAGACCACGACCCGCCGGCCGTGCTCTACGAGCTCTGGCACGACGCGGTGGACCGGAGTGATGCAGTACTGCGGACGGCACTGACTCACGAGCACGGACCCGCGGCGACCTACCGTCCACCCGCCGGGCGCCGCCTCATCGCGATCCGGCGATTGATGGTCGACATGATCGAGGAGTACGGCCGTCACACGGGCCAGGCCGACCTGCTCCGCGAATCGGTGGACGGCCGCGTGGGCGAGGATCCCCCTGGTCCGGCCGTTCCCTTCCGCTTCTGACGACACCCATGCCGCTTCCCTGCCTACTGATGGAGACGAGATGACGAGCACTCGGGCCCTGGTTCTGGCAGCGCTCGTGCTGGCTCTCGCGGTGTACGCCTTCGGGCCAGGCCTGTTTGCTCCGCAGTCCGATCGGGCGGCGGATCGGTGCGCCGACAGCGTCGAAAGCGAGTCATCCTCCGTCCGCTGGCGGGTCTTCCCTGTCCCCGGCTGGGTCTGCGAGAGCCCTGCCGAGGACGACTCCTACCTCGATTGGTGGGCGTGAGGACACCAGGCGGACGCCCGGCTGCGGGGGTCAGCGTGCTGCGGTCTTCCGGTCGAGGTGGTCACCGCCCCAGCTGCACAGCGCCCGCACCACCGGCTCCAGGGTGCGTCCGTACTCGCTGACCGAGTACGTCACGTGGGGCGGCACCGTTCCGGCGTCGTGCCGATCGAGCACGCCGTCGCCGACCAGCTCCTGGAGGTGGCGGATCAGCATGCGCTCGCTGATGCGGGGGATCCGGCGGCGCAGCTCGCTGGTGCGCATCGGACGCTCGCTGAGCAGCCACAGGATCGTCCCCTTCCATCGCCCGCGAACCACGGCGAGAGCGGTGTCGACGGGGCAGTGCTCGACCGTCTCGGGAGGACGCGGCAGGCGAGAGCTCGAGGAGGGCATGCGGAGAGCGTAGGCACTGCCAAGAATGTAAGTACTGTGCCTTTTGGCACCACCGTGTTTCGATCATCGGTATGACGACGTCGATTGCGGTGGTTGCCCTGGTCGTGACCGGCCTGCTGGTGGGGGTCGAGCTCTGCGTGGCGGTCTTCGTCAACCCCATCCTCGACCGCCTGCCCGGCGATGCGGGCCTGCTGGGCCGCGCCGATGGCGGCCGCGTCCTCGGCCGGCTCATGCCGTGGTGGTACGTCGCGTCGTTCCTGCTGTGCGTCGCGGTCGCGGTGCTCGCGCAGGGTGCGGGCTCGACCTGGGCGGCGGCGATAGGAGCGGCGCTGCTCATGGTGAGCGTCGTCATCTCGGTGACCCTGCTGGTCCCGATCAACAATCGCGCCAAGACCTGGACACCGGGGGATGCGCCAGCCGACTGGCGAGACCAGGTGCAGCGCTGGGACCGGCTGCACTACCTGCGCGTCGCCCTCATCACCGCCGGATTCGCCAGCCTTGCGCTCGGGGCGGTGGCGTCGACGGGCTGATCGACCTCCGCATCCCGCCCGCTGCCCGGTACCAGGCCGCGTTGTCGTGAAGCAGACCCGCGGGCGGCGTCGTATCGGCGAGCAACTGCGCCCGAGGGCCCAGGGACACCGGCGACCTGCGCCGTGGCGCGCGCCCGATGACAGGATGCTGCCGTGGACGCCCTCAGATCGCTCGCCCTCTTCGGCGCGGCGGCGATCGCCGAGATCGGTGGCGCGTGGCTGGTCTGGCAGGGCTCGGCCTCTACGGCTTCGTGGCCACGCTCCAGCCCGACGCCCACTTCGGGCGGATCCTCGCCGCGTACGGCGGGGTGTTCGTGGCGGGCTCTCTCGCCTGGGGGATGGCGCTCGACGGGTTCCGTCCCGACCGCTATGACGTCGCGGGCGCCCTGCTCTGCCTGGCCGGGGTGGCGGTCATCATGTACTCGCCACGCACCGGCTGATCACGACCGCGGTGGCCAGGCCGTCAGGTGGCTGGCGGTCGCAGGTTCTCCAGTGCCTGCTTGCGGCCGTGGGTGAAGACGATGGAGCTCCGGAACTGCACGACCTCCTTGCGGCTGCTGAGCCGGTCGACCAGGAAGGAGTGGAGCTGCTGCACGTCGCCGACACCGACGTGCAGGAGGAAGTCGTCACCGCCCGCCAGGACGAACACCGCCATCACCTCGGGCATGGCCAGGGCATCGTGGTGGAAGCGCTCGATGAGGTCTCGGCTCAGTGGTCGGACCTGGGCGAAGACCAGCGCCTCGACGGACCGCCCGAGCGCGGTCAGGTCGACCTCGGCGTGGAAGCCGGAGATGACTTCCCTCGCTTGGAGGCGGCGAATCCGTTCCGAGCACGTCGATGCGGCGACGCCGACGATCTCGGCGAGGTCGCGCAGCGGGAGCCGGGCATCTCGCTGGAGCGCGTGGACGATTTGGCTGTCGATCCGATCGAGCAGCGGAGTTTCGGGCATTCGTCGAACATATCGCTCTTCGGTGTCTGGCTGCGCGCAGGAACGGTGCAGCATTTCGGGATGGATCGAACGCGACCTCTTATAGACCCAGAGCTCCTGGACCCCGAGCATGAGGAGGTGCGCCTCACCCGCGGGACGCGGACCGGGCTCCCCCTCGCCATCGCGATCCACTCGACCGGGCCGGGTCCGGCGATCGGGGGTTGCCGGATCAGGGCCTACCCCTCCTGGCAGGAGGGGCTGGCCGACGTGCTGCGCCTCTCCCGCGCGATGACGCAGAAGTGCGCGCTGGCCGGGCTCCCGCACGGCGGCGGCAAGGCGGTCGCCATGGTCCCCGACCGCGCGCTCGCCCCGAGCACCCGGCGTGCGCTCATCCTCGACATCGCCGACTGCATCGCGCAGCTGGACGGCCGCTACCTCACCGGACCCGACCTCGGGTCCGGGCCGGACGACATGGCGCTCATCCATGACCACGCCCACGGCTGGGCCTTCTGCCGCCCCGAGTCCCACGGCGGCAGCGGGGACTCCAGCCCGGGCACGGCCCGCGGCGTCGTGGCGGCCCTGACCGCGGCGCTCGCTCACACGCACGGGCGGGGGCTCGCCGGCCTCAGGGTCGGCGTCGTCGGCTTCGGGAGGGTGGGCCGGCTCGTCGCATCGACGCTGGCGGCCGCTGGTGCCCGGGTGATCGTGTCGGATGTCGACGACGGCCTGCGACCCGAGGCGGAGCGTCGCGGGCGGGCCTGGGCGTCGACCGAGCTAGTCCACGAGGAGCTCGACGTCCTGGTGCCCGCGGCGACCGGGGGACTCCTCACCGCCGCGACTGCCCGATCCTGCCGGGCGACGCTGGTCGTCGGGCCGGCCAACAACCAGCTGGCCGACGAGGGGGTGGAGGTGGTGCTGCGAGAGCGGGGGATCGTCTGGGTCCCGGACGTGATCGCGAGCGCGGGCGGGATCATCCACGCGGTCTGCCGCGAGGAACTCGACCTCGACGAGGCGGCCACGAACGCGCGGATCGACGCCATCGGCGACCAGGTCAGCCGGATCCTCGAGGTCGCCCGGGACCAGGGCACCACGACATCGCAGGCTGCCCGCGCGGTCGCCGCGGAGACCGAGCAACCGGTCTCCCGGTGAACGACGGCGGTCCCCGCCTGGTCCGCGCGAGGGACCAGGAGCTGCTGGCCGAGCGGGGCTGGTCCGGGCCGCTCACGCTGGAGGGGGTCGAACGCGGCGAGCTGGACACCTGGATCGGGCGCCCGGTCACCTCAGCGCGTCGACCGCCACGGCGGCCGCACGCGCGACCAGCCGGTCGTCGTACGGGGCGTCGGACCGGTCGCGGGTCGAGAGCACCGCGATCACGATCGGCGCCCCCGTGGTCGGCCAGATCACCGCGATGTCGCCCCGGCTGCCGTACCCGCCGCCTCCGGACTTGTCGCCCACGACCCAGTCGGCCGGGAGATCCGCGCGCACGAGGGTGTCGCCGGTCCTCGTGGCCCGCAGCCAGGCCGTGAGCATCCGACGCTCCTCGGCGCCGAGGGCGTCCCCGACCACGTACTCGCGCAGGTCGCCGGCGATCGCGCGTGGCGTCGTGGTGTCACGCTCGTCGCCGGGGATCGCCTCGTTGAGGTCGGGCTCGGTGCGCGAGACGGTCGTGACGTCGTCGCCCAGCGCGGCCAGGGCGTCGTCGAGGCCCCGCGGACCGCCCAGGGCCTCGAACAGGCGGTTGGCCGCGGCGTTGTCGCTCTCGGTCATGGCGGCCGCCGCGAGCTCGCGCAGGGTCATGGTGGAGCCGACCCGCCGCTCGGTGACCGGGGAGTGGGGGAGGATCTCCGCGGCGGTGATCCGCACCTCCGCGTCGAGGCCCGCGACACCGAGCCGGTCGAGCAGCGCGCCAGTCGCCAGTGCCTTCACCGTCGAGGCGTAGGGGAAGCGCTCGCCGTCGCGCCAGGCCACCTGTGCCCGGGTCCCGGTGTCGACGGCGTAGACGCCCAGTCGGGCATCGAAGCGGGACTCGAGAGCGCGGAACGCCGCGGAGACGTCGGGAGCCGCCGGCGCGGGAGCGTCACCGGGCGGGGCAGCGGAGGCAGGCACGGCGGGCGGTGGCGCGGCCCCGTCGTCCGTGGTCGCCGCGCAGCCTGCCGAGAGGAGCACCAGCGCCAGGGCGCCGAGCACGAGGCGTGAGGGTCCGGACATGTCCCCTGAGCGTAGAGCCCGCTCGCCCGGCCGGCCGAGCGGCGTACGTGGGAGGAGGAGGCACTCGCCACCTCCCACCACGAGTTCTCGGCGCGCGGGTCGTCCTGAGCAGGTCGCGTCCGTAGGCTGCGAAGGGTGCAGACACGACACCTTGGAAACCAGACCACCGGACGCATCGAGGTCGGCGCCATCGGGCTCGGCCTCATGACGTTCGACCAGACCGGGACCCAGCCGCGCGAGCAGCTGGTCGACACGGTGCGGGCCGCCCTCGACGCCGGCGTCACCCTCTTCGACACCGCGGACGCCTACGGCCCGGGCGAGGAGCTCGGTGCGCGGGCGCAGGGCGCCAACGAGCGGCTGATCGCCGGCATCCTCGACGAGCTCGGGGTCCGCGACCGGGTCCTGCTCGCGACCAAGGGCGGGCACGTGCGGACCGACGGCGGGGGCTGGGCGACCGACAGCTCGCCCTCGCACCTGCACGAGGCCGTCGACGCGAGCCTGGAGCGGCTCGGCGTCGAGCAGATCGCCCTGTGGCAGCACCACCGGCCGGACCCGGAGGTGCCCTACGACGAGGTGATCGGCACGCTCAAGGAGATCGCCGACTCGGGCAAGGTCCGCATGATCGGGCTCTCCAACGCCGACCCCGCGCAGATCCGCTCGGCGCACGCCGTACTGGGTGACTCCCTGGTGAGCGTGCAGAACCAGTTCTCGCCGAAGTTCCGCAGCAGCCGTCCCGAGATCGAGGTGTGTCACCAGCTCGGGCTGGCCTTCCTGCCGTGGAGCCCGCTGGGGGGCCTGAGCGACGCCAAGGAGCTCGCCGAGAAGCACCCGGCCTTCCAGGAGGTCGCGGACGCGCACGGCGTCAGCGCCCAGCAGGTCGCCCTGGCCTGGGAGCTCGCCCAGTCGCCGGTCGTCATCCCGATCCCCGGTGCGAAGCGCCCCCAGTCGATCACCGACTCCGCCGCGGCGGCGGACCTCCACCTCACCCCCGAGGAGGTCACCCGGCTCGACGCCGAGTGACCCCGGGGACCGTCCGTGGCGGTGGCTAGCGTCGCCGGTATGGACCAGGACGACGAGCTGCTCGCAGACGTGGTGCGACGCCTTGCCGCGATCTGCCTCGCGCTGCCGGAGACCCGCGAGGAGGACGCCTGGGTCGGGGTGAGGTGGCGGGTGCGCCAGAGGACCTTCGCCCACGTCTGCCAGGTGCGAGACGGCCGGCCGGAGGGCTACGCCCGCGCGGCGGGGACGCGGGGGCCGGCGCTGGTGCTGGTGTTCCGGGCCGAGGCCGCCGAGGCCGCGGCGCTGGGCCACCTCGGCCCGCCGTACTTCCGGCCGGAGTGGTGGCCGACCGCGGCGGGCCTGCTCCTCGACGACGACACCGACTGGCAGGAGGTCGCCGAGCTGCTCACCGACAGCTACCGCCTGCAGGCTCCGCGCCGGCTCGCGGCGCTCATCGACGGCCACGGGCCGCCGCCGACCTGAGGCCTGTGGAGAGAGCCGGCACGAGGTCGGCCTCCTCGCGCACCCTGGGCCCATGGGTGCCAACAGCAGACGACGTCGTCAGTCACGTGAGCGCCGGCGGCCGCCGCAGGGGCCGCCGAGAAGCCGAGTGTCGAGATCACGGGCACCGTCGGCCACTCGCCCAGCCGCGGCGGCCCACCCGGCGCTCGATCTACTCCCCGGCGTCCTCGTCGACGCCCTCTGTGAGTCGGTGGCTGCCGGGTGCGACGCGGCATCGCTCCGCCGCCTCGCGGGACGGACGCTCGACCGGCTCCGGGGGGTGCCAGCGGCGACCTTGGCATCGGCCACGGACGACCTGGTCGTCCTGCTGCTGTTGCGCCTGATGAGGCGTGATGACTGGGACGCCGAATGCACCTGTGAGCTGCTGGCCCATGGTTGCCCGCCGGCGGGCATCAGGCTCCTGACCCGGCTCCTCGGGGCTCCGGCTGAGCGGGACGACACGGTCCCCTGCCCGAGCACGGTGGACGGCATGGTTCTGGTGCTCGAGGTCGGGGGTCTGCTGCTCCTCGCGTCGGTGAGTCCGGAGGTCCTGCGACGGCACCGGGAGTGACACGGGGTGTGGTCAGGGTCATGCCTGATGCACGAAAACTCCTCCTTTCTGGTGAACTTGGGCCATGGGTCTCCTCAGCACCGTCAAGCGCCGGGTGGCGACGCGCCTCCTGACCCGTTCGACGCGCAACGGCATCGACCTGCGCAAGCTGCGGTTCCTGCCCGACTCGATCACCATGCCGCTCAAGCGCGACGGCCTCGACCCGCTGCCGGAGATGGCCGCGGTCCGTGCGGAGACGCCGGTCAAGCGGATCGCGGAGATGTTCGGCAAGGGCATCTGGCTGGTCAGCGGGTACGACGAGGCGCGGGCGCTGCTCGCCAACGGCGCCGCCACGTCCAACGACCTGGGGCAGTTCGTCTCGCAGGAGGGGCGCGGCGACTCCGAGCAGATCGGCGGGCTCGGCATGACCGACCCGCCGGCGCACACCGCGCTGCGCCGCTACCTCACCCCCGAGTTCACCAAGCGCCGGCTGGCCCGGCTGGAGCCGGTGATCGAGCGGATCGTCGACGCGCGGCTCGAGGCGATGGCCGAGCTGGGACCCGAGGTCGACCTGGTCGACCAGTTCGCGTTCCCGATCCCCTTCGAGGTCATCTGCGAGCTGCTGGACCTGCCCGTCGACGACCGGGCCCGGTTCCACAGCCTCGGCGCCGCCCGGTTCGACCTGTCGCAGGGCGGGGCGGGGGTCTTCGGGGCCGCCGCCCACACCCGCGAGTTCCTGATCAGCTCGGTCGCCAAGCAGCGCAAGGACCCCGGCGAGGGGCTGATCGGCGCCCTCCTGCGCGATCACGGTGACGAGCTCGACGACGTCACGCTGGGCGGGCTCGCCGACGGGGTCTTCCTCGGCGGCTACGAGACCTCCGCCAGCATGCTCGCCCTCGGCACCTACCTGCTCGCCCAGCACCCTGAGGCCATGACCCTCATGCGGGAGGGCGACGACGCGGCTGTCGACCGCATCGTCGAGGAGCTGCTGCGGCACCTGACCGTGGTCCAGCTCGCGTTCGTGCGCTTCGCCCGCGACGACATGGAGATCGCCGGCCACCACGTCCGGGCCGGCGACGTCCTCGGCATCTCCCTGCTCGGGGCCAACCGCGACCCGTCGTTGACCCCCGAGCCCGACCGGTTCGACCCCCTGCGCGTCCCCACCCGCCACCTCGCCTTCGGCCACGGCATCCACCGCTGCGTCGGCGCCGAGCTCGCCCGGATGGAGCTGCGCATCGCCCTGCGCGGGCTCGCCCGCCGCTTCCCCGACCTGCGCATCACCGCCGACCCCGCCGACCTCGACTTCCGCAAGCTCTCGGCCGTCTACGGCGTCGAGTCCCTCCCCGTCCGGCTGTTCGACGACCGGGACGCGTCGCTGCCGGTGCGCTGACGGCGTACCGGGCGGGTGGGGTAGCCCCGGACGTTTGTGCTGTCAAAGCACGGAGATTGCGACACAAACGTCAGGGACTATCCCCGGCGGCGGATGGATATCCTGCCCGGATGGTGCAGAAGTACGCCGACGTGGACGCCTACCTCGCGGATCTCGAGCCGGGGCCGGCGGCGGCGGTGCGGGCGGTGCGGGGGTGGGTGCACGAGGAGATCGCGGGCGTCGAGGAGACGATCGCCTACAACATGGCGACCTTCACCCGCGAGGGCCGGTCGCTGCTCCACCTGGCCGGGTGGAGAACGCACCTGGCGATCTACCCGGAGCCGGAGGCGCCGGCGGACGACCCGGGGCTGGTGCTGGACCTGGCGCCGTACGCGTCGGGGAAGGGGACGCTGCGCTTCGGTCTGCGTGCTCTCGACGAGCCCCTCGTACGGCGGACGCTGCGGGCCCTGGGCCGGCCGCGCTAGCGGCGGCCGACCGCCTCAGCGGGTGCTCGCGAGCCGGTACTGGCGCACCGACAGGGGCACGAAGACGAGCAGGATCAGCACCACCCACAGCAGTGTGTAGACGAAGGGGTGCTGCATCGACCAGGCGTCGGAGACCGGGATCGCCGGGTCGGTGTTGCCGAACAGCTCGCGTACGGCCTGGGTGAGGGTGGAGACGGGGTTCCACTCGACGATGTGGCGCAGCACCCCGGAGAACGACTCCAGCGGCACGAACGCGTTGGAGACGAAGGTCAGCGGCATGATCACGATGAACGACGCGTTGTTGATGACCTCCACGCTCGGCACCAGCAGCCCGACCCACGCCATCACCCAGCTGATCGCGTAGGCGAAGAGCAGCAGCAGCAGGAAGCCGGCGGCGGCGTCGAGGACGCCCTCGCGGATCCGCCAGCCCACGAGCAGGCCGGTGAGCGCCATGATGATCAGCGACAGCACGTTGTAGACCACGTCGGAGGTCGTGCGGCCCACGAGCACCGCGGCGTTGGACATCGGCAGGGAGCGGAACCGGTCGATGATGCCCTTCTGCATGTCCTCGGCCAGTCCGGCGCCGGTGAACGTCGCACCGAAGACGACCGTCTGCGCGAAGATCCCGCCGATGAGGAACTCCTTGTAGCCCACGGCCCCGGCGGGGTCGATCGCACCGCCGAACACGTAGGCGAACAGCAGCACGAACATGATCGGCGAGATCAGCACGAACACGAGCACCTCGGGCACCCGCTTGATCTTGATCAGGTTGCGCTTGGCGACGATCCAGCCGTCGGTGACGGCGCGCGCGGCTCCGACGCTCATGGCGACACCTCCTGGGTGGTCTCGGTGGCCGCGTCGGTCGCCGGGTCGGACTCCGCGGCGCGGCCGGTCAGGCTGAGGAACACGTCGTCGAGGGTGGGGCGGCGCAGCCCGACGTCGAGCACCTCCACGCCGTCGGCGGCGAAGCCGCTCAGCACCTGCGCGAGCGCGCCGGCGCCCCCGTCGACGGCGGCGACGAGGTCGCGGCCGTTGTCGTCGACCTGGATCTCCCCGATCGCCACCCTCCCGAGTACGGCGCCCGCCGCGGCGCGGTCGGCGACGTCGGCGAGGACCACCTCGATGCGCTCGCCCCCGGTCTGCGACTTCAGCTCGTCGGCGGTGCCGCGGGCGATCGTGCGACCGTGGTCGATCACCACGATGGCGTCGGCCAGCCGGTCGGCCTCCTCGAGGTACTGCGTCGTCAGCAGCAGCGTCGCGCCCGAGGCGACCAGCTCGCGGATCACCTCCCACATCTGCAGCCGACTGCGCACGTCGAGCCCCGTCGTCGGCTCGTCGAGGATCAGCACCGGCGGCTCGGCGACGAGCGCCCCGGCGAGGTCGAGGCGCCGGCGCATCCCGCCGGAGTAGGTCTTGGCGGGCCGGTCGCCGGCCTCGGCGAGGTCGAAGCGCTCGAGCAGCTCGCGCGCCCGCCGCCGGGAGCGCTGCTTGCCCAGGCCGTAGAGGCGCCCGACCATCTCGAGGTTCTCGTAGCCGGTGAGGTACTCGTCGACGGCGGCGTACTGCCCGGAGAGGCCGATGCGCGAGCGCACCCCGTCGGGGTCGGCGGCCACGTCGACCCCCGCCACCTGGGCGGAGCCGCCGTCGGGCTCGAGCAGCGTGGCCAGGATCCGGACGGCGGTCGTCTTGCCCGCCCCGTTGGGACCCAGCAGCGCCAGGACCCGACCCTCCTCGACCGACAGGTCCAGGCCGCCGAGGGCCTCCACCTTCTGGTAGCGCTTGACCAGTCCGGTCGCGCGGATCATCTCGACCACGGCCTCGCCTCTCGTGTGTGCTGTCTCGCCGCCGTCCTTCCACGGTAGAGACCGCCGCGGACACCGCATCTCATCGCCGGTAGCGTCACGCTCGTGACGGTGGTGGTCATCGGGGGAGCCAATCTCGACCTGAAGGCGCGGACGACGTCCGCGGTGGTACGCGGCACGAGCAACCCGGGGACGCTCTCGACGAGCCCCGGCGGGGTGGGCCGCAACATCGCCGAGAACCTCGCCCGGCTCGGCACCCCGACCGCGCTGGTCGCGGCCGTGGGGGACGACGTGTTCGGCGACGACCTGGTGGCCACGACGGCCGGCGCCGGGGTCGAGGTGTCCGGCGTACGCCGGGTGGCCGGTGCGACCGGCACCTACCTCGCCGTGCTCGAGCCCAGCGGCGAGCTGAGCGTGGGCGTCGCCGACATGGCGGCCACCGCGACGCTCGGGCCCGAGCACCTCGACGCCCACCTGATCGCGAGCGCCGACCTGGTCGTGCTCGACGGCAACCTGCGAAACGACACGCTGGCCGCGGCCTGGACGCACGCGACCGAGGCCGGGGTCCGGGTGCTGCTCGACCCGGTCAGCGTGGCGAAGGCGGCCGCCCTCGCTCCCCTGGTCGGGGAGCGGCCGCTGTGGTGCGCCACCCCCAACACCGGCGAGCTCGCGGTCCTGGGCGGCAGCCCGGCCGCGCTGCGCGCCCGGGACGTCGAGCTGGTGTGGGTCCGTCGCGGACCCTGTGGGTCGGTGCTGAGCGGCCCGGACGGCGAGACCCAGCTCGCGACCGTGCCCGGGGAGGTGGTGGACGTGACCGGCGCCGGGGACGCCATGCTGGCGGCGTTCTGCCATGCGGTGCTGGGCGGAGCCTCTCCGAGCGAGGCGGCGGCCTACGGCCATGCGGCCGCGGCGCTGACCGTGGCCTCCCCCGACACCGTGCGCCGGGACCTCACCGACGAGCTGGTGCGGAGCCGACTGTGAGCCACCCCTCGCTGAGCGTCACCGACGAGGTGGCGGCCGCGCTCACGGAGGGCCGTCCGGTCGTCGCGCTGGAGAGCACGATCATCAGCCACGGCATGCCGTACCCCCAGAACGTCGCGATGGCCGTCGAGGTGGAGGGCATCGTGCGCGACCTCGGCGCCACGCCCGCGACGATCGCCGTGCTCGACGGTCGCCCGCGGATCGGATTGTCGCCCGACGACCTCGAGCTGCTCGCGAGCCATCCCGACGTGATGAAGGCCAGCGTGCGCGACCTGCCGTACGTCGTGTCGCGGGGCGGGCACGGCGCCACCACCGTGGCCTCGACCATGCGGCTGGCGGCCCTGGCCGGGATCCGTACCTTCGTGACCGGCGGGCTGGGCGGCGTGCACCGTGGTGCGGAGACGTCCTTCGACGTCTCGGCCGACCTCACCGAGCTGGGCCACACGGACGTGGCGGTGGTGTGCGCGGGCGTGAAGAGCATCCTCGACATCGGCCTCACGCTGGAGACCTTGGAGACGCTGGGGGTGCCGGTGGTGGGCTACGGGACCGAGGAGTTCCCCTCGTTCTACTCGCGCGAGAGCGGCCACCGGGCGCCGATGCGCCTCGACTCGCCCGCCGACGTGGCCGCGATGATGCGCGCGAAGTGGGACCTCGGCCTGGCCGGCGGGCTGGTCGTCGCCAACCCGATCCCCGCCGAGGACGAGATCCCGGCCGCCGAGATCGGCGCCGTGATCGACCACGCGCTGGCCGACCTGGACCGCTTGGGCATCGGCGGCAAGGACGCCACGCCGTACCTCCTGGGTCGCATCGTCGAGCTCACCGACGGGGCCAGCCTCACCGCCAACATCGCGCTGGTGCGCAGCAATGCGCGCCTCGGCGCCGCGATCGCGCGGGAGTACGCCGTCCACTGAGACCGCCCGTAGGGCAGGGTGTCCCCGTGCACTTCGTCGGGATCGACCTCGCGTGGGGGGAGCGCCAGCCGACCGGCGTGGCGGTCCTCGACGACGAGGCGCGCCTGGTGCTGGTCCGGGCGGTGCGCACCGACGAGGAGATCGCCGAGACCGTGGCGCCGTACGTCGCCGAGGAGTGCCTGGTCGCGATCGACGCCCCGCTCATCGTCACCAACCCGACCGGGTCGCGCCCCGCGGAGAAGGCCCTGAGCAAGGACTTCCGGCGGTTCGAGGCGGGCACGCACCCAGCCAACACCGGCAAGCCGGAGTTCGCGGGCGGAGAGACCCGCGGCGCCCGGGTGTGCCAGCGCCTCGGTCTGGACCTCAACCCGCGCTCGGGTCGCGCCCGGCGCGCGATCGAGGTCTACCCGCATCCGGCCACCGTGGTGCTGTTCGGGCTGTCGAAGACGCTGAAGTACAAGGACAAGCGGGGCCGCGACCTCGACCTGCTGCGCGGCGAGCTGCTCACCCTGATGGGGCACGTGCAGGGCCTGGTCCGCACCGGCGACGACTGGGCGGCGCTGCGCCTGGCGGTCGAGACGGCGACCCGCAAGAGCGAGCTGCGCGTCGTCGAGGACCAGGTCGACGCCGTGGTGTGCGCCTACGTCGCCTACTTCCGCGAGCGCTGGCCCGAGCGCACCACGACGTACGGCGACCTCGAGACCGGCTACATCGTCACCCCGTCGCTGCCCGACGCACGGGCCGCGACCCAGGAGTACGCCGCCCAGCAGCCGGCCCTGATGGAGGCCGCCGCGCAGTTCGTGGCGCTGGTGACCTCGATCCTGGACGAGGCCGGCATCAACTACCTCTCGGTCACCGGGCGGACCAAGAGCGTGCAGTCCTTCGCGGTCAAGGCGGCGCGCATGGTCGACGGCCGGCCGGTCTTCACCGACCCGCTGCGCGAGATCACCGACCAGATCGGCGTGCGCGTCATCACCTACGTGCACAGCGACGTCTCGGCCGTCGCGGAGCTGCTCGGCGACCAGGTGGTGGTCAAGGAGGACCGCGACCTGGGCCAGGAGACCGCCAGCCAGGGCCGCTTCGGCTACGCCAGCCGGCACCTGCTCATCGAGCTCGACGCGGCGCGGGAGCGCGAGCGCGCCTACGCCGCGCTGCGCGGGCGGGTGGCGCAGGTCCAGGTCCGCACGGTGCTGCAGCACGCGTGGGCGGAGTTCGAGCACGACATCCGCTACAAGGGCGACGTCCCCGACGAGCACGCGCGCGACCTGGACCGCCGCTTCACGCTCGCCGCCGGCCTGCTGGAGCTGGCCGACCAGGAGTTCTCCACGATCCGCGAGCGGCTGCGCTCGACCGGCGCGGTCCCGGCGGCGCCGAGCCCCGACGAGGTGGTCGACGACCCGCGGATCGACCAGCGCGAGCTGGCGGCGTACCTCGCCGGGCAGTACGACGACGCCGGCTGGTCGCGCACCGACCACTACGCGTGGATCTCCGGGCTGCTGCTCGAGCTCGGCATCACCAGCATCGACGAGCTCAACGACGTGCTCCGCGCCAGCCCCGACGACCTCAACGCCCGCATGGACTACCGCTACCCGCCCGGCGCCGTGCGCCGCCTCGACGACGCCCTCCTGGCGACGTACGCCGAGCGCTACGTCGACCTGCACGGCAACGCGCACCGCCGCGACGCCCTCCTCGCCCGGCTGGCCAAGCTGCGCGACTGAGGGACCCCGGTCGGGTAGTCCCTAACGAGTGTGTCGTTCCAGAGGCCTCTCAGTGACACATTCGTCAGGGACTACCCCGGGAAGCGGACCACGAGCTCGTCGAAGAACCCGTCGGCGAGGCGGCGGAAGCCGGCAGCGTCCAGGGTGATCTGCTCGCCCTCGGCCAGGCCGAGGACGGAGCGGTCGGGGGCGTACTTGATCGACTTCTCGCCGGTGAGCACGCCGTCGTGCTCGCGGATCGAGGTGCACAGCAGGCGCACCTCGTTGAGCGGGTTGCCGTCCTTGCCCTCCTGCCCGCGGCTGCGGTGCAGCGCGTAGGTGTCGAGGGCGAGCACCAGCTGGCGCAGGTAGTCGGGCTCGAAGCCGGCGCGGTCGGCGGCGGACAGGGGCAGCGCGGCGTAGGCGTCGAGCTGGCGGCTGACGGCGTCGCGGGAGGCGGCGACGTACGCCGCGGGGTAGGAGCTCTGGCTCAGCATGACGTGGTCCTCTCTCGGGTGAGTGGGTCTACGTACCTGACGAGCGCGAGCGTGGCGGTGTGACCGTCGGACCGCGGCGCCGCGACCGGCTCACGGCGCCGCGGCGCGCAGCTTCTCGAGCAGGGGGCCGGCGACGTCGGAGAGGAAGGCGCGCTGGTGCCGGTCGCCGACCTGGACGAGGGCGATGTCGGTGAAGCCGGCCTCCCAGTAGGCCGAGACCGCCTCGACGATGGCGTCCAGGTCGGGGCCGCACGGGATGGACCCGGCCACGTCGTCGGGGGTCACGAACTGGGTGGCGCCGGCGAAGCCCATCGGCGTGGGCAGGTCGGCGTTGACCTTCCACCCGCCCCCGAACCAGCGGAACTGCTCGTGCGCGAGCGCCTTCGCCTCCTCGGCGTCCGGCGCCCAGCAGATCGGGATCTGGCCGATCGCCCGCGCGCCGCCGTCCCCGCCGATCCGCGGCGCCCCCTCCACGTCGTTCCACGTCGACACCAGCGAGGAGTCGGGCTCCACGGCGATCAGGTGGTCCGACAGCGGCGCGAAGGTCGAGATCGCGCGCTCGCCCGCGACCGCGAGCGCCAGCTCCACCGGCGTGTCCGGCAGGTCCCAGATGCGGGCGGAGTCGACGTCGAAGTGGTTGCCGCGGTAGTCGACCAGCTCGCCGGTGAACAGCTCGCGGATGATCTCGACGGCCTCCACGAGCCGCTCCTGCCGGGTCGCGATCCCCGGCCAGCCGCCGCCGACCACGTGCTCGTTGAGGCTCTCGCCGGAGCCCAGGCCGAGCGTGAACCGCCCCTCCGACAGCAGCCCGAGCGTCGCGGCCTTCTGCGCGACGACCGCCGGGTGGTAGCGCTGGATCGGCGAGGTCACGTAGGTCATCAGCCCGACCCGCGACGTCGCGTGGGCGACGGCGCCCAGCACCGACCAGGCGTACGGCGCATGCCCCTGCTCGGTCAGCCACGGCGAGAAGTGGTCGCTGGAGACCTCGAAGTCGAAGCCGACCTCCTCGGCGCCCACGGCGTACGAGACCAGGTCGCGCGGCCCGCTCTGCTCGGTCATCAGGGTGTAGCCGAAGTTCGTCATGACGAGCCGATACCCACTTCGGGGCCGGGTTACCGTCGGAGCCATGACTCCCGCACAGCTGCTGACCGAGCTCTTGGGGCGCGTCGTCGAGAGCGCCGAGGCCGCCGTCGACGGCCTCACCGAGGACCAGCTCGCCACCCGCCTCGCCGAGGGGGCCAACACCATCGCCTGGCTCGTCTGGCACCTCGCCCGGGTCCAGGACGATCACGTCGCCGACGTCGCCGGGATCGAGCAGGTCTACACCGCCCAGGGCTACGCCGAGCGGTTCGGCCTGCCCTTCGACCCGGCCGAGATCGGCTACGGTCACACCACCGAGCAGGTCGGTGCGGTGCGCGCGGACGCGGCCCTCCTCACCAGCTACCTGCGCGCCGTCCACGAGCAGAGCACCGCCTACGTCGCCGGCCTGGAGCCCGACGACCTGGAGCGCGTCGTCGACGAGGGCTGGGACCCGCCGGTCACGCTCGGGGTGCGCCTCGCCAGCGTGGTCACCGACGACCTGCAGCACGTCGGCCAGGCGGCGTACGTCAGAGGGCTGCTGGGCGAGTGACCCGGTAGCGCACGAACGACGGGACGGCGATCGCCGCGACGACGGTGAGCACGACGACGAGCACGCCGCCGCCCGCGGCCGCGGTGGCCGTGCCGACCATCGCGGCGCTGGCGCCGTGGGCGACGTCGGCGATGCGGGGCCCGCCCGCCACGACGACGGTGAAGATCCCCTGCAGCCGCCCGCGCACGGCGTCGGAGGCGGAGGCCTGGAGCATGCTGACCCGGAACGCCGCGGAGGCCATGTCGGCCGCGCCGCCGACGACCAGCATCGCGACGGCGGCGGCCAGCATCGGCGTACGCCACTGGTCCGCGAGCGCGACCGCGAGGCCGAAGCCGGCCATCGCCACGCCCCAGACGACGATGCACACGAGGACCGCGACGCCCTGCCGGCTGACCCGCGAGACCCAGCCGGAGAAGACTCCGCCGATGACGGCGCCGGCCGGGATGGCGGCGAACAGCGCGGCGAACGCCAGGCCGCCCTCCTCGGGGCCGAGGAAGCTCTCGTGCGCGATCTGGGGAAACAGCGCCCGGGGCATCCCGAAGACCATCGCGATGATGTCGACGACGAACGACATCATCAGCACCGGGTGGCCGCGCAGGTAGGCCAGCCCGTCGAAGATCGAGCGCAGCCCCGGCGTGCCGGTCCCGGCCCCCTCCACCGGCAGCGGGGGCAGCCGCACGACGGCCGAGAGCGTGGCGAGCAGCGTGAACGTGTCGAGCAGGTAGAGCCACTCGAAGCCCAGCACCGGGATCAGGGCGCCGGCGACCAGCGGGCCGGCGATGGCACCGGCCTGGGTGACGGTCATGTTGAGCGAGTTGGCCGCCGGGAGCAGGTCGGGGCCCAGCAGCCGTGGCAGCACCGCGTTGCGGGTCGGCTGGTTCATGGCGAAGAACGCCTGCTGCACCGAGAACAGGCACAGCAGCAGCCATACGTTGGTGCTCCCCGCCGCCGCCTGCAGGTAGAAGAGCCCGCTCGTGACGATCAGCCCGACCGTGGTGATGATCAGCAGCACCCGGCGGTCGAACACGTCGGCGAGCGCGCCGCCCCACAGCCCGAAGACCACCAGCGGCACCAGGCCGAACAGCCCCGTCAGCCCGACGTACGCCGACGAGCCGGTGTCGGCGTAGATCTGGGCCGGCACCGCCACGACGGTCAACTGTGCGCCGATGACCGTGACGATGTTGGCCCGCCACAGCCGCCGGAAGTGCGGGTTGCGCAACGGCCGGGTGTCGGCCACCAAGGCGCGGATCTGCACGGGCAGAACCTACGTCGTCCGTCGGCGGCGCCGCGATCGAGGTCAGGACCGCGAGATGGCACCGCGCAGCACCGCCCCGAGCCACACCCCGCCGCACCGACCGGGACGTCGCCGATGAGTTCCGACGCGTCCGGCGGTCGGAATGGCATGAGCACACCCCGGGGCGCGGCCGCGTGAAGGTCCGCGGCACCGTCGATGGGGCGCCGTTCGAGAGCTCCTTCATGGCGCTGGGCGACGGCAACCACAAGCTCCCGGTGCGTTTCGCGCTTCGGGTCGACTGCGGCAAGTCTGAAGGCGACACCGTGACCGTCCACCTCGAGGAGAGGCTGTCGTGAACAACCAGGTGAAGGGCCCCGCCTCGTACTTCCCCGCCATCGAGAAGAAGTACGGCCAGCCCGTCGCCCACTGGAAGCAGGTGCTCCGATCCTCGCCCGGCTACGGCGCCGAGGCGACGCACATGCAGTTGGTGGCGGCGCTGAAGGAGCAGCACGGCCTCGGCCACGGGCACGCCAACGCGATCGTTGCGCACACGCTCGCAGAGGACCGCGGCTGACCACCCGTGCGCCACACTGGGACCGATGAGACGCCCCACCCCCGACCCCGCGGGCCCCGACCAGGAGTCCGTCTGGGACTACCCGCGCCCGCCTCGCGTGGAGCCGAGCCACGAGCACGTCGAGATCCTCCTCGGCGGGCAGGTGGTCGCCCGCAGCGACACGTCGTGGCGGGTCCTCGAGACCAGCCACCCGCCGACGTACTACCTGCCGCGTACGGCGTTCGCGCCCGGCGTGCTGCGCGAGGCCGAGGGGGCGACCTGGTGTGAGTGGAAGGGCCAGGCGTCCTACTTCGACCTGGCCGCGGGCTCGGCCGTCGCGCGCTCGGCCGCGTGGACCTACCTCGAGCCGCGCGAGGGCTTCGAGGCGATCGCCGGCGCCGTCGCCGTCAATCCCCTGCTCGTCGAGCAGTGCACCGTCGACGGCGAGGTCGTCGACCCCCAGCCGGGCGGCTTCTACGGCGGCTGGATCACCCGCCGCGTCGTCGGGCCGTTCAAGGGCGGGCCCGGCACCGACGGCTGGTGAGGAGGTCCTGGCAGAAATCCTCGGCCCGTGTTGTCGTAGCCGTCTGCACCGGTTCGTAGTCAGGGTGAGAGGCGACCAGGAGGCCGCCGCCGACACAGGAGGATTCCGATGACGCAGTACCTGCTCGCAGTCCACGGCAACGTCGACGAGGACGCCGCCGACACCCGCACCATGGCCGACTACCAGCCCGTCTTCGACGCCGTCGAGCGATTCAACGAGAAGCTGCGCGCCGAGGGCGCGTGGGTCTTCGCCGGCGGCCTGCAGCCGATCGACCAGGCCACCACCGTCGACAACACCGGCGACGCGCCGATCGTCACCGACGGCCCCTTCGTCGAGAGCAAGGAGTACCTCGGCGGCTTCTGGGTCATCGAGGCGCCCGACCTCGACGCCGCTCTTGCCTGGGCCAAGGAGGGCTCCCAGGCGTGCGAGGGCAAGGTCGAGGTCCGCCCGTTCCAGGACGAGCCGGAGGCGTGAGCGAGGCGCCCGACGGCACCGCGCACGCCGCGACCGAACGGATCTTCCGCGAGGAGTACGGCCGCGTGGTGGCCTCGCTCGTACGCCGCCTCGGCGACATCGACGCCGCCGAGGAGGCCGCCGGCGAGGCCCTCGTGGTCGCGCTCGAGCGGTGGCCGGTGGACGGCACCCCGCCCAACCCGGGCGCCTGGCTGACCACCACCGCGGCCCGCAAGGGCATCGACCGGATCCGCCGGGAGCAGCGACGCGACGCCAAGCACCAGGCGGCCCTGATGATCATGGACGACACACCCCACGAGCCCACGGGCGTCGTGGAGGACGACCGGCTGCGGCTGCTCTTCACCTGCTGCCACCCCGCGCTGGCCCCGGAGGCCCGCGTGGCGCTCACGCTGCGGCTGCTCGGCGGGCTCACCGTCGCGGAGATCGCCCAGGCGTTCCTGGTGCCCGAGACGACGATGGCGCAGCGGATCACCCGCGCCAAGGCCAAGATCAAGGGCGCTCGGATCCCCTACCGCGTCCCCGCGGAGGCGGACCTGCAGGAGCGCGTGGCCGGGGTGATGGCCGTGGTCTACCTGATCTTCAACGAGGGCTACCTGTCCGGCTCCGGCCCGGAGCCGATCCGCGACGAGCTCACCGGGGAGGCGATCCGGCTGGGCCGGCTGCTGCGGCGGCTGCTGCCCACGGTGCCCGAGGTGGCCGGCCTGCTCGCGCTGATGCTGCTCATCGAGGCCCGGCGGCCGGTGCGGCTGGCCGGCGGGGAGCTGGTGCCGCTGCCCGAGCAGGACCGCGGCGGCTGGGACCGGACGCTGATCGCCGAGGGGCACGCCCTGGTCCGCGAGTGCCTCGCCGGCGGGCGCCCGGGTCAGTACCAGCTGCTCGCCGCCATCAACGCCGTCCACACCGACGCCCCCACCGCGGCCGCCACCGACTGGGCCCAGGTGGCGGCGCTCTACGACCAGCTGTACGCCGTCGCGCCCAGCCCGCTGGTCGCCCTCAACCGCGCGGTGGCGCTCGCCGAGCTCGACGGCCCCGAGGTCGCCCTCGCCGTGGTCGACCGGCTGCCGGAGCAGCAGCCGGCGCTGGGGAGGTACCACGCCTTCCACGCCACCCGCGCCGACCTGCTGCGCCGCCTCGGCCACTCCGCCGACGCGCGTGCGGCGTACGACCAGGCCATCGCGGCCACCGCCAACCCCGCCGAGCGCGCCTACCTCACCCGCCGCCGCGACCAGCTGGCTGGCTGACCTGAGGCGGCTGCGTCGGCCGGGCACATGGCAGGCTGGCCCGGTGAGCCTGAGCCCCCTGGACCTGCCCGACGCCGACTCCGCCCTCGCCTGGGTCCAGACCCGCGCCGAGGCGGGATTGAGCACGGCGCGCGAGCTCGCGCAGCGCCTGCGCGACGCCCCGCCCACCGACACCCTCGACGCGCTGCGGCAGTGGGACGAGGTGAGCCTGCAGCTGAGCAACGTGGCGGCCATGGGCTCGCTGCTGTCCAACGTGCACCCGCTCGAGGAGGTGCGCGACGAGTCGGAGACCGCGGAGCAGGACGTGCAGAGGCTGGCCACCGAGCTGAGCCTGGACCGCGGGCTCTACGACGTGTTCGCCGCGCTCGACCCTGCCGGGCTCGACCCCCAGGCGGCCCGGCTGCTGGACAAGGTGCTCGAGGACTTCCGCCGCTCCGGCGTCGACCGGGATGAGGAGACCCGGGCGCGGATCACCGCGATCAACGAGCGGATCACCGAGCTGGACCAGGAGTTCGGCAAGGTCGTGCGCGACGACGTCCGCACCATCCAGGTCGCCCCCGAGCGGCTCGACGGCCTGCCCGCCGACTGGCGCGAGGCGCACCCGGCCGGGGACGACGGGCTGGTGACGGTCACGACCGACTACCCCGACGTGGTGCCGGTGCGGATGTTCGCGCACGACGCCGACGTACGCCGCGACCTGACGATGGCCTTCCTCAACCGCGGGTGGCCGGCGAGTGACGCGCTGCTCCAGGAGATGTTCGCGCTGCGCCACGAGCTGGCCACCCTGGTCGGCTACGACGACTGGGCGTCGTACGACGCGGACGTGAAGATGATCGGGACCGGGCCGGCGATCCCGGCGTTCATCGACAAGATCACCGCCGCCGCCGAGGAGCCCATGCAGCGCGACCTGGCCGTCCTGCTGGAGCGCTTCCGCCAGGACCACCCCGACGCCGACGCCATCACGGGCGCCGACGCCAGCTACTACGAGGAGCTCGTCCGCAAGGAGCAGCTCCAGGTCGACGCCCAGCAGGTGCGGACCTACTTCGCGTTTCCCAAGGTGCGCCAAGGCCTGCTCGACGTCACCGGGCGGCTCTTCGGGCTTCGCTACGAGGAGGCCACGGACGCGACGCTGTGGGCCGACGACGTGACGGCCTACGACGTCTACGACGCCGACGGGTCGGAGTCCTTCGGCCGGATCTACCTCGACCTGCACCCGCGCGAGGGCAAGTACAAGCACGCCGCGCAGTTCACCCTCACCGAGGGCATCGCCGGACGCCAGCTGTCCGAGGGCGTGCTGGTCTGCAACTTCTCGCGGGGGCTCATGGAGCACGACCACGTGGTCACGCTCTTCCACGAGTTCGGCCACCTCGTGCACCACGTGCTCGCCGGCCGCGGGCAGTGGACGCGCTTCGCCGGCGTCAGCACCGAGTGGGACTTCGTGGAGGCGCCCAGCCAGATGCTCGAGGAGTGGGCCTGGGACGCCGACGTGCTGCGAACCTTTGCGACCGACGAGGCCGGCGAGCCGATCCCCGCCGACCTGGTGGAGCGGATGCGCAGGGGAGACGACTTCGGCAAGGCCTACCTGGCTCGTCAGCAGATGTTCTACGCGGCCATGTCCTACTGGTTCCACCAGGAGCGGCCCGACGACCTCACCGCCAAGACCCGTGAGCTGCAGGCGAGGTACTCGCCGTTCCCCTACATCGAGGACACCCACATGTTCGCCAGCTTCGGCCACCTCGGCGGCTACAGCTCGGCGTACTACACGTACATGTGGTCGCTGGTCATCGCCAAGGACATGTTCAGCGCCTTCGACTCCGGTGACCTCTTCGCCCCCGAGACCGCCGCCCGCTACCGCGACCGAGTGCTCGCCCCCGGCGGCAGCAAGGACGCCGCCGACCTCGTCGCCGACTTCCTCGGCCGCCCCTACACCTTCGACGCGTACGCCGCCTGGTTGGCGCACTGAGCTGTCGCCTCCGGGGTAGTCCCGGACGTTTGTGTTGTCGAAACGGCGTTTGCACCGACACGTTCGTCAGGGACTACCCCACCGGTTCTTGTGCCGGCATGCTCCCGCGCGTACGCTTGCGATATATCGCGAACAGTCGTCGATAGTCAGTCGGACTCTCCGGCGTACCGCGATTCCCCTCACGGAAGGACGCGACTCATGGGACACCCACGACGCAATCGACAAGAACGACGCAGCAACGACCGCTTCAGCGAGTGGGCCGAGGGGCCGCAGGGCCCCTGGGAGCAGCACCGCGGCCGTGGCCACGGCGGGCCGGAGGGACACCGGGGCGGCTGGGCCGGCGGCGGCTGGGGCGGACGCTCCGGGCTCCAGGGGCCGCCCTGGCTGGCGGGGCTGTTCGGCCTCGGTGAGCCCGACGACCGGCGCCGCGGCCCCCGCGTACGCCGGGGCGACGTGCGCTCGGCCATCCTCGACGTGCTCCGCGAGGCCGGCGAGGCCGAGCAGCCGGTCAACGGCTACCAGGTCATCCAGGCCATCGCCGAGAAGAGCGACGACGCCTGGCGCCCGAGCCCGGGGTCGGTCTACCCGACCATCCAGCAGCTCGAGGACGAGGGCCTCGTCGAGACCGACGACGAGCGCGGCCGCCGCAGCCTGAGGCTCACCGCCGAGGGCGCGAGGTACGTCGCCGAGCACGCGGCCGAGCTGACGGCGGTCTGGGCGCCGTTCCGGCGCGACGAGCCCACCGACGGTGCCGTCGAGGGCTCGGCGGACATCAAGTCCGAGATCGGCCAGGTCATGGGCGCGGTCTGGCAGATCGTCAGCGCCGGCTCCGAGGGCCAGCGCCGCGCCGCGGTCGGGGTCCTCGTCGAGACCCGCCGTAAGCTCTACGGGATCCTCGCCGACGGCACCGAGCCCGACGACGGGCCCGAGGACGAGGACGACGCCGTCACCTGAGCCGCCAGGCGCACCCCACACCGCTGACCCGTCAGAAAGTTTCTGACGGGTCAGCGGCGGGTCTGGCTACTCTCGGGCGGTGACCACGCCCTCCTTCGAGCTCGGCCCCGACCACGTCGAGCTGCGTGACTGGCTGCACACCTTCGCCGCCGACGTCATCCGCCCCGCCGCCCACGAGTGGGACGAGCGCGAGGAGTTCCCGTGGCCGGTGGTCGAGGAGGCCGCCAAGGCCGGGATCTACTCGCTGGACTTCTTCGCGACCCAGTCCTTCGACGAGACCGGCCTGGGCATCCCGGTGGTGATGGAGGAGCTGTTCTGGGGAGACGCCGGGATCGGCCTGGCCATCTGCGGTACGGCGCTCGCCGCGGCCGGCGTGCGCGCCAACGGCACCGACGAGCAGGTCGGCGAGTGGGTGCCGCAGATGTTCGGCGAGCCGGGCGACCTCAAGCTCGGCGCCTTCTGCTCCTCCGAGCCGGACGCCGGCAGCGACGTCGGGGCAATGCGCACCCGTGCCCGCTACGACGAGGCCACCGACGAGTGGGTCATCACCGGCACCAAGACCTGGGCGACCAACGGCGGCCTGGCCGACGTCCACGTCGTCACCGCGGTGGTCGACCCCGAGCTGCGCACCCGCGGGCAGGCGAGCTTCGTCGTACCTCCTGGCACGAAGGGCCTCAGCCAGGGCCAGAAGTTCGCCAAGCACGGCATCCGCGCCTCCCACACCGCCGAGGTCGTCCTCGACGACGTGCGCGTGCCCGGGCGCTGCCTGCTCGGCGGTAAGGAGAAGCTGGACGCCCGCCTCGCCAAGGCACGCCAGGGGGTCGGCTCCTCGGGCAACGCGTCCATGGCGACCTTCGAGCGCACCCGCCCCGCGGTCGGCGCGCAGGCGATCGGCATCGCGCGGGCGGCGTACGAGGTGGCGCTGGACTACGCGCGGACCCGCGAGCAGTTCGGCAAGCCGATCATCGAGAACCAGGCGATCGCGTTCATGCTCGCCGACATGGCCACCTCGATCGAGGCCTCGCGGCTGCTCGTGTGGCGCGCGGCGTGGATGGCGCGGCAGGGCAGGCGCTTCGAGAAGGCGGAGGGCTCGATGTCCAAGCTGTTCGCCGGCGAGACCGCGGTCCGCGTCACCGAGCGGGCGATGCAGATCCTCGGCGGCAACGGCTTCACCCGGGAGTACCCCGTCGAGCGCATGGCCCGCGACGCCAAGATCTACACCGTCTTCGAGGGCACCTCGGAGATCCAGCGGCTGGTCATCGCGCGCACCGTCTCCGGGGCGCCGATCCGGTGACCCGCGCCCGGTTCCGCGGGCAGATCACCGGCCTCGGCAGCACCAGCGGGGTCCGCGTCGTGGTCGGCCGCTGGCGGAGCTCGCCGTACGGCGCGTTCGCGGACGCGATGCTCGAGCGTCCCGACGGGCACCGGGTGCTCGTCGCTCCGCGAGAGGACGTGGCCCGGCTGATCGCGGCGACCTACGTGTTCGACGAGGTCCGGGTCGAGCCGGTGGAGGTCGGCGTCCGCGGCGATCACTGGCGGCTGCGCTCCCCCTCGCTGTCGCTCGAGTGGGCCGTTGGCCGCCGCACCTGGCTGGGCCGGGTCCTGCGCTGCGTGCCCCGCGTCGTCGCGGAGGCGACCTGGTTCACGGTGCTCACCGACCCGGTGGCGCGCCTGGTCCTGCCCGGCGTACGCACGCGCGGACGGGCCCGCGACGGCCGCGAGTGGTACGGCGCCACCGACCACCACGCCGTCGTCTCGCTCACCGGCTCGTACGGCGGTCGCGACCTCGGTGGGCTGGCGCCGATCGACCCGTCCCCGCGCTTCGGCTTCTCCTCGACGCCGCGTCGCCCCTCGCTGACCTCGGTGGTGTCCACGGTCGAGGTCGGCTCGGGGCGGTAGGCCTCAGATCCAGCCCAGCCGGCGCGCCTTGGCGCAGGCCTCGTGTCGGTGGGCGGCGCCGAGCTTGGCGACGGCGTTGGAGAGGTAGTTGCGCACCGTGCCGGGGGAGAGCGAGGCACGCTGGGCGATCTCCTCGATGCTCGCGCCGTCGGCGGCCAGCTCGAGTACGTCGGCCTCCCGCGGCGTCAGCGGGCTGTCGCCGGCGGTGATCGCCTCGGCCGCCAGCTCGGGGTCCACGTACCGGCCACCGGCGTGCACCTGGCGCACGACGTCGGCGAGCGTCGCCGCCGAGGTCGTCTTGGGCAGGAAGCCGCGCACCCCCGCCGTGAGCGCCCGCTTCAGGTGGCCGGGGCGGCCGTGGCTGGTCACGATCACCACACGACAGCCGGGCAGCTCGGCGCCGAGCCGCTCGGCGACCGCGATGCCGTCGGGCTCGGGCATCTGCAGGTCGAGGACCGCCACGTCCACCGCGGCCCGTACCGCCGCCGCGAGGGCCTCGGCTCCGGTGGCGGCCTGCGCGACCACCTGCAGGTCCTCCTCGAGGTCGAGGAGCTGGGCGAGGGCGGCGCGGATCAGGTGCTCGTCGTCGGCGACGAGGAGCCGGATCACGCGGGTGCTCCGGCGAGCTCGTGGTCCGGCATCCGCAGTCGTACGGCGAACGCCGGCGCGTCGCGCACGACCTCGAGCGAGGCGCCGAGCGGCGCGAGCCGCGCCCGCAGGCCGGCCAGGCCGCTGCCGTCGCCGGAGTCGGTGGTCCTCGCCCCGTCGTTGCGCACCTCGAGCACGCGATCGGCGTAGGTGATCGACACGGCCGTGGCCGCGGAGTGGCGCAGCACGTTGGTGACCGCCTCGCGCACCACCCAGCCGGCGGGCTCGTGCCAGGCCCGGTCCAGGCCCTGGACGTCGACCTCGGTGCGGATGCCGGCCGACTGCAGCAGCGCCCGCGCCCCCTCGAGCTCCTGGGCGAGGTCGGTCGCGCGGTAGCCGCGGGCGAGCTCCCGGGCCTCCCGCAGCGCCTCGTGGGCGATGCCGCGCACCTCGAGCATCCGCTCGGCCGCGCCCTCGTCGCCGCGTCCGGCGAGCGTCGCGGCGAGCTCGGCCTGCACCGCGATCGTGGAGAGCCGGCGCCCCAGCACGTCGTGCACGTCGCGCGAGAACCGCAGCCGCTCCTCGGCCACCGCGAGCGCGCTCTGGGCGGTGCGCGCCGCGTCGAGCTCGGTCACGACTCCCAGCAGCCACAGGGAGACCCGGCAGGTGAAGACGAAGAACGAGCCGGTGATGAGCCCGTAGGCGGCCGCCCACCACTCGCCGGTCAGCGCCAGGGGCAGCAGGGTCAGGACCACCAGCAGCGACGCGATCGCGACGCGGTCGCGCAGTCCTCCGAGCGACCAGGCCAGCACGACCCAGATGCCGGCCCCGGCGGCCAGCCGCAGGTCCTGCGGCAGTGCCAGCAGACCGGCGACGGCGAGGACGCAGGCGGCGAGCAGCGATCCGAGCTGACGCCAGGGGAGCGGTCCGGTGGCGGGGTAGAGGTCGGCGACCGCGGTGAGCGCCCGGGTGCCGAGTACGCCGAGCACGGCGGCGCCGGCCAGCACCAGCGAGAGCCGGGCGGGCGCGGCGTCCGCCTCGTTGGCGCCCCCGAGCAGCACGAACCCGAGGGAGCACCACAGCAGCAGGTACAGCGACTGGCGGGTGTAGACGTCGACCCGTTCGACCTCGTCGAGGGCCGACCAGCTGCGCCAGGGCCAACCCCGACCGCGGTCGTGCCGCGCGCCCGTCATCTCGCTCCCCTCGTCACCGTGGTGGGTCAGCCTACGGATCAGGTCCGGGGCTCCCACCGCAGGGAACGGCCGGCCAGCCAGACCGCCCCGGCGGTCCACGCCAGCAGGACGAGGACCGGCTCCCCGGCGGCGACCCAGGTGTCGAGGGAGCCGACCGTCCGAGCGTCGTCCTCACCGAACCAGGACAGCCGCACCAGCTGCTCGAGCGCACCGGCGGGGGTGCGCTCCACGATCTCGGCGTAGCGCTGCGGCAGCGCCGGGGTGATGGTGCCGAGCAGGGCCAGCGTGATCACCGGCAGGCTGGTCATCTGGGCCGCCTCGGCCGTGCGGGTCCAGGCCGCCGTCCAGAACGCGAACGCCACGAACAGCACGGCGCAGACCAGGACGGCGACCAGGTAGAGCGGCAGGTTGGTCGGCCACGGCAGCCCGGCGGCGAGCCCGGCGACGACCGTGAGTAGCGAGACGACCAGGCAGATCACCACACCGGGCAGGGACAGGGCGGTGACGAGCTCGCCGTCGCGCGTCTCGCCCGTGCGCAGCCGCTTCAGGACGAGCTCGTCGCGTCGCGACACGACCAGCGACAGGACGTTGTAGTAGACCGGGAAGAGCAGGGCCATCAGCAGCGTGGTGGTCACCGCGTTTCCGCCGACGGCGGTGTCGCCGCGCTCGCCCGCGAGGAGCAGCAGCAGGGGCAGCAGCGGCAGCACGACCCCGTAGAACAGCGTGAGCCGGTTGCGCGTCATCAGCAGCGCGTTGGCGCGCGCCAGCCCGACCACGCGGCGGCGCGATCCGGCGTACCTCGTCGGGGTGGTGGTGCTCATCGGGGTGCTCCTTCGTGGTCGGCGACGTCGAGGAAGACCGACTCCAGGGTGGCGGTGCGAGCCGACAGGTCGGCGAGTCGTACGCCGTCCCGCTCGGCCCAGGCGAGGAGCGCGGCCAGCGTCGACTGGAGGTCGTCGGTCTCGAGGACCGTGGCGCCGCGCTCGGCGCTGCGGTGGCGGACCCGGGGCAGGTCGGGCAGCGAGGCCTGGGGGGTCCGGAACCGGACCACGGAGGGGTGTCCCTCGACGATCTGCGCGACGGTGCCGCGACGCACGATGCGCCCCTCGTGCATGATCGCGAGCTCGTCGGCCAGCGCCTCGGCCTCCTCCAGGTAGTGCGTCGTGAGCAGCACCGTCACCCCCTCGTCGCGCAGCCCGCCGATCAGGGACCACACGTCGCGGCGGCTCTCGGGGTCCAGGCCGGTGGTCGGCTCGTCGAGGAGGACGACCTCGGGCCGGCCCATGAGCGTGCACGCCAGGTCGAGCCGACGCTGCTCACCGCCGGAGAGGCCGACGACCCGGGTGTCGGCCTTCGCCTCCAGCCGCAGCGCGCCGAGCATGTCGGCGACGGGGCGCGGGCGGCTCAGCGTGCTGTGCCACATGCGCAGCGTCTCGGCGACCGTCAGGTCCCCGGAGAACCCGCTGCGCTGCAAGAGGATCCCGAGCCGGGGCCGCAGGGCGGCGCGGTCGGCGAGCGGGTCGAGCCCGAGGACCCGGATCTCTCCGGTGCTGGGGCGGCCGAGCCCCTCGATCAGCTCCATGGTGGAGGTCTTGCCGGCGCCGTTGGTCCCGAGCAGGGCGTGCACCGAGCCGGCCTCGATGTCCAGGTCGAGGCCGCGGACCGCCTCGAAGGTCTGCTTGCCCGACCCGTAGCTGCGCCGGAGGTCGCGCACGCGGATCGCGGGCTCGCGGTGCCGAACGCCGGCCGGCCGGTCGGCTCGCGAGGAGGTTGTCGTGTCCATGGCTCCACGATGTCGCGCCGGGCGCTGCGCCGGCAGTGCGCGCTGTCATCGGTCCCCGGAGTCCTGTCATGGCCCGGCCATGACATCCGTCATGCTCACCCGGCCAGCGCCGGGCGCACCACCTCGCTGATCAGCCGCACGCTCTCCCAGGACGGCTCGGCGGGCAGGCCGCCGCAGGCCGGGTGGCTGGTGACCAGCCGGATCTCCTTGCTGCGGCACTGCTCGACGAGCTGGTCGGCGGTCAGGACGACGTACCCGCCGGCGGCGCGCATCTCCTCGACGGTGCGCGAGTCGTCCTGCACGTAGGAGCGCTGGCCGTGGCCGCGCCACGCGGCGTACCCGGTCGCGTCGGCCAGCAGGTGGTGGCCGTAGCGGCCCCAGAACGCGTCCGGGTCGTCGGCACAGAAGACGTGCGCCGGCCCCCTCGGGGAGCGCAGGCTGATCCCCGGCTCGCGGCCCTGGGCGCGGCACTCCTCCTCGTACGCCGCGTGCAGCGCCGGGTCGCCGTGCTGCGGCGCGAAGTGCAGGCCCAGCCGCCCCGCGCGGCGGGCCGCCGCCAGCGAGCCGCCGCCGTAGAAGAGCATCGGGTGCGGCTGCGAGTACGGCGTGGGGGTCACCCGCACCGTGCGGCCCTCGTGCTCGAACGGCTCCCCGGTCCAGGCCCGCTGCAGCACCAGGATCGCGGCCTCCAGGTCGGCGCCCCGGGTCGCCCAGGGGCGGCCGAGGTGCTCGTACTCCTCGGGCCGGTAGCCCAGGCCGATCGTGAAGCTCACCCGGCCGGCGGCGAGGTGGTCGAGCACCGCGATGTCCTCGGCCAGGCGGACCGGGTCGTAGAGGTTGGCCAGCAGCGCCGACACCGTGATCGGCACCCTCTGGGTCACCGCCGCGATCGCCGCGGCCACCGGGATCGGGCTGGGCAGGTAGCCGTCGTCGGAGGCGTGGTGCTCCGACAGCATGATCGCGTCCTCGCCGTGGGCGTCCAGGTACGCCGCCTGCTCGACCGCGCGGGCGAAGATCTCCTGCCGCCTGGCCGGGTCGGCGCCGGGCGCGCGGAAGTCGTAGCGGGTGACGAAGTGGGCCATGGGGCCACCCTGGCAGAGGGGGTGGAACCTGTTCTAGTGACTCAGAGTGCGATGGCTCGGTTGACCCAGGTCGACGACACCACCATGCCCACCTTCTCGTAGAGGCCGAGCGCCCCCGTGCGGGTGTCGGTCGACAGCGTCGAGCGCACCGCCCCGTGGGCTCGGGCGGCGGCGAAGGAGTCGGCGAGCAGGGCCTGGGCCAGCCCCTTGCCGCGCTGGTCGCGCCGGGTGGCCAGGCGGTCGACGTACCCCTCGGGCGCCGGGCCCTCGGTGGCGAGGTGGACCAGCGCCAGGGCGGCGACGCCGCCGGCGGGGTCGATGGCCAGGCGCAGGTTCCACGGCTCGAAGCCCGGGCGCTGCGGCACGCCGGCCTGCCAGTCCGCGAACGTCTGCCGCTCGCGGTCGGACCACTCCAGGAACGCGTCCTCGTTGAGGCCCCACACGGCCTCGTGGTCGCTCGGCGTCGCCTCGCGCAGCGTGTAGCCCGGCGGCAGCTCACGCCGTGGCACCTCGGCGCCCTCGGGCAGCTCGAGCACCCAGCTGGTCCAGCGGACGTGGTAGCCGAGGGCCTCGAGCAGCCGGTCGCCGGCCGACCCCTGCGGCACCGGCATGCCCACGACCGGGGTGCCCTGCGCCCTCGCCAGCTCCTGCATCCACTGCGCCAGCGCCGTGCCCAGCCCCCGGCCGCGGTGCTCGGGGTGCACGGCCGCGTCGCCGCGGTCACCGCCGGTGATCTCGGCGTAGCCGACCAGCTCCTCGCCGGCGAAGACCCCCACCGACGTCGCGGTCACGTCGTACGACGGTCGCTGCCAGTCCGCGACGATGTCGGCCTCCTCGATGACGACCTCGCCCACGTCGTGGAGCTCCTGGGCGGCCATCACCGCGGTCACCGCTGCCGCGTCGCCCACCCGCAGCGGGCGCTGGGTGTACCCGTCGGGCAGCTGGTCGTGCGGGATGGGGGCTGCGGACATGTCCCGCAGTCAAGCGCGACCACCCCACCCCGCTCACCTCATTTTGCGGCTCCGCCCCCCGCTGACCCGTCACCAACTTCGCCAAATGAGCGGAGGGGGAAGGGTCAGGCGGCGTTCTGGATGGCGGAGACGTCGAACTCCAGCTTGATCTTCTCGGAGACGAGGACGCCGCCGGTCTCGAGCGCGGCGTTCCAGGTGAGGCCCCAGTCCTTGCGGTTGACCGTGACGCCGCCCTCGAAGCCGACGCGCACGTTGCCGAAGGGGTCGCGGGCCGAGCCGGTCTCCTCGAAGAGGATCGTGACGGGCTTGGTCGTGCCCTTGATCGTGAGGTCGCCGGTGATCGACCAGTCGGAGCCATCGCGCGCCACGTCGGTGGAGGTGAAGGTGATCTCGGGGAACTGCTCGGCGTCGAAGAAGTCGGCGGAGGCCAGGTGGCCGTCGCGGTCGGCGCTGCCGGTGCTGAGGCTGGCGGTCTTGATGGTGAGCGACACCGAGGAGCCCGCCGGGTTGGCGGTGTCGACGTGCGCGGTGCCGGAGAGGTCGTGGAACTGGCCACGGACCTTGGTCACCATCGCGTGGCGAGCGACGAAGCCGACGCGGGAGTGGTGCGGGTCGATCGTGTAGTCACCGGCGATGTCCTCGATGACGTTGGTGGTGGGGTCGAAGTCGGTGCTCATGTGGGGCTCCTCGGCTAGGTGGTTGAACTCTCAACAACTGTGAGAACGGACGCCGGTCCGGTTTCATTCCCGCCGGAGCGTAAAGCCCTGGACTCGGCCGCTCCGCCCGGTCGTGGCTTTGGCGACCGAAGTCGGCAGTCCTGCCCGAAGTCGGGCAGAAACTTGCAGATGCTCACCTCGGGGGGCGAGAGTGCTGCACGTGACTCCGGATCGCGCGCTCGTCGAGCATGTCGTGGCCAGCACCGGACTCGCGCCAGCGGAGGCGGTCCGGGTCATCGAGGACGTGCTGGCCTTCCAGGCCGAGCCGGTCGAGGACTTCGTCCGTCGACGCCACCGCGAGCTGAAGACCTACGGCGCCAAGAACCCCGAGATCTTCGCCCGCATCGCCGCGGAGCTGCGCGACCACGTCGTCGCCGCTCCGCACCTGACCGAGCGGCAGCTGCGCCGCCTCATCTACACGTAAGGACCCACGACATGTGCGGCATCGTCGGCTACATCGGCACCCAGCAGGCGGCCCCGCTGCTGCTCGAGGGCCTGGCTCGCCTGGAGCACCGCGGCTACGACTCGGCCGGTGTCGCCGTGCTCGGCTCCGGGCTCCGGGTGGCGAAGAAGGCCGGGCGGGTGCGCGACCTGAGCGAGGACCTGCCGAAGCGCTTCACGGGCAAGGTGGGCATCGGCCACACCCGCTGGGCCACCCACGGCCCGGCCAACGACGTCAACGCCCACCCGCACGTGGACGCCAAGGGCGACGTCGCCGTCGTCCACAACGGGATCATCGACAACGCCGCGGCCCTGCGCCAGCGGCTCACCGACGAGGGCGTCGACCTCGCGAGCGACACCGACACCGAGGTCCTGGCCCACCTCATCGCCCGGTCCTCGGCCGAGACGCTCGAGGAGCGCGTCGCCGAGGCACTGGCCGCGATCGAGGGCACGTACGGCGTGGCGGTGCTGCACGCCGAGTTCCCCGACCGGATCGTCGTGGCCCGCAACGGCAGCCCGCTGATCATCGGCGTGGGGGAGAAGGAGATGCACATCGCCTCCGACCTGGGCGCCCTGGTCCGCTACACCACCACGGTGGCGCACCTCGACGACGGCGAGATGGCGACGGTGACCGCCACGGGCTTCACGACGTACCGCCAGGACCTGACGCGCGTCCAGCGCGCCGCCACCCAGGTCGACGTCGACCCGGCGTCCTACGACGCCGGCGAGCACGACTCGTTCATGCGCAAGGAGATGCTCGAGCAGCCCGCCGCCGCCGAGCGGGTGCTGCGCGGGCGGCTCGACGAGCGCTTCGGCACCGCCCACCTCGGCGGGCTCAACATGGACGCGCGCGAGACCCGGGAGATCCGGCGCGTGAAGATCCTCGGCTGTGGGTCGGCCTACTACGTCGGTCAGATGGGCGCCTCGCTGGTCGAGGAGCTGGCCCGGATCCCCGCCGACGCCGAGGCCGCGAGCGAGTTCCGCTACCGCAACCCGATCATCGAGCACGACACCCTCTACGTCGCGGTCAGCCAGTCCGGGGAGACCATCGACACCCTGCTGGCGGTCCAGGAGATCCGCCGCAAGGGCGGGCGGGTGATCGGTCTGGTCAACGTCGTGGGCTCGGCGATCGCGCGCGAGTGCGACGGCGGCATCTACCTGCACGCCGGGCCCGAGGTGGCCGTCGCCAGCACCAAGGCGCTGACCAACATGTTCCTCGGCTTCGCCCTGCTCGCCCTCCAGCTCGGGCGGGTGCGCGACCTGTCCATCGCGGACGGCAAGCGGCTCATCGCGGCGCTCACGGCGATGCCCGGTCAGCTGCAGGAGATCCTCGACGGGGAGGACCGGCTGGCCGAGATCGCCCAGGGCCTGGCCGAGGCGGAGTCGCTGTTCTTCGTCGGTCGTGTGCGCGGCTTCCCGGTCGCTCGCGAGGGCGCCCAGAAGTTCAAGGAGATCAGCTACCGGCACGCCGAGGCCTACCAGACCTCCGAGCTCAAGCACGGCCCGCTGGCGCTGATCTCGACGGCGGTCCCGACGGTCGCGATCGTCCCCGACGACGAGCTCACCGACCGCAACGTCGGCGCGCTGCACGAGATCGCGGCCCGAGGCGGCCCGCTGGTCGTGGTCACCCACGCGGGCGTGGACCTCGGCGGCCTCGACGTCCAGCGCATCGACGTACCGCGCAGCGAGCGGGAGCTCGACCCGATCCTGCTGACGATCCCCCTGCAGCTGCTGGCCTTCCACGCCGCGCAGGCCCTTGGCCACGACATCGACAAGCCGCGCAACCTGGCCAAGAGCGTCACCGTGGAGTGAGACGCGTCTGGAGGGGGTAGGACCTTGGGATGAGACGTCCCCTCGCGCACGCCACTGCCACCGCCGTCCTGTCGGTGCTCGTGGCGGGGTGCGGGGGTGGCGACGGCGACGATCCCGCGACGTCGCAGACCAGCGACGAGCCCAGCGAGGGGCCGTCCGAGCCGGACGATGAGGCGGAGCAGGCCGGCGCGCCGTGCACCGTCATCAGCGACGAGCAGCTGACGCAGATCACGGGCTCCGAGCAGCGGGTCAGCGGCCCGCGCCAGGAGGGGACCAGCCAGCGATGCGAGACGCTGCCGGAGTCCGAGCTGACGCACGTGGCGATCGAGATCGCTACGGCGTACGCCGGCTGAGCGCCGCGCGGAGGAGCTGCCGAGCCATCCCGTCAGGTCGGCGCGGTGTGGCGGCAGGCGCGTGATAGAAGCCACCGCGCTGGCGAATCGGAAGCAGGGCCGGGGAGCCACTAACGTTGAGGTGTGACCAACCCATCAGAGACCGACACGATCGAGGGAGCGACTCCCACCTTCGCGGACCTCGGACTCGGTGACGCCGTCCTCAAGGCCCTGAAGGACGTCGGCTACGAGAGCCCGTCCGCCATCCAGGCCGCTACCATCCCGCCGCTCCTCGCCGGCAATGACATGGTCGGCCTGGCCCAGACCGGCACCGGCAAGACCGCGGCGTTCGCGCTGCCGATCCTCGACCAGCTCGACGTGAAGCAGAAGAACCCGCAGGCGCTCGTCCTGGCGCCGACCCGCGAGCTCGCGCTCCAGGTGTGCGAGGCGTTCGAGAAGTACGCCGCGCACACCAAGGGCGTCCGCGTCCTGCCCGTCTACGGCGGTCAGGCCTACGGCGTCCAGCTCAGCGCACTGCGCCGCGGCGTGCACATCGTCGTCGGCACCCCGGGCCGGATCATGGACCACCTCGAGAAGGGCACGCTCGACCTGAGCGAGCTGCGCTTCCTGGTGCTCGACGAGGCCGACGAGATGCTCAACATGGGCTTCGCCGACGACGTCGAGACGATCCTGGCCGACACCCCGGACACCAAGCAGGTCGCGCTGTTCTCGGCGACGATGCCCGCGCAGATCCGTCGCTTGTCGAAGAAGTACCTCAACGACCCGGTCGAGATCACGGTCAAGAACAAGACCACCACGTCGGCCAACACCACCCAGCGCTATCTCATCTGCAGCTACCCGCAGAAGGTCGACGCCCTCACGCGCATCCTCGAGGTCGAGAACTTCGAGGGGATGATCGTCTTCGTCCGCACCAAGAACGAGACCGAGACGCTGGCCGAGAAGCTGCGTGCTCGCGGCTTCTCCGCCGCGGCGATCAACGGCGACGTCGCACAGGTGCAGCGCGAGCGCACCGTCAACCAGCTCAAGTCCGGCAAGCTCGACATCCTGGTCGCGACCGACGTCGCGGCCCGCGGCCTCGACGTCGACCGGATCAGCCACGTCATCAACTACGACATCCCCACCGACACCGAGTCCTACGTGCACCGCATCGGCCGCACCGGCCGGGCCGGGCGCAAGGGTGACGCCATCTCGTTCGTGACCCCGCGCGAGCAGTACCTGCTCAAGCACATCGAGAAGGCCACCCGCCAGCCGCTGACGAAGATGGCGCTGCCCACCGCCGAGGACGTCAACGTCACCCGGCTCGCGCGCTTCGACGACCAGATCACCCAGGCGCTCAGCTCGGAGTCGATCGGCTTCTTCCGCGACGTGGTCAGCCACTACATCCGCGAGCACGACGTACCCGAGGTGGACGTCGCCGCCGCGCTCGCGATCGCGATGCAGGGCGAGACGCCGCTGCTGCTCGACCCCGAGGTCGAGCGCCGGGCCGCGGCGAAGGAGCGGGCCGACCGCGCCGAGCGCTCGCCGCGCAAGGACCGCCCGGAGCGTGGCGGGGACCGCCCCGAGCGGCGACCGCGCGGTGGCTCGGACCAGCCGATGGCGCAGTACCGCATCAACGTCGGCAGGCGTCACAAGATCGAGCCGCGGCAGATCGTCGGCGCGATCGCCAACGAGGGCGGGCTGAGCCGCGGCGACTTCGGGCACATCCAGATCCGCCCCGACTTCTCGCTCGTCGAGCTGCCGGCCGACTTGCCCGCCGAGGTGTGGAAGAAGCTCGAGAGCACCCGCATCAGCGGCAAGCTGATCGAGCTCACCGAGGACAAGGGCCCGAAGATGAACCGGACCCGCCCCTCCGAGGACGACGGCGACCGCCCCTTCAAGAAGCCGCGCCACAAGAAGCACTGACCCGGCGTACTCCGCGGGCGTTTCGGTCGCTTGTCAGGGGTTGCAACCCCTGACAAGCGACGGGATACCCGGCTGACCGGGTATTCATCCCGCGGCCGGGACCGCCCCCAGCAGCGCCAGGACCCGGTCGGCGTCGACGGCGGTGGCGGCGACGAGGCCGGCGGCGGCGGCGCTGAGGACCGACGCGAGCGGCATCGGTACGGCGCTGGTGTGCGCGAGGTCCCCGGCGGCGTACACGCCGGGCAGCGAGGTGCGGCCGAACGCGTCCACCTCGACGCAGCCCGAGGGCAGCAGGTCCAGGCCGAGCTGCTCGGCGAACGGCGCGGACTGGCTGAGGGCCGTCGTGACGAAGATCCCGCCGACCTCCTCGTCGGGACCGCTGGCGAACGACACCCGCGCCCCGGCGGCGCTGCGGCACACGCCGAGCACCGGGTCGGGGCGGAGCGTGACCCCCTCGCGCCCGAGCAGGGCCGCGGACTCCTCGTCGAGGGCCCCGCCGTCGGTGAGGACGGTGATCCGCGCGGCGATCCGCTGCACCAGCATCGCCACCCGCGCCACGTGGGGACCGGAGCCGAGGATCGCGACGTGGGTCCCGGCGAACTCGTGTCCGTGGCAGTAGGGGCAGTGCGCGACGACCGAGCCGAACAGCCCCGCCAGCCCGGGCACGTCGGGAAGCGCGTCGCGCAGCCCGGTCGCCAGCAGCACCCGGCTCGCGGCGACGTGCGACCCGTCGGCAAGGTCCACGACGAAGCCGCCGGCCTGGGGGGTGATCGACACCGCCTCGACCGGGCGCACCGTGACCGTCTCGTACGTCGCCAGGTCGGCGCGCGCGAGCGCCCGGAGCTCCGCCGGCGGCCTGCCGTCGTGGGTGAGGAAGTTGTGCAGGTGTCCGGTCGGGTCGTTGCGGTATCGGCCCGAGTCGAGCACCAGCGCCCGGTGGTGCATGCGGCCGAGCGTGAGGGCGGCCTGGAGGCCGGCGGGCCCGCCGCCGACCACGACCACGTCGTAGGTGTCGATCTCCATCGTGTGTCTCCTGACCTAGGAACTTGTCTCAGACACGACGATGTGACTTCATGTTGACATGAAGTCAAGCCCCGAGGTGGACCTGTCCGTCGGCGAGCTCGCCACCCGGTTCGGGCTGGCCACGCACGTGCTGCGGCACTGGGAGGACGTCGGTCTGCTGGCCCCGGCCCGTGACGGCGGCGGCCGGCGCCGCTACGGCCGCGACGACGTCTACCGGGTCGCGGTGATCCTGCGCAGCAAGGCGGCCGGGATGAGCCTCGAGCAGATCCTGGTCCTGCTGGACGCGGAGGCGCAGGATCGGCACCGGGTGCTGGAGGAGCACGTCGCCGACCTCGACCGGCGGATGCAGGAGATGCAGCGCTCGCGGGAGATGACCGAGCACGCCCTGCGCTGCCGGGCGCACGACATCGCCAGCTGCCCGCGCTTCCGGGACCACGTGGAGGACCTGGTGGGCGGACCGACCGACGGCTCCTCCCTCTGGGTGACCCCTTCCTGGTAGGGCCCGCACCTGGCAGGGTGTGTGGCCCGCACTCAACTTCCGCGCTTGCGCCGGCGCCAAGATCGCCGACGTCACCAGCGCTCAGCTCTCGGCGCTGTCGGGGACGACCCGCTATGTCACGATCTCGGTCGGTGGCAACGACGCCGGCTTCACCGGCGTCCTGACCGAGTGCGCCACCCCCTGGTGGGCCGGCGACTGCAACGGCGCGATCGACGGTGTGCAGGCGTTCATCAAGAACACCCTGCCCGGGCGCCTGAGCACCCTGTACTCCGCCATCCGCTCCCGCGCCGCCGGCGCCAAGGTGGTGGTCGTCGGCTACCCGCGGATCTTCATGGGCGAGGACTGCAACGCCGCGACCTGGTTCTCGCCGGCCGAGGAGTCTCGCCTCAACCAGACCGCCGAGAGCTACCACCCCAACCGCCTCGGGCACTCCTCCGGCTACGCGCCGCTGATCGGCCCGCTGCTCGCCGGCGCGCCCGCCCGCACGGCCACGACGTACGGCGCCCGGGTGCCGGCCGCGAAGATCGCGGCGTCCCAGCGGCGCCACCGCGCGGTGGACGCCCGGATCGAGCCCGAGGTGTTCCGACGTCTGGACCTGACGACACCGGCGGCACGGGCGGCCGCGCGACGCGCCGGGATCGACCTCGAGCGGTGGCTCGCGCGCCACTGACGGAGGCGGATGCTAGAAGGGACGCATGCGCTTCCGACTCGCCGGCCCGACCGCGCTCCTGCTGCTGCTGACCGCCTGTGACTCCTCGACCGGCTCCGGCGACGGAGCGGGACCGGACGCGGACGAGGCCGTCGCGGCCCTGGCGGGCGCGCTGGGCAGCGGCGAGTTCAGCGACGTGGCCTTCACCCAGGTGACACCGCAGGCGGCGAGCGCCGAGTACGCCGAGGTCGTCGAGGGGATGGGCGAGGTGGAGCCGTCGGTGGAGGTCGGTGACGTCTCCGCGCAGAGCGACACGGCCACCGCGACGCTGACCTGGTCGTGGCCGGTCACGGCGGAGGAGTCGTGGACCTATGACAGCGAGGCGACGCTGAACCTCGTGGACGACGCGTGGCAGGTGGTCTGGTCTCGTGAGCTGGTGGAGCCCTCGCTGGGGGCGGCGACCACGCTGGACCTGACGCCGGTCCGCGCCGCCCGTGGCGACATCGTGGGCGCGCGCGGCCTCAAGATCGTCACGCCGCGGCCCGTCGTGCGACTGGGCATCGACCGCGGTCAGGTCCCCCAGGCCCGGGCGGCGGCCTCCGCGCGGCGCCTCGCCGCGCTGGTCGGCGTCGACGTCGCGCCGTACGTCAAGGCAGTCACCGGCGCCGGGGAGCTCGCCTTCGTCGAGGCGATCGTCTACCGCGCCGGCGAGGTTCCGCCGGCGGTCGGGCAGGGCTACGAGCGGATCCCGGGAGCCCGGGCGCTGGGCGACGACCTGCCGCTCGCGCCGTCGCGCGAGTTCGCCGCACCGATCCTCGGCACCGTCGGCGAGGTCACCGCCGAGATGGTCGCCGAGGAGCCCGGCCGCTACGAGCCCGGCGACCAGGCCGGCCTGTCCGGGCTGCAGGCCCGCTACGACGAGCAGCTGCAGGGCAGGCCCGGGGCCGTGGTCAACGCCGTCGGCTCCGACGACAAGGAGCGCGAGCTGTTCCGCATCGACGGCGCGGCCGGCGACCCGCTGGAGCTCACGATGGACGTCGACCTGCAGAGCGAGGCCGAGGCGCTGCTGCGCGACGTCGCGCCGTCCAGCGCCATCGTGGCGCTCCGGCCGAGCACCGGCGACATCGTGGCGGCCGCCAACGGCTCCGGCACCGAGGGGCAGAACATCGCGACCTTCGGCCAGTTCGCTCCGGGGTCGACGTTCAAGACCGTCACCAGCCTGGCGCTCCTGCGGGCGGGGGTCACGCCCGACACCCCGCTGCCGTGCACCTCGACGGTCACCGTCGACGGCAAGCGGTTCAAGAACTACTCCGACTACCCCGCGTCCGCGATCGGGCGGATCCCGCTGCGCACGGCGGTGGCCCACTCCTGCAACACCGCCTTCATCTCCCAGGCCTCCCGGCTCGAGGAGCTCGACCTCTTCGACGCTGCTGCCGCGCTGGGCCTGGGCATCGACCACGACCTCGGCTTCCCGGCCTACTTCGGCCAGGTGGAGCCGGCGGCCTCGCGCACGGAGAAGGCGGCCAACCTGATCGGGCAGGGCCGGATCCTCGCCTCCCCCATGGTGATGGCGACGGTGGTCGCGTCGGTGCAGAAGGGCGCCCTCGTCGTGCCGCGGCTGCTCCGCTCGGTCGAGGTGACCGAGCCGGACGTCGACCCGCTCGCTCCCGGTGAGGCCGCCGCGCTGAAGTCGATGCTGCGCGGTGTCGTCACCGAGGGCAGCGGCCGGGCGCTCCTCGACGTACCCGGCCCCGAGGTGATCGCCAAGACCGGCACCGCGGAGTTCGAGCGGGACGGCCGGGTGGAGACCCACGCCTGGATGATCGCGGCCCAGGGCGATCTCGCGGTCGCCGTGTTCGTCGAGCAGGGCGTCTCCGGGTCCCGTACGGCGGGCCCGATCCTGGAGGCCTTCCTGCGCGCCGCCCGCTGACCGCTGGCCGGAAACAGGCGAACCCCTTGCCGCATGGGGTCGGCAAGGGGTTCTGTGTCCACTTCTCGGTGCTCCCTCCGAAGTCGACATGACAATGCTACGCCCCCGGTCCAGGCCCGTCACCCGTTTCCTGCGTTGCGGAGGGGTGACAGAGTGAATTACATGACTGGACTTGACCTACTGGGGTCGAACAAGCGCAATCTGTTCATCGGCGGCACCTGGCGCGGGGCCGCGAGCGGCGACCGGATCGAGGTGATCGACCCGGCCGACGGGTCGGTGCTGACCGACGTCGCCGACGCCTCGACCGACGAGGCGGTGGCGGCCCTGGACGCCGCCGTTGCCGCCCAGGCCGACTGGGCGCGTACGCCGCCACGTGAGCGGGGGGAGATCCTGCGTCGGGCCTTCGAGCTGCTCACCGAGCGGGCCGACGACGTCGCGCACCTGATGAGCCTCGAGATGGGCAAGCCGGTCGCCGAGGCGAAGGGCGAGGTCGGCTACGGCTCGGAGTTCTTCCGCTGGTACTCCGAGGAGGCCGTGCGCATCCACGGCCGCTGGATGCAGGCACCGGCCGGCGGCAGCCGGCTGCTGACCGTGCGCAAGCCGGTGGGGCCGTGCCTGTTCATCACCCCGTGGAACTTCCCGCTGGCGATGGGCACCCGCAAGATCGGCCCGGCGATCGCCGCAGGCTGCACGATGGTCGTCAAGCCGGCCTCGCAGACTCCGCTGACGATGCTGGCCCTGGCCGCGATCCTGGAGGAGGCCGGCCTGCCCGGCGGCGTACTGAACGTCGTCACGACCTCCTCGACCGGCGAGCTCAGCAGCACGCTGCAGGCCGACGACCGGCTCCGCAAGGTGAGCTTCACCGGCTCCACGGCCGTGGGCCGCACGATCGTGGCGCAGTCGGCCGACCGGCTGCAGCGCCTGAGCATGGAGCTCGGCGGCAACGCGCCGTTCCTGGTGTTCGAGGACGCCGACCTCGACGCCGCCGTCGACGGCGCCATGGTCGCCAAGATGCGCAACATGGGTGAGGCCTGCACCTCGGCCAACCGGTTCCTGGTGCACGCCGACGTCGCGGCCGAGTTCGCCGAGAAGCTCGGGCGGCGCATGGGCGCGCTGACCCTGGGGCGCGGGCAGGACGACGGCGTCGACGTCGGCCCCCTCATCGACGAGAAGGCGCTGGCGGGTGTCAGCCGGCTGGTCGCCGACGCCGTGCACGACGGCGCCACGGTGGTCACCGGTGGCTCGGCCCCCGACGGCCCCGGCTTCTTCTACTCGCCGACCGTGCTCGTCGACGTGTCCCCGGGCTCGGCGATCAACACCGAGGAGATCTTCGGCCCGGTCGCACCGATCACGACGTTCGGCACCGAGGCCGAGGCGATCGAGCGCGCCAACGACACCGAGTACGGCCTCGCGTCCTACGTCTACACCCGCGACCTGGCCCGCACCATCCGGCTGGCCGAGTCGCTGGACTTCGGCATGGTCGGGGTCAACACCGGCCTGGTCTCCAACCCCGCCGCGCCCTTCGGCGGGATGAAGCAGAGCGGCTTCGGTCGCGAGGGTGGGTTCGAGGGCATCGAGGAGTACCTCGAGACCACCTACGTCGCCCTGCCCGCCGACTGACCTCCCGGCCGCTGACCCGTCAGAAACTTTCTGACGGGTCAGCGGGGCGGGCGCGCGAGCCTCACGGTCCTCAGGCGGTCACGGCGAACGCCGGCACCAGGCCGGCGCGCGAGGAGATGCCGAGCTTGCGGTAGGTGCGCGAGAGATGCCACTCGACTGCCTTCACCGACACCTGCAGCTCCGCGGCCACCTGGCGGTTCGTGAGGCCGTCGGCGGCCAGCCCTGCCACGCGCCGCTCAGAGGGGGTGAGCAGCCCCAGTGCGTCGGCCCGCAGCCGCTGGGGCGCCTCGCCGCAGCGCTCGAGCAGACGGCGCACCCGGCTCTGGAGCGGCCACAGCTCCTCGAGCCCGGCGTAGAGCTCGGCCGAGCGGAGCAGCAGGACCGCCTCCTGCGCCTGCTCGGGAGTCGGTGACAGCAGCAGCAGGCCGGCGAGGTCGGTGTCGACCTGGGCGGCGAGCCGGGCCGCGTCGAGGGTCGTGAGCACGGACCTGGCCTCGCGGAGCAGGTGGACCCGGCGGCCGCCGGCGTCGGCTGCGGACAGCGTCCGCAGCCCCTGCGCCACCGCGTACGCCGACCCGTGCTCGTGCGCCAGCCGCAGGTGCTCCTCGGCGAGCTCGGCGGCCTCGCGGCGCTGCCCGGTGAGCACCAGCGCCAGCGCGGCCGCCGCCCGCCAGTCGAGAAGCTCGGAGCCCTGGGGCAGCCGGGCCGCGGTCCGGCCGGCCGCCAGGAGGTGCTCGACCGCCCCCTCGGGGTCGCCGAGGGCCAGGGCCAGCTCGCCGGCGGCCTGGTGCGCCAGGGCGCCGGCGAGGCCGCGCCGACCGTCGTACGCCGCGAGCTGGTCGCCCAGGCGCATGGCCTCGGCCAGGTCGCCCCGGGCCAGGCGGCACTCGATCTGCAGGGCCAGCAGCCGGGCCCGGTCCGCCTCGCCGCGCGCGCCCCGGTCGGCGGCGAGGCCGTCGAGGTCGAGGAGGGCCGCGCTGATCGCGCCGGCGCGCACCAGGTCGCTGACCTGGCACAACGGCGAGGCCGCAGCGGTGGTGGGCGCCGGCGTCGCCTCGGAGGGGAGCATGGCGCCAGGCTAGGAAGCCACCGGCGGCCCTGTGTCGGTAATGGGCGAATCTTCACCGACTGGACCAGTCAGGTCCCGGCCCAGGAAGGCGAGCAGCCGCACCGCCGGACCCGCCCGCCCGGCGCCCGGGCGCGGCCCGGCGAAGCGCCGGCCGCGGTCCGCGGGCGTGACGAGGGCCCGCGCCACCGGGAGCAGCCGGTCCGCCAGGTCGTCCGGCACCGGGTGGTCGAGACCGAGCGATCGGGCGACGTCCCAGCCGTGCACCGTGATCTCGAGCGCGGCGGCGAGGGCGAGCACCGAGGTGTCGACGGGGTGCGAGCCGATCCGGGTGCGTGGGGGCGGGTCGTCGCTCCAGACCCCCAGCAGGTCGCACGCCTTGCGCTGCAGGCGGCGTACCCGCGGCGCCGCCGCGGTGGCGGCGCCTCTGAGTCGTACCTCGCCCGCGGCGCCCTCGCCGAAGGCGTCCAGCGCGTCCTCCATGTGGGCGAGCAGTCGGTCCAGATCCCAGCCCGCGCACGGTGTCGGGCGGCCCAGGTCGTCGTCGGAGACGGCGGCGAGAGCCACGCGGGTGTAGGCGAGGGACCGGTCGAGCAGCTCGACGGCACCGTCGAGCGCGTTCATCAGGGGGCGTAGCCGGGAGGCAGGTGCGCGGGCAGCCCGAACCGGGTGAAGTCCAGGCCGAAGAACGCGCCGACGTGCTTGACCCGGTCGCCGTCCAGCTCGAGGACCTGCAGGTGGAAGGGGACGAAGCCGCTGCCGTCCTGGGCGCGCATGTAGAGCCCGAACGCGGGCTGGCCGTTGGCGGAGGTCTTGAGCATCGGCATGTCGTGGGTGCCGCCCGGGCACTGGGTGTCGATGAGGTCGCCGATGTTGGTGGCGCCGACGTACCAGCTCGTGAACGGCGGCATCTCCCACACCGCCTCGGCGGTGAGCAGCTGCACGATCGTGGCGATGTCCTTGCGCCAGAACGCCTCGACATAGCGCTCCAGCAGCTGCTCCTGGGCGCTGGTCAGCGCCGGCTCCACGCTGTCCTCGGTGAGCCCGCGCTGCTTGAGCTGGGCGTGCGCACGCTGCAGGGCGGAGTTGACCGCGGCCGTCGTCGTGTCGAGCGCCGCGGCCACCTCCGCGGCCGACCAGCGCAGCACGTCGCGCATGATCAGCACCGCGCGCTGTCGCGCCGGGAGGTGCTGGAGCGCGGCGACAAAGGCCAGGCGGATCGAGTCGCGCTCGGCGACGACCACCGCGGCGTCGGGCACCGGCTCGAGCCAGGCGACCTCGTGGTCGCGCTCGAGCGCGTCACCGGCCAGCTGGTCCGGCGTTCCGAGGCCGGCGGGCAGCGGGCGCCGCGGCCGGCCCTCGAGGTTGGTGAGGCACACGTTGGTGGCGATCTTGTAGAGCCAGGTGCGGACCGAGGAGCGGCCCTGGAAGTCCGCGGACGCCTTCCAGGCGCGCAGGAACGTCTCCTGGACCAGGTCCTCCGCCTCGTGCACCGACCCGCTCATCCGGTAGCAGTGGGCCAGCAGCTCGCGCTGGTAGCGCTCGGTGAGCGTGTCGAAGTCGGCCAGCTCCTGGGTGTGCGTGGTGCTCTCGCTCGTCCTGCTCGTGCTCGCCTCGTCGGTCGTCACGGTCTCGGTCCTCTGTGCCATCGTCGCCGTCATCGGTCGGCTCCCTCGGGTCGTCCAGTGTGCCTCGACCTACCGACCCCCGTCGACGGAGAAACTCATCGGCCGCGGTGCGCCGAGCCCTCCTGTCCGCGGGCGAGGGCGAGTGCGCGCTCGGCGGCGGGGACGGCGAGGGGCCGATCGGTGGGGACGAGCCCCACCCGGGTACGCCGGTCGAGCAGGTCGTCGACGTCGGCCGCGCCCTCGTGGGTGACGCCGAAGACCAGCTCGGCGAGGGTGACCGGGACGGTCGCGGCGATCGGAGCGAGCAGCTCCTCGTCACCGAGGCCGGTGACCTCGCGGGCGCTGGCGAGGACCAGCTCGGCGTCGGTGCCGAAGCGGCGCACCAGCCGGGCCGGCTGCTCGAGCGCGGCGAGGACCGGCCGGGGCGCGGCGCCCAGCAGCGGCAGCGTGCGCGTGCGGCAGGGCCCGACGTCCAGGCCGGCGGCGCGCACGGCGGCGTCGACGGCGTCCTCGGCCATCTGCCGGTACGTCGTGAGCTTGCCGCCGACCACGGTCACGACGCCGGTGCGGCTGAGCAGGACGGCGTGGCGTCGCGACAGGTCCGCCGTCTCGCCGCGCCCCTCGGGGTCGCCCGCATCGGGCGGGTCGGCCGGGTCGGGGGCGTCGTCCGGGCCGGAGGTGGCCAGCAGCGGGCGCAGGCCGGCGAACGCGCCGACCACGTCCTCGCGCCGCAGCTGCCGCTCGAACGCGGCCGACACCACGTCCAGCAGGAAGCCGATCTCGGGGTCCGTGGGCTGCGGGACGTCGGGGACGGGCCCGTCGGCGGCCTCGTCGGTCAGTCCGACGTACACCGTCCCGTCGGGCTGCGGCAGCACCAGGACGAAGCGGCTGGTCGAGCCGGGGATCGGGGCGAACACCGAGACCGAGAGGCCCGGCAGCGTGTCCTGGCGGAGCACGAGGTGGGTGCCGCGGCTGGGACGCAGCGCGACCTCCTCGACCACGTCGCCGGCCCACACGCCGGTGGCGTTGACCACGACCCGCGCGGTCACCGAGCGGGCCTCCCCGGTCAGCTCGTCGCGCAGCTCCACGGCGGTGCCGGTCGCGGCGAGCACTCGGGCACGGGTGCGCACGTGGGCGCCGTACGACGCGGCGGTGCGCGCGACGTTGGCCACCAGACGGGCGTCGTCCTCGACCCGCCCGTCCCAGGAGAGGAGGCCGCCGCGCAGCCCGGCCGAGCGCAGCGGCGGCGCCATCGCCAGAGCCTCGGTCGCGGTGAGGCGGCGCGGGCGCGGCAGGGTCTCCTCGTCGGTGCCCGCACTGCGTCGCAGGCCGTCGCCGGCGAGCAGCCCGGCGTGGGTGAGCCGCTCCTGGACCCGGCTGACCGAGGAGTTGAGCGGCACCAGCATCGGCATCGGCCGGGTCAGGTGCGGAGCGGTGACCTCCATGAGGATGCCCCGCTCGACCGCGCTCTCGCGGGCGACCCCGACCTGGCCCTGCGCGAGGTAGCGCAGGCCGCCGTGCACCATCTTCGACGACCAGCGCGAGGTGCCGAACGCCAGGTCGTGGGCGTCCACGGCGAGCACGCTCAGCCCGCGCGTCACCGCGTCGAGCGCGACGCCCGCGCCGGTGATGCCGAGCCCGATCACGACCAGGTCCACGTCCTCCGGCGCTCCGGCCAGCCCCGGGGTGATGCGGGTGGCCGGCCCGGTCGGCGCGCCGGCCGTGGGAGTGGTCATGGCGCCAGGCTGCGGGTGAGCAGCGTCGTGAGCTCGGCGTCGAGCTCCTGCTCGCTGGCCAGGTCGTCGACCATGGTGTGCGCCGACAGCACGAAGCCGTGCGTGGCCAGCAGCAGGCCGCGGGCGATCGCGACGGGGTTGCCCGCGCGGACCTCGCCGGCCGCCTGGGCGTCGCGGATCGCGGCCTCGGTGAGGGAGAGGATCAGGTCCTGCGAGCGGCCGCGCCGGGAGAGCACGTAGGGCAGGACCAGCTCGGGGTCGAGCTCGACGATCCGGACGAACAGCTCGTTCTCGCGCAGCACCCGTACCGTGCCGACGATGCCGGACACCAGCCGGTCGACCGCCGGCCGGTCCGCGCCCTCGGCGGCCACCGCGGCCTGCACGACGCCGGTCCACTCGCGAGTCATCAGGTCGCCGAGCAGGGTGGGCATGTCCGACCAGCTGCGATAGATCGTCATCCGCGACACCCCGGCCCTGCGGGCGACCTCGGTGAGCGTCGTACGCCGCCAGCCGACGTCGAGGATGCAGGCCCGCGCCGCGTCCAGGTAGGCGTCCCTCGGGTCACCGGGGGTGTTACGAAGTGACGTCACATGTAACACTGTAACGCATGACGCGATTCGTGCAGTCCGAGATGCATCCCCAGCGCTGGGGCAGCCCCGACGCCGCCAGCGACCTGCCGGCGTCGGCGCGCGGGCTCATCGAGATGGCGTTCGGCCTCGACGAGCGTCCGGCGTCCCCGGCGGTGTCGGTGCCGGCTCCGCGGATCGCCGAGGGGCTGCTGGAGGGGCTGCGTGAGCTCGTCGGTGACGAGCACGTCGTGACCGACGACGAGGTGCGCCGGCTGCGCACCCGCGGCAAGTCGACGCCCGACCTGCTCCGGGCCCGCGCCGGCGACCTCGACGACGCGCCCGACGTCGTCGTACGGCCCGACTGTCACGAGCAGGTGGCGGCGGTTCTCGCGTTCGCCGTCGAGCACCACCTCGCCGTCGTCCCCTTCGGCGGCGGGACCTCGGTCACCGGCGGGCTGGTCGCGCAGCGCGAGGGCTTCGCCGCAGTGGTCTCGCTCGACCTGGTCCGCATGAAGCGGCTCCTGGCGGTGGACCAGGTGTCCATGACCGCCGTGCTGGAGCCCGGCCTGCGCGGCCCGGAGGCGGAGTCGCTGCTCGCGGAGGCGGGCCTGACGCTGGGGCACTACCCGCAGTCGTTCGAGTACGCGACCATCGGCGGCTTCGCCGCCACCCGCTCCAGTGGTCAGTCCAGCGCCGGCTACGGCCGGTTCGACGCGCTCGTCGTCGGGCTGCGAGTGGCGACCCCACGTGGTGAGCTGGTCCTCGGCAGCGCCCCCGCCAACGCCGCCGGACCGGACCTGCGCCAGCTGGTGCTCGGCTCGGAGGGCGCCTTCGGCGTGATCACCTCGGTGACCGTGCGAGTGCGTCGCCGGCCGGCCGAGAGCCTCTACGAGGGCTGGCACTGGCCGTCCTTCGACGCCGGTGCCGACGCCATGCGCACGCTCGCCCAGACCGGGTTGCTGCCGACGGTGCTCCGGCTCTCCGACGAGGCCGAGACGGCGATCAACCTGGCCCGCCCCGACGAGATCGGGGGCGAGTCGGCCGGCGGCTGCCTGATGATCGTCGGCTACGAGGGCGAGCCCGCGGCGAACGCCGCCAAGCGGGCCGCGGTCACCGCCGTGCTCGAGGGGCTCGGCGGCCGCTGCCTGGGGGAGGAGCCGGGCCGGGCGTGGGCGCACGGCCGCTTCCACGCGCCGTACCTGCGCGACTCGCTGCTCGACGTGGGCGTGCTGGTCGAGACCCTGGAGACCGCGACCTTCTGGTCCAACCGCGAGCGGCTCTACACCGACGTCAAGACCGCGCTGGAGTCGGCGCTCGGCGAGGGCACCCTGGTCCTCTGCCATGTCTCGCACGTCTACGAGACCGGCTGCTCGCTCTACTTCACGGTGGCGGCCAAGGAGTCGGCCGACCCGTTGCCGCAGTGGCAGGCGGCCAAGGCCGCGGCGAGCGACGCGATGGTCGCGGCCGGCGCGACGATCACCCACCACCACGCGGTCGGCACCGACCACCGGCCGTGGCTCACCCAGGAGATCGGCGAGCTCGGCGCCTCAATCCTGCGCGCGGTCAAGGCCGACCTCGACCCGACCGGGATCCTCAACCCGGGGGTGCTGGTGCCGTGAGCTCACCGCGCTCGTTCTGCTTCCTGGTCAACCCCGCCTCCGGGGGCGGGGCCGCCCCCGAGGCCGTCGTCCCGGTCGCCCGGGAGCTGCGCTCCGCGGGAGCGACGGTCGAGGTGACGTACTCACCGGGTCCCAAGGCCATGGACTCCCTCGTCGACGCCGCCGTCGACCGCGGCGACGTCGTCGTCTCCGTCGGCGGCGACGGGATGCTGTCCTCGCTGGTCGGGGCGGTCTCGCTGCGCGGCGGCACCCTCGGCCTGCTGCCCGCGGGTCGTGGCAACGACTTCGCCCGCATGCTCGGCCTGCCCGCCGACGCGTCGGCGCAGGCCCGCGTGCTCCTGGAGGGCGAGGTGCGCGCCGTCGACCTGCTGGCGTTCTGCGCGCCGGACGGCGCCGCCGTCCGGCACATCGCCGGGTCGGTCCACTCCGGCGTCGACGCCCGTGCCGCCGAGATCGTCGACCGGGCCCGCTGGGTGCCCCGGCGCGCGCAGTACCCGTACGCCGCCCTCCGCGCGCTGGCGACGTACCAGCCGGCCCGGTTCCGGGTCAGCATCGACGGCGAGACCCGCGAGTACCCCGCCGCCTGCGTCGTCGTCGCCAACTCCGGCTACTACGGCAACGGCATGCTGATCGCCCCGTCCGCGAGGCTCGACGACGGCCTGCTCGACGTCGTCGTGATCGAGGCGGCCGGCAAGCTGGAACTGATGCGCTCGCTGCCCAAGGTCTACGACGGCGCCCACGTCTCGCTGCCCGAGGTCACCGTCCTCACCGGCCGCCGGGTCGAGGTCGCCGCCGACGGCCGCCGCTCCGCCGTGCCCGTCGGTGGCGACGGCGAGTCGCTCGGCTCCTTGCCCGGCCTCGCCGGCCTCGCCGCGGTCGTCGAGGTGCTGCCGGGGGCGCTGTCGGTGGTCTGCTGAGTGGGCAGGGTTATCAGCAGATGCTGATAACCCTGCGCTTCCGGGCCAGAACAACGGCCCAGAAGCACCAGTAAATCCCCGGAAGCTCGGCGGGCGATGTCGAGATCGCCGGCGCGGCTCCGACGTACCGGTGTGGCGCCGCACGGCACCATGGGACCGACACCGAGGAGCTCGCATGAAGTACGTCATCCTGATCCACTCCAACCCGCAGCCGTGGGGGCACCCGACGGGGGAGTACAACGCAGGGTTCCAGGCGCTTCCGGCCGCGGAGCGCGCGCGCATGGACCGCGAGTTCGAGGAGCTGCTCACCGAGCTGCACCAGAACGGCGAGCTGGTCACCGGTGAGGCGCTCGGCGACCCCGCGACCGCGACGGTCTACCGCTGGGAGTCGGGCGACACGCTGGCCACCGACGGACCGTACTCGGAGGTCAAGGAGCACCTGGCCGGCTTCTTCATGATCGACGTGGGCGACCGCGAGCGGGCCGAGCAGGTGGCCCGACGGTTCGCCAACCCCGGCGACACCATCGAGCTCCGCCCGGCGATGTGGCCGGGTGGCGGCGACGACTGAGGCGCGGCACTCGCCCATGACCGGCGCGATCGAGGACGTGTGGCGCGCCGAGCTGCCGCACGTCCTCGGCGCCCTGGTCCGCAGGTACGGCGACTTCGACGCGTGCGAGGACGCCGTCCAGGAGGCGTTCGTCGACGCCACCGCCCAGTGGGAGCGCGACGGCCCGCCCGAGCGACCCCGCGCGTGGCTGGTCCGGGTCGCTTCGCGCCGCCTGGTCGACCGGTGGCGCAGCGAGAGCGCGCGCGCCGACCGGGAGCTGCGCGTCGCCGCCACAGAGGTCGGGCCGGGACCTGTCGAGTCCGCGGACGACACGCTCGAGCTGCTCCTGCTGTGCGCCCACCCGTCACTCTCCACCGCCTCCCAGGTGGCGCTCGCCCTGCGCGCGGTCGGTGGTCTCACGACCGAGCAGATCGCCGCCGGCTTCCTGGTCCCCGCGACCACGATGGGGCAGCGGATCAGCCGCGCGAAGGCGACCCTGCGCGACGCCGGTGCGCGCTTCGGGGTGGTGGCCCCGGCCGAGCTGGCCGCACGATGGGGCGCCGTCCGCCACGTGCTCTATCTCGTCTTCAACGAGGGGTACGCCGCCAGCGGCGGGGACCGGCTCGTCGATGTCTCGCTCACCGACGAGGCGATCCGGCTGTGCCGCCTGCTGCGCGAGCGGGTGCCCGAGGACGACGAGACGGCGGGGCTGCTGGCGCTGATGCTGCTGACCGCCGCTCGCACGCCGGCGCGAGCCGACGCGGCCGGGGACCTGGTGCGACTGGCCGATCAGAACCGCTCACGGTGGGACCACGCCCTGGTCGCGGAGGGCGTGGCGCTCCTGGAGCAGGTCCTGCCCCGTGGCCGGGTGGGCCGCTTCCAGCTCGAGGCGGCGATCGCCGCCGTCCATGACGAGGCCGGGTGCTCCGAGGACACCGACTGGCTCCAGGTCGCGACGTTGTACGCGATGCTGCACGAGGTGGCGCCCAGTCCCGCCGTCACCCTGAGCCGCGCCGTCGCCGTCGCGATGACCGACGGCCCCCTGGTGGGGCTCGCCCTCACCGACCCGCTGCTCGACGACCGTGCGATGCGGCGTCATCACCGGCTGCACGCCGTGCGAGCGCACCTGCTGGAGCTGGCCGGACGCACGCCCGAGGCAGTCTCGGCCTACCGGGTCGCCGCCGGCCTGGCCACCAGCATCCCCGAGCAGCGCTACCTCAATGCTCGCGCCGCGGCGCTCGGCTGAGGCACGGCAGGGTTATCAGCAGATGCTGATAACCCGGCGCTTCCCGGCCAGAAAAACGCCCCAGAACCACCGGGAAATCCCCGGAACCCACCCGCGGCGCCGGACGGCCGAGCGACTCAGCCGGCGAACGTCCAGACGAGCAGCTCGGTGGGGACGGCGGCGGTGACCGAGCGCCCGGTCTCGTCGGTGAGCAGGAGCGCGTCGCCGGCCGAGAGCGGCTCGGCGAGCGAGGACCGGGTCAGCGCGCCGGTGGCCACGAAGACGTGGACGAGCGGGGCGTCCGGCAGCGCCAGCGTGGCGCCCTCGTCGAGGCGCGCCACCGAGAACGTCGCGCCCGCGACCCCGACCCGTGCCGGCGCCGAGCCGTCGCCCGCGGCGACCGGCACCAGCTCGTTGCGCACCAGGTCGACCGGCACCACGTCGTACGACGGCGTCGTGCCGCGCTCGTCGGGGGTGAGCCAGACCTGGACGAAGCGGGTGGGCCCGCCGGGCGCGGAGTGCTCCGCGTGGGAGGTCCCCGCTCCGGCGGAGAGCACCGCGACGCTCCCGGGCTCGACGACCGCGGTGTCGCCGGTCTCGTCGCCGTGGAGGAGCGCCCCCGAGACGACCCAGCTGACGACCTCGAGGTCGGCGTGGCGGTGCGGGTCGAAGCCCCGTCCGGAGCCCAACAGGTGGTCGTCGTGGCAGAGCATCGGACCGAACGACGCGTGCTCGGGGTCGTAGTGCTGCCCGAACGAGAAGGCATGGTGGGTCACCCGCCCGTCGGCCCGGTCGGCGAAGCGTGCTGAAGCCCTGCGGATGGTGGCGGTCACAGGCTAGATTGTGCCGTGCCCGACCTGCCGTACCCCCAGCTCCCACCCGGTTTCCGGTTCGGGACCAGCACCGCGTCGTACCAGATCGAGGGTGCCGCCGCTGAGGATGGACGCGGGCCGAGCGTGTGGGACACGTTCACCCACGAGCCGGGTCACATCAAGGACGCCTCGACCGGTGACGTCGCCTGCGACCACTACCACCGCTACCCCGAGGACGTCGCCCTGATGGAGGGCCTCGGCACCACCGGCTACCGCTTCTCGATCGCGTGGCCGCGCATCCAGCCGACCGGGTCCGGCAGGCCGCTCGAGAAGGGCCTGGACTTCTACGACCGCCTCATCGACACCCTGCTCGAGCACGGGCAGCAGCCGATGGCGACGCTCTTCCACTGGGACCTGCCGCAGGCGCTCGAGGACGACGGCGGCTGGCTCAACCGCGCGACGATCGACCGGTTCGCCGAGTACGCCGCGATCGTCGGCGAGCGCTACGCCGACCGCGTGGAGCACTGGATCCCGGTCAACGAGCCCAACGTCGTCACGTTGATGGCCTACGCCGTGGGGATGCACGCCCCCGCGCGCACGCTGATGTTCGACAGCCTGCCGGTCGCCCACCACCTGCTGCTCGCCCACGGCCGGGCCGCGATCGCGCTGCGCACAGCGGGCGCCACGAGCGTCGGCTGCGCCAACAACCACGCCCCGATGTGGCCCGCCAGCGACCAGCCGGCCGACGTCGGCGCCACCAAGCTGTTCGACGCCATCTGGAACGGGCTCTTCCTCGAGCCGATGCTGCTCGGCCGCTACCCCGTCGACCTGCAGCCACTGCTGGACGAGGTCGTCCTGCCCGGCGACCTGGCGACGATCCGCCAGCCGCTCGACTTCTACGGCGTCAACTACTACAACCCGATGCGCATCGGCGCCGCGCCGGAGGACGCGGAGATGCCGTTCGAGCTCCGCGAGCTGCTCGGCTACCCGGTCACCGACTTCGGCTGGCCGGTGGTCCCCGACGCGCTGCGCGAGTGGCTGATCATGTTCCGCGCCCGCTTCCGCGCGGCCCTGCCGCCGATCATCGTCACCGAGTCCGGCTGCGCCTACAACATGGGCCCCGACGAGGCCGGCGTCGTCGACGACCAGCCGCGCATCGACTACCTCGACGCCCACCTCAGGGCCGTCCAGACCGCGATCGAGCGGGGCGTCGACGTTCGCGGCTACTACACCTGGTCGCTGCTCGACAACTTCGAGTGGGCCGAGGGCTACACCCAGCGCTTCGGCCTGGTCCACGTCGACTTCGAGACCCAGCAGCGCACCCCGAAGCGCTCCTACCAGTGGTACGCCGACATGATCGCCGCCCAGCCGGGCCGGTAGGTCAGCCGGTAGGAGCTCAGAACGAGTGTCGCACCGCGAGCGTCTCGCGCACGGCCTCCTCGTCCCAAGGCTCGCCGAGCCAGTCGAACAGACCGCGCAGCACCGTCGGGTCGGCGACGTAGTCGTCGTAGTGGACCCGGTAGGCCGCCTCGCCGAGGCCGTCCGCGACCTCGAGGATGCGGCGCTCGATCTCGGCGAGCCGGTGGGCCACGTCGTCAGGGTCGTGCTCGCCCCACCACTTGCTCTTCGCCACGTCCGCGTGGTCGCGGGTGTTGACCACGAACCGCGCGCCGGGGAAGACCTCCCGCAGCCACGCGACGTACTCCGCGAGGTCGGGCTGCGCCCAGCGGATCTCCTTGAAGCCGGTCACCCGGGTCTCGGGGGTGGGCCGCAGCACCGTGTCCAGCAGCAGCCGCCGCAGCCCGGCCAGCGACTGCTGGGGCGGGAAGTCGCCGATGCCGAAGAACGAGTGGGTGCGCTGGCGCAGCGTCTTGCGCGAGGCGCGCTTGCTCTCGCGCAGCATCGTGCGGTGGAACTCGAACAGGTGGTAGACCGCTCCGCGGTTCTCGCCGCGCACCACGAACCCCGGGATGCTGTTCAGGACGCCGGTGAGCAGCGTCGATCCGGAGCGGCCGTAGGTGACGACGAACAGGTAGCCCAGGTCCGGGCGGTCCCGGCCGCGCAGGCGACGTACCTGGGTCCGCAGGTCGCGGACCTCCGTGCGCAGGGCCTCGATCTCGCTCTCACCCCGTCGCCGCCGCACCCACCTCACGGGCCGATCCTAGGGGTGCGCCGCCGCGGGGCCGGAGCCCCGGCGACGTGGCCGAGCCGTAGCATGACGCCCATGTCGGCCACCTCCCACGAGACACTGCCGGTCAAGCGTCGCGTGGTCTTCGTCGTCGGCTCGGGCCGCAGCGGCACCAGCACCATGTCCGGCACCCTGCAGACCCTCGGCATGCACGTCCCGCAGCCCGAGGTCGACGCCGACGAGACCAACCCGAAGGGCTTCGGCGAGCCGCAGTGGGTCGTGGAGTTCCACGACGAGCTGCTGCAGCGCTGCAACGTCCAGGTCTCCGACTCGCGACCCGCGGCGTGGTTCGAGGCGGGCAAGCTGACCAACCTCGAGCCGCTGCGCGCCCGGCTGCACGAGTGGCTGGAGTCGCAGTTCGCCGAGGGCGGCGCCGAGCTGGTCATCAAGGACCCGCGGCTGGCGTGGTTCCTCGGGCTGTGGCGCTCGGCCGCGATGCGCTGCGACGCGACGCCGGCCTACGTCACCATGCTGCGCCCGGTCACCGAGGTAGTGGGGAGCAAGCAGCGCTACTACGCGTCGAAGTTCGGCGAGGTCAACCGGACCGCCGCCTGGGTGAACATGATGCTCCACACCGAGCGCGCCACCCGCGGCTCGGCGCGTGCCTTCGTCCGCTACCACGACCTGCTCACCGACTGGACCGTCCCGGTCAACGCCGTCGGGCAGGCCTTCGACCTCGACGCGGTCAAGTCCGCCTCGGCCAACGACATCCGGGCGGTGCACGCGTTCATCGACCCCAGCCTGCGCCGCGTCCAGCTCACCTGGGACGACGTCGAGGTGCCGGCCCGGCTGCGCGAGCTCGCGGAGGAGTCGTGGCGCCACCTCGACGGCCTCGCCGACCCGGACGGGGACACCCCCGACCGGCACGCGGCGCTCGACGAGCTGCGGGCGGCGTACGCCGACTTCTACGACGAGGCCGAGGCCGTCGCGCAGTCGTCGGCACTGGCCGCCCACCGCGAGGGCCTCGCCCAGCAGCCGATGCCGGCCTCGGTCGTGCGGCGCGGCGTCGACCGCGTGCCCCACGGCGTGCGGGCGATGGTGCCCGCGAGCGCCCGCCGTGGCCTGCGCCGGGCGCTCGGCCGCGCGCGATGACGGTCCCCGACATCCCCTGCCTCGAAGGGATCGCGGAGTACGACGTCCGGTGGGCGTGGCAGGAGGGGGCGCTGGCGCCCGGGCTGACATGCGTGTTCCGGGTGAAGAACGAGGCCCGCAACCTGCCGTGGGTGCTGCCGCCGATGCTCGAGGCCGTGCAGCAGGTCGTCGTCGTGGACAACCTCTCCGACGACGGCACCCCCGAGGTGGCCGCGCGGGTCGCGGCCGAGGTCGGCGCGAGCGAGCGGCTCACCGTGACGACGTACCCCTTCCGGGTCAGCCGCGCCGGCGCCGAGCACCTCGCGACGCCGCCCGACTCGGTGCACTCGCTGACCCACTTCTACAACTGGTCGTTCTCCCACGTCCGCACCGGCTACTCGATGAAGTGGGACGGCGACATGGTGCTCACCCGCGAGGGCGTCGGGCTGCTCGCGGACCTGTCCTGGCAGCTCGAGGACTCCAACGCCGTCGTGGCGATCCCGCGGCACCCGCTGTCGATCGAGAGCGAGTCGGTGGCGTGGATCGACCTCGGCTACCGCTTCCTGGAGCCGTGGGTCTACCCGATGGGCCCGGAGTTCACCTTCGTCAAGGCCTTCGAGTGGGAGGTGCGGGAGTTTCCCAGCGCCTCGGAGCGGATCGTCGCCCCCGAGGGTCTGTGCGTCGAGCTGAAGTGGCTCGACGCCGACGAGTTCGCGCATTGGACCAACCTCGACGACCTGGACTTCTCGCGCGCGCCGCGCAAGGCGCGCGAGATCGAGGTCTACCGCGCGCTGCAGGAGGGCCGCGGCGATCGGGTGCCGGGCCTGCACCGCATCGAGGCGCCCCCGGGTGTGCACATCGTCGACCACGTCACGCAGACCTGGCTGCCGCACGCGCCACGCCCGCTCGTCCAGCGGCCGGGTCGGATCGATGTCTGAGCTGCCGCCGCCGGTCCGGCAGTTCCTGGACGCGGCCGCGGGTGCGCTGACGGTGACCTCGACATCGGCTCCGGCCGAGGCGGGCCGCTACGACCGGGTCCTGGTGGCGGTGGCCGACCGCGCCGCGCTGCGCCGGTTGCTCCTGCCCGCCGGGCTGCGCTCGGGCTTCGTCGGCGTCTACGTCGCGGCGGCCTCGGCGCCGCTCGCGCTCGTGCCGAAGCCGGAGTGGCCGGGCCTCCTCGGACTGCACGCGCGCCCCGCCGGCGACGGGTGGTTCACCACGCTGCGCTTCGAGCGCCGGGCCGAGGTGGCCGACGTCGTCCGGGAGGCCGGGCGCCAGTCGGTGTGGTCGGAGGTCGCCGGTGGTCGCGGGCTGCGGGTCTCACCCCTGGACGTGGTGTCGGAGAAGGTGCCGGCCGACGTGCTGCTGCCCGGCGCCCCCGACCCCGCGGAGCCCTCCGAGGTCACCGGCCGTACGCCGGTCACGCTGCGGGAGGTGCCGGGGCCGGTGTCCCTCGGGCCGCTCGACGAGCGCGTCCTCAACCCGATCGGCTTCGACCCCCGCGCCGCCGGCCCGGTCGTCGCGCTGTCGTCGCTCGACCTGCGCGACGGTCCGACCGAGGCGCTGGTGGCCTCCCTGCGGCCGGCCGCCGGCGTACGGGTCGACGTCGACGCGCCGGCGGTCGTCGCCGGGCTCGCGATGGCGGGGGTGCCGCTCGTGGGGGACGTGGCCGCCCCGGTCCTCGGTGACGAGGTCGCCGCGGCCGTCGCGGCACCGGTCGACCTCACCGATCCGCTCGCGCGCGAGGAGCACAGCCTGGTGCTGCGCCGCGCCGCACTCGACACCTTCTCCACCTTCGCCTGGCGGCGGGCCGTCGGCGACCTGGCCGACGTACGCGTGGCGGGGCGGGGGAGCGTCAGCGTGGTGCTCGCGACGCGGCGCCCGGAGATGCTGGACTTCGCGCTGCGCCAGGTCGCGCGGCAGCGGGGCGTGGAGTCGCTGGAGCTGGTGCTCGCGCCGCACGGCTTCGCACCGGACCCGGCGCGGGTCCGGGACCTGCTGCCGGCGTCGATCGCGCTGCAGATCGTGCCGGCGACGGCGCAGACGGTGTTCGGCGACGTACTGGCCGCGGCGAGCGACGCCGCCTCGGGCGACCTGGTGCTCAAGATGGACGACGACGACTGGTACGCCCCCGACCTGGTCGCCGACCTGCTGCGGGCCCGCGCCTACAGCGGCGCCCAGCTCGTCGGCACCCAGTCGGAGCTGCACTACCTCGCCGAGCCGGACCTGACGGTCAAGCGCGGCTATCCCAGCGAGCTGTACGCCGTGTTCGTGGCCGGCGGCACGATGCTCATCGAGCGCGGCCTGCTGCGCGAGGTCGGCGGCTTCCGCTCGGTGCGCAAGTTCGTCGACGCCCAGCTCCTCGACGCGGTGCTGCGCTCCGGCGCGGCGGTCTACCGCACCCACGGCCTGGGCTACGTCCTGCGCCGCAACGCCACCGGCCACACCTGGCAGGCCGACCTCGACTACCTGCTCGACCCGGCCCACGTCGAGCGCACCTGGCCCGGCTTCCGCCCCTCCCGGCTGCTCGAGGCCGACGCCGCCGACGTGCCGTAGGCCGGGATGAATACCCGGTCAGCCGGGTATGCCTGCACTTGTCAGGGGTTGCAACCCCTGACAAGCGCCAGACACGCGCGCGAAGTAAGGCATTCCGGCGCGCCGGACACCTCCGGGCTCAGTGCCGGCCGAGCCCGCGGGCGGTCCAGCCGGCCTCGCGCCAGGCGTCGAGGTCGAGCAGGTTGCGGCCGTCGAGGATCTGCTTGCGGCGTACGACGCCGCCGACCTCGGCGAGGTCGACGGTGCGGAACTCCGGCCACTCGGTGAGGTGCAGCACCAGGTCGGCGTCGCGGGCGGCGTCGACGGCGGAGCCAGCGTAACCGAGCGTAGGGAAGGCCGCGCGGGCGGTCTCGTTGGCCTGCGGGTCGTAGACGGTGACGTCGGCGCCGCGCAGATGCAGCTTGCCGGCGATGGACAGCGCGGGGGAGTCGCGGACGTCGTCGCTGTCGGGCTTGAAGGCCGCGCCCCAGACCGCGATCCGGGACCGGGCGACGCTGCCACCCAGCATCCCCTCGGCGATCTCGGCGACGCGCGAGCGCTGGCGCTGGTTGATGTCGTCGACCTGGCGCAGGAACGACATCGCGTCCTCCACGCCGAGCTCCCCGGCCCGGTGCACGAAGGCACGGATGTCCTTGGGCAGGCAGCCGCCGCCGAAGCCGATACCGGCGTTGAGGAAGCGGCGACCGATCCGCACGTCGTACCCGATCGCGTCGGCCAGGTCCACGACGTCGGCGCCGGCCGCCTCGCACACCTCGGAGACCGCGTTGATGAAGGAGATCTTGGTGGCGAGGAACGCGTTGGCCGAGACCTTGACGAGCTCGGCGGTGGCGTAGTCGGTCACGACGAGCGGGGTGCCGCGCTCGAGGATCGGCGCGTAGAAGTCGCGCAGGACCTTCTCCGAGCGCTCGCTGGTGACGCCGAGCACGACCCGGTCGGGCTCCAGCGTGTCCTTGACCGCGAAGCCCTCGCGCAGGAACTCGGGGTTCCACACCAGCTCCGCCTCGGCGCCGACCGGTGCCAGCTCGGCGAGCAGGGCCGACATCCGCGCGGCGGTGCCGACCGGCACGGTCGACTTGCCGACGACGTACGACGGTCGGGTCAGGTGCGGCGCCAGCCCGGCGATCGCGGCCTCCACGTAGGAGACGTCGGCGCCCATGCTGGACGGCAGCTGGGGGGTGCCGACGCAGACGAAGTGCAGGTCGGCGAAGGCGGCGGCCTCCTCGAGGGAGTCGGTGAAGCGCAGCCGGCCGGAGGCGACGTGGGTGGAGAGCAGGTCGGCGAGCCCGGGCTCGTACATCGGCACCTCGCCGGCGGCGAGCAGCTCGCGCTTGCGGTCGTCGACCTCGACGCCGAGGACGTCGTAGCCGAGCTCGGCCATGCAGGCCGCGTGGGTGGCGCCGAGGTAGCCGCAGCCGATCACCGTGATCTTCACGGCTCGGAGTCTATGAGGCGGGCTCTCCCAGCGCCTCGGCGAGGCGCTGGACGATCAGGGTCAGCCGCTCGGGGGACGTGGCGATGTTGAGCCGCACGTGCCCGCCGAGACCCGGCTGGTAGTCGTGGCCCGGCGCCAACCGCACCCGCCCGCGCTCGAGCGCGACGGCGGCGGGGTCGTCGTGGCCGTAGGCGCGCAGGTCCAGCCAGGCGAGGTACGTCGCCTCGAGCGGCCGCATCCGGGCCGCCGGCAGCTGCTCGGCGAGCAGGACGCGGAGCAGGTCGCGCTGGGCCGACAGCCGCGCGCGCAGGGCGTCGAGCCACGCGTCGCCGTCGGTGTAGGCGGCGACCGCGGCGATCACGCCGAGCGGCGACCACGAGTCGTTGCGCACCAGCGGCACGTCCACGAGCCGCTCGTGGGTCGCGCGGTCGGCGCTGACGATCTGGGCGCACCGCAGGCCGGCGGTGTTGAACGCCTTCGACGCGGCGACCACCGCCACCGCGTGGTCGGCGGTGCCGTCGATGGAGAGGTAGGAGACGTGCTCGGCGCCCTCGAGCACCAGCGGGGCGTGGATCTCGTCGGAGATCACCCGCGCCCCGTGCCGTACGACGACGTCGCGGACCCCCTCCAGCTCGGCGCGGCTGAAGGCCCGTCCCCACGGGTTGTGCGGCTGGGTCAGCAGCAGGGTGCGCGCTCCGTCGGCGAACAGCCGGTCCAGCCGGTCCAGGTCCAGCTCGGCGCGCTCGGCGTCGGGGTCGAGCAGCAGGTCGACCCGCTCCCGTCCGGTCACTTGCGCCACCTCCAGCTGCGGCGCGTACGCCGGTCCCGGCATCACCATCGGACCGGGGTCGGAGAGCACGTCCAGGGCGACCCGCACCCCGGCCGTCACGTCCACCGTCGGGATCACCAGCTCCGGGTCGACCTCGCTCCCGAACTGCCGCCGCGCCCACCCGGCGTACGCCCGGCCGAGCTCGCCGCCCATCTCGAACGGCGGGTAGCCGGTCACCCCGCGCGCCACCGCCTCGCTCAGCGCCTGCGCCACCGGCGGCGCCAGCGCGTAGTCCATCTCCGCCACCCACGCCGGGATCACGTCACGCTCAACGGTCCCCCACTTGAGCACCAGCGCCCGTCGCGCCTCGTCGTCGGTGAAGTCTCGGATCATGCGGCCGACGGTAGCCGCCGGGCTTGTAACTCACCGTTGGTGCATCCAGCGCACCCTTGTAAGGGCATGACAGAGGTCGTAGCGGTGAGTTACAAGCCCGCTCACAGCGCCGCCGCCACCCGCGTCCCCTGCTCGATCGCGCGCTTGGCGTCGAGCTCGGCGGCGACGTCGGCGCCGCCGATGAGGTGCGCGGAGGCGCCGGCCGCGACCAGCTCGTCGTACAGCCCGCGCACGGACTCCTGGCCCGCACAGAGCACGACGTGGTCGACGTCGAGCACCGAGGCGACGCCGTCGACGCTCAGGTGCAGGCCGGCGTCGTCGACCCGGTCGTACGTCGCGCCGCTGACCTGCACGACCCCCGACTGCTTGAGCACGGCGCGGTGCGCCCAGCCGGACGTCTTGCCCAGCCCGATGCCGATCGGGGTGGTCTTGCGCTGGATCAGCGTCACCTCGCGCAGCGGCGTGCGCGGCTTGCGCTCGGTCAGGCCGCCGGGGTGCAGCGACGGGTCGCCCACGCCCCAGTGCGACATCCACTCGTCGAGGCCCTCGGCCGGGTCGTGGGTGAGCCAGACGCTCACGTCCACGCCGATGCCGCCGGCCCCCACGACGGCCACCCGCCGCCCCGGCACGACCGCGCCGGAGAGCACGTCGGCGTACGACACGACCTTCGGGTGATCGACGCCGGGGAACGATGGCACCCGCGGCACCACCCCGGTCGCCACGACCACCTCCTCGTACGCCGCCAGGTCATCGGGCGACGCGGCGGCCCCCAGCCGCACGTCCACCCCGAGCACCTCCAGCCGGCGGGCGTAGTAGCGCAGGGTGTCGGCGAAGTCCTCCTTGCCCGGCACGGCCATGGCCAGGCGGAACTGCCCACCGATCGCCGCCGACCGCTCGAACAGCGTCACCGCGAAGCCGCGCTCCGCGGCCGAGACCGCGGCGGCGAGGCCGGCCGGACCGGCGCCGACGACGGCTACGTAGGCGGCGCGCCGCGTGGCGCCCAGCGTGAGGGTCAGCTCGCGGCAGGCGCGCGGGTTGACCAGGCACGAGGCCAAGCGGTTGACGAAGACGTGGTCGAGGCAGGCCTGGTTGCAGGCGATGCAGGTGTTGATCTCGTCGGCTCGGCCGGCCGCGGCCTTGGCCACGAAGTCCGGGTCGGCGAGCAGGGGGCGGGCCAGCGACACCAGGTCGGCCTCGCCCGCGGCCAGGATCTCCTCGGCGAGCTCGGGGGTGTTGATCCGGTTGGACGCGCACACCGGCACCGACACCACGCCCTTCAGGCGCGCGGTCGCCGATCGCCAGGCGCCGCGCGGGACCTGGGTGATGATCGTCGGCACCCGGGCCTCGTGCCATCCGATGCCGGTGTTGAGCACGGTGACTCCCGCCGCCTCCAGCAGTCCGGCGAGCTCGACCACCTCCTCCCAGGTCTGGCCGCCCTCGACCAGGTCGAGCAGCGAGATCCGGTAGACGATCGGCAGGTCGTCGCCGACCAGCTCGCGCGCGCGGCGCACGACCTCGACGGGGAAGCGCATCCGCTTCGCCGCCGTACCGCCCCAGGCGTCCGTCCGGTCGTTGGTGCGCGCGGCCAGGAACTGGTTGATGAGGTAGCCCTCGGAGCCCATGATCTCGACGGCGTCGTAGCCCGCCTTCACCGCCAGGGCGACCGAGCGCGCGAAGTCCGTGGCGGTCCGGTCCACGCCGCGCGTCGACAGCGCGCTCGGGCGGAACGGCGTGATGGGCGACTTGCGCGACGAGGCCGAGACGCTGAGCGGGTGGTAGCCGTAGCGGCCCGCGTGCAGCACCTGCAGCGCGATCGCGCCGCCCTCCTCGTGCACCGCGGAGGTCACCTCGCGGTGCCGCATCGCCTGCAGCCGGGTCGTCATCTCGGAGGCCAGCGGCTTGAGCCAGCCGCGCTTGTTCGGGGCGTAGCCGCCGGTGACGATGAGCCCGACGCCGCCGCGGGCGCGCGCGGCGAAGTACGCCGCGAGGTCCGGGAGGTCGCGCCGGCGGTCCTCGAGCCCGGTGTGCATGGAGCCCATGACCACGCGGTTGCGCAGCGTCAGGGAGCCCAGCGTGATCGGGGACAGCAGGCGTGGGTACTCCGTCGACGGGGTCATGCGTGAGCCTCCAGGTACTCGGTCAGCCACGTCACCCAGGTCTCCTCGGTGAGGATCCCGCCACGCAGCACGAGGTAGTGGTCCAGGTCGAGCCCGCTCAGGCTCGCCGGGTTGTCGGGTGCCGGGTAGTCGCGCTCCATGAGCCGGCGGTAGTGCTCCAGCCGGGCGTGGTGGTCGGCCAGGTGGGCGCGGACGACGTCCAGCACCGCCTCACGGTCGCCGAACGACGCCCCGCGCATCTTCACCGCGAGGTCGCTGCGCAGCGCGTGCGGAGGCGTCGGCGCGGCCAGCCACTGCGCCAGGGCGGCCGCGCCGGCCGGCGTGACGTCGTACACCTTCTTGTCCGGCTTGCCCGCCTGCGCGACGGTGGTCGCCGCCAGCCAGCCGTCCGCCTCCATGCGCGCCAGCACCCGGTAGATCTGCTGGTGGGTGGCGCTCCAGAAGAACCCGATCGACCGGCTGAAGCGCTTGGCCAGCTCCAGCCCGCTCGCGGGCCGCTCCCGCAGCGCGACGAGGAGGGCGTGCTCGAGGGCCATGGGCGCAGCCTGGCAGGCTATGCAACTAGTTGCAACTAGTTGCAACGCGGGGTGACCCGGGTCACGCAGGCACGGTCACAGTGGCTCTGTCATGCTCGCCGCCATGACGTACGAACTGGGTCAGGGCACCGGGCCGCTGCGCGGGGTGAAGGTCGTGGAGATCGCCGGCATCGGGCCCGGCCCGCACGCCTGCATGATCCTGGCCGACCTCGGCGCCGACGTGATCCGGGTCGAGCGTCCCGGCGGACAGCCGCTCGCCGGAGGCTCTAGCATGCTGCTCAACCGCGGCCGGCCCAGCGTCGCCCTGAACCTCAAGGACCCCGACGCGGTCGCCACCGTCCTCGAGCTGGTCCGCGGCGCCGACGTGGTCGTCGAGGGGATGCGCCCCGGCGTGACCGAGCGGCTCGGGCTGGGCCCGGACGACTGCCTCGCCGTCAACGAGCGGCTGGTCTACGGCCGCATGACCGGGTGGGGCCAGGACGGGCCGCTGGCCCAGTCCGCCGGACACGACATGAACTACATCGCGATCACCGGGGCGCTGCACGGCATGGGGCAGGACCCCGCCCGCCCGCACTTCCCGAGCAACCTGGTCGGCGACTTCGGCGGCGGCTCGACGTACCTGGTCATCGGCGTCCTCGCCGCCCTCCTGGAGGCGAGGATCTCCGGCCGGGGCCAGGTCGTGGACGCTGCGATCGTCGACGGAACCGCGCACCTGAACGCCATGACCGCGGCCTTCCTCGCGAGCGGCGGGTTCACCGAGGAGCGCGGCGCCAACCTGCTCGACGGCGGCGTGCCGTTCTACGACGTCTACGAGACCTCCGACGGGCGGCACCTGTCGGTGGCCGCGCTCGAGCCGCAGTTCTTCGACGCGCTCGTCACGACGCTCGGCGTCAAGGACACCTGCCCCGGGCAGGGCGAGCCCGAGCGGTACGACGAGATGCGGGCCCTTCTCACCGAGACCTTCCGCTCGCGCACCCAGGCGGAGTGGGTGGCCCTCTTCGAGGGCACCGATGCCTGCGTCGCCGGGATCATCCCGATCAGCGAGGCCTTCGAGCACCCGCACCTGCGCGCCCGCGGCACCTTCGTGGAGCGCGACGGCATGGTCCAGCCGCAGCCGGCCCCCCGCTTCTCCCGCACGACCGCGACGCTGGGCCTGCCCCCGTCGGCCGCCGCCGGCCAGCACACCCGTGACGCCCTCACCGCCTGGGGCGTCGCGGGCGTCGAGGACCTCATCGACCGCGGGGTCGCTGTCCAGGTGTGAGCGCCCGCCCTACGATCCGGGCATGAGCACCGAGCACGTGGACGTCCTGGTGGTCGGCGCCGGCCTGGCGGGGATCGGCGCGGCCTGCCGCCTGCGCACCGAGCACCCGGGCCGCACCGTGGCGGTGCTGGAGAGCCGTGAGCGCAGCGGCGGGACCTGGGACCTCTTCCGCTACCCCGGCATCCGCTCGGACTCCGACATGTTCACTTTCGGCTTCCACTGGCGGCCGTGGCCCGGCGACACCGCGCTGGCCGACGGGCCGCTGATCCTGGACTACCTGCGCACGGTCGCGCGCGAGTACGGCGTCGACGAGCTGATCCGCTACCGGCACCGCGTCACCAGGGCCAGCTGGGACTCCGAGACCGCGCGATGGACGGTGGAGGTCGAGCGCGACGGCGAGCCCGTGACGATCACGACGAGCTTCCTGTGGGCGTGCTCGGGCTACTACGACTACGAGCAGGGCTACGCGCCCGAGCTGCCGGGCCAGGAGCGGTTCGGTGGCGAGATCGTGCATCCGCAGCACTGGCCGGAGGACCTGGACCACGCCGGCAAGCGGGTCGTGGTGATCGGCAGCGGGGCCACGGCGATCACGCTGGTCCCCGCGATGGCCGAGACGGCCGCGCACGTCACCATGCTGCAGCGCTCGCCGACGTACGTGCTCTCCCGGGCGGGCCGCGATCCGCTGGCCCGGCTGCTCAGGCGCCTGCCGCAGCGGCTGGCCTACCCGGCCGTCCGCTGGTCCAACATCCTCACCGCGATCGGGTTCTACCAGCTGAGCCGGCGCCGGCCCGGGCTCGTCAAGCGGGTCATCCGCAGCCAGACCGCCAAGCAGCTGCCCGACGGCATGGACGTCGACGAGCACTTCAAGCCGGTCTACGACCCCTGGGACCAGCGGGTCTGCTTCGTGCCGGACGGCGACCTGTTCAAGGCCCTGCGTCGCGGCACGGCCGCCGTCGTCACCGACACCATCGAGACCTTCACCGAGGGCGGCATCCGGCTGACGTCCGGGCGCGAGCTCGAGGCCGACCTGGTCGTGACCGCGACGGGGCTGCGGCTGCTGCCCTTCGGCGGCATCGACCTCGAGGTGGACGGCGTGCCGGTGGAGCTGTCGCGGACGATGGCCTACAAGGCGCTGATGCTCAGCGGCGTCCCGAACTTCGCCTACACGATCGGCTACACCAACGCCTCGTGGACGCTCAAGGCCGACCTGGTCGCCGACTACGTGTGCCGGCTGCTGCGGCACCTCGACGAGCGCGGCGCCACGTCGGTCGTCGCGGTGCGCGACCCGTCGGTGGGCGAGCAGCCGTTCCTCGACTTCAAGGCCGGCTACGTGCTGCGCGACCTCGACCGGCTGCCCAAGCAGGGCGACCGGGCGCCCTGGCTGCTGAAGCAGAACTACGTCACGGACCTGCGGACCATCCGCCGGGGTGAAGTGGAGGACGGCGTTCTGACGTTCACTGGAGGGACGTCCGCGGGCATCCGCCCGGCGGCGTACCCGCACAACCCTGGAGGTAGCGATGGGACTGGACGACAAGCTGAGCAACAAGGCCGAGGACCTCGGCGGCAAGGCCAAGGAGGGCACCGGCAAGGCCACGGGTGACGAGAACCTCGAGGCCGAGGGCAAGGGCGACCAGGCCAGCGCCTCGATGAAGGACGGCGTCGAGAAGGTCAAGGACGCCGCCGGAGACGTCAAGGACGCCTTCAAGAAGTAGTCCTCGTCACACCGTTCCAGCACGCTCACCCCTCGCCCGTAGAGTCCTACGGCGAGGGGTGATCTGTGTGCGTACGTGGCTCGAGCGGTCGTTGTGGGACGTCGTGCCCCGCGACCACCGGGAGACCCCGCAGGCGCTGCGGCGCCGCCAGCTGGTCACCGTCGCCTTCGTCCTGATCGGCGCCGTGGTGCTGGGGCTGTCGCTGCGCATCGACCCGGGCAGCCGGTGGTTCTACCCCGCGACCTTCGGCCTCGCGGCCGTCTGGGCGGTCGGGGCTTTCGCCTCCGGTCCGCTGCACCTGGGCCGGATCCAGCGCCGTGAGACGCACGTCCGGCCGGTCCTCACCCCGATCCTGATCGGCCTGGCGCTGTCCGCGGTGTTCGTGGTCGGCGGCCTGCTCGTGCGCACCATCGACCCGCTGGAGCGTCAGGTCAGCTCCATCCTCGACTTCGCCGACCAGGGATCGCTGCCCCTGCTGGTCGTCATCACCGCGGTCAACGGCGTGGCCGAGGAGCTCTTCTTCCGCGGCGCGGCCTACGCAGCCATCCCGCGTCGGCCGGTGCTCTGGACGACGCTGGCCTACTTCGTGGCCACGCTGGCGTCGGGCAACGTGATGCTGTCCTTCGCCGCGATCCTGCTCGGCCTGATCGTCGGCCTCCAGCGCCGGGCGTCGGGGGGCATCCTGGCGCCGATCCTGACCCACTGCACCTGGTCGCTGACCATGCTCTTCGCGCTGCCGCTGCTCTTCGGGTGAGCGCTACGCCGACTCGCGGATCGCAGCCTCGACCGCCTGCGTGTAGGTCAACGGCTCACCCGGGACCAGCTCGCGGATGGCGTCGTCGGTGACGATCACCTCGGTCCCCATGGAGTCGATCAGGTTGCGGCCGGTGGTGACGTCGACGTTGGTGACGAAAGAGATCCAGTACGACGACAGCTTCGGGGTCAGCACGGGGACCTGGACGACCTTGGCGGTCCGGCCGTTCATGACCTGCGAGGCCTGCTGCAGCATCTCGACGTAGCTGAGCCGGTCGGCGCCGCCGATCTCGTAGACCCGGCCCAGCGCCTCGGGTACGTCGACGACGCCGGCGAGGTAGCGCACGACGTCGGAGATCGCGATCGGCTGCGTGCGGGTGGCGGCCCACCGGGGCACCACCATCGCGGGGAGGTTCTTCACCAGCTGCCGGGTCATCTCCCACGAGATGCCCCCCGCGCCGACGACGATCGCGGCGCGCAGCACGGTCACCGGCACCCCGGCCTCGCCGAGCAGCCTCTCGACCTCGCGACGCGAGCGGAGGTGGGCCGACAGGTCGTCGCCGTCGGCGCCGAGCCCGCCGAGGTAGACGATCTGGCGTACGCCGGCGCCCGCCGCGGCGCGCCCGAACGCCGTGGCCGCCTCCGCGTCCTTGCGCTCGAAGTCGTCGTCGTCGAGCGAGTGCACGAGGTAGACCGCGACGTCCACGCCCGCGAGCGCCCGCTCCAGGCTGGCGGGGTCGTGGACGTCGCCGGCCACGGCCTCGCCCGGACCGTCGTACGCATCGGGGCGGCGGGTCATCGCGCGCACCGCGTGCCCGCGCTCGACGAGCTCGGGCACGAGCCGGCGACCGACGAAGCCCGTGGCGCCGGTGACGAGGACGGTGGTCATGCTCACACCCTAGGGAGGCGTCGCAATGCGGGGTTGGGTGCGCGATTGCTCTAGGGTCTTACCCAGCAGCTCGTTCAGTCTTGCCTCGAGCTCCTGCGCGCACCGGAACTTCTCGTCTCGGGTCGCGCCCCTCCTTCGTGAGGCACATGCTTTCCGCCCGTCGCCGACGGGCCAGCTTGGTGAGACACACCAACGTTAGTGACTTCTGTGAACTCTGTTCCTTCCTTCGCCGAGCTCGGCGTCCCCTCCGCGCTCGTCGCCATCCTGACCAAGAACGGCATCACCGTCCCGACCCCGATCCAGGCCGCGACGCTGCCTGACTCGCTCGCCGGCCGTGACGTCCTCGGCCGTGGCCGCACCGGCTCCGGCAAGACCTACGCGTTCCTGCTGCCGATGATCTCCCGCCTGAGCGACAGCGGTCGCCGCGCGGCGCCCAAGTCGCCCCGCGCGCTGATCCTGGCGCCGACCCGCGAGCTCGTCGGCCAGATCCACGCCGCCCTGCAGCCGCTGGCCCAGGCCGCCGGCTTCTCGACGATCACCGTCTTCGGCGGCGTCGGCCAGAACCCGCAGGTGCAGGGCCTCCGCAAGGGCGTCGACATCGTCGTCGCCTGCCCCGGTCGCCTCGAGGACCTCATGCAGCAGGGCCACCTCGACCTCGGCAACATCGAGGTCACCGTGCTCGACGAGGCCGACCACATGGCCGACCTCGGCTTCCTGCCCGCCGTACGCCGGATCATGGACAAGACCCCGCAGTCCGGGCAGCGCCTGCTCTTCTCGGCCACGCTCGACAAGGCGATCGACGTCCTGGTCAAGCGGTTCCTGCACTCGCCGAAGGTCCACGAGGCCGACTCGGCGCAGTCGCCGGTGTCGACGATGGACCACCACGTCCTGCACGTGGATCGCGAGCACCGGATCTCGGTCCTGGTCGACCTGACCAGCGCGCCGGGCCGGACGGTCGTCTTCACCCGCACCAAGCACGGCGCCAAGGCGCTGGCCCGCCAGCTGAACAAGTCCGGCGTGCCCTCGGTCGACCTGCACGGGAACCTCAGCCAGAACGCGCGCACGCGCAACATGGAGATGTTCCACTCCGGCAAGGCCACGACCCTGGTCGCGACCGACATCGCCGCCCGCGGCATCCACGTCGACGACGTGGCCCTCGTGGTCCACGCCGACCCGCCGACCGAGCACAAGGCCTACCTGCACCGCTCGGGCCGTACGGCGCGTGCCGGTGCCGCCGGCACCGTCATCACGCTGATGACCGACGACCAGGTGCGCGACGTGCGCCAGCTGACCCGCGCGGCCGGCATCAAGCCGACCACCACGCGCATCGACAACGCCGCCCACCCGATGCTGGCCACGCTCGCCCCCGGCGAGCGCACCGTGGTCGTCGGCGGCATCGAGCTCGACCGTCCCGAGACGTCGGGCTCGCGCCCGGCCGGCAGCGGCCCGCGCCGTCGTTCCGGTGGCGGCGGTGGCGGCGGTCGCTCCGGCGGCCAGCCCAAGTCCGGTGGCGGTGGCGGCCGCGGCCGCGGCGGGTCCGCCCAGTCGGCGGCCCCCAAGGCCGGCGGCGGTCGCTCCGGCGGCGGTCGCTCGCGCGGCGGCTCGGCGTCCTCCTCGGGCGGCGGCCACACCGCGGCGTCGTTCAGCTCCGGTCGTCGCTGACCCCGCACTCCTCGAAGCGCCCGTCACCTCACGGTGGCGGGCGTTTCGGCGCGGGTGGGGGCTGAGGAGTTTCACCGGGGACCCGGTGAAACTCACGCCTCCCGTATGAAACTTTGTCGGGGAGCCACCAGTTTCACCGGGCACCCGGTGAAACTCACGGGTCGAGCTCACGGCCCCGGCGAGCGGCACCTGCCCTCAGCCGCGCGCCTTGCGAGCGATGTTCTCGCGCTTGGTCTCGTCCATGCCGGCCTCGTAGGCGGAGACCAGGCTGGCGATCGAGAGGGGCTTGAGCCGCTCGACGACGGTCTGCACGGTCTCCGGGGTCGCGCCGGACTCGCGGTAGACGGGCCAGACCATGCGACGGAACACGTCGTACAGCTCATGGGCGATCTCGCGACCGTGGCGGCGGTAGATTTCACCGGTCGCCACGGCGGCCTCGAGCGGGTAGCCCAGGTCGAGCAGCGCCACCCCGACCGACAGCTGGGACTCGGCGACCTCGAAGGCGTCCGACCCCGCCGGTACGACGATGCCGAGCGCCTCCAGGACCTGCAGGTCCTCGGCGGAGACGTCCCGGTCGCAGCGGCGGACTAGCTCGTCTCGCGAGAGTACGACGGGGCGGCCGGCCTGCCAGGGCGCGAGCATCGAGCGCCGTAGCGCGATGTCCTCGGGGCTGGCCTCCGTCGGGATCCCTGCCAGGTAGCCCTCGATCGCGGCGAGCGTGAACCCGTGGCTCTGCAGCTCCTTGACCAACTCCAGCCGGGCCACGTGGTCGGAGGTGTAGTAGCCCGAGCGGCCACGCCGGATCGGCGGCGGCACCAGGCCCTTGGTCGTGTAGAACCGCACGTTGCGCACGCTCATGCCGACCCGGGCGGTGAGCTCGTCCAGCGTGAGCAGGCCCCGCGTCTCGCTCGCGGCGTCGGCGTCGGGCTCCTGGCTCATGCCTGCCTCCTTCGAGGGTCGAGGGCTCGTGCGGCCCGCGGGTGAGTCAGCCCACACGGCTGCCCTTGACGATTGTGACACCGATAGTGTCACAATCATGGGGGGGCGCTCGACCCACGACACACCAGCACGTCACCACAACACCGAGGACGGTCATGGCAGAAGCATTCGTGTACGACCACATCCGTACGCCGCGCGGCAAGGGCAAGGCCAACGGCTCCCTGCACGAGGTCAAGCCCGTCGACCTGGTGGTCGGCCTGCTCGACGCCGTCAAGGAGCGCAACCCCGGCCTGGACCCGGCCCGCGTCGACGACGTCGTGCTCGGTGTCGTCACCCCGGTCGGCGACCAGGGCGGCGACATCGCCAAGACCGCCGCGCTCGCGGCCGGCTACCCCGACACGGTCGCGGGCGTCCAGCTCAACCGCTTCTGCGCCTCGGGCCTCGAGGCGGTCAACCAGGCCGCGTCCCGCGTCCGCGGCGGCTTCGAGGACCTGATCCTCGCCGGCGGCGTCGAGTCGATGAGCCGGGTGCCGATGGGCTCCGACGGCGGCGCCTGGGCCTCCGACCCGGCCACCGCGCTCAAGACCGGCTTCGTCCCGCAGGGCATCGGCGCCGACCTCATCGCCACCATCGAGGGCTGGGACCGCGGTGACGTCGACGCCTACGCCGCCGAGTCGCACCACCGCGCCGCGAAGGCCTGGGCCAACGGCTACTTCGGTGGCGCGGTCATCCCGGTCAAGGACGCCAGCGGCCTCACCATCCTCGACCACGACGAGACGATCCGCCCCGACACCAGCCCCGAGGGCCTCGCGGGCCTCAAGGCGTCGTTCGCGCAGATCGGCGCCGACGCCGGCTTCGACGACGTGGCGCTGGAGAAGTACCACTGGATCGAGAAGATCAACCACGTCCACCACGCCGGCAACTCCTCGGGCATCGTCGACGGCGCCGCGGTCATGGCGATCGGCTCCGAGCAGGTCGGCACCGACCTCGGCCTCACCCCGCGCGCGCGCATCCTGGCGACCGCCGTCTCCGGCGCCGACCCGGTGATCATGCTGACCGGTCCTGCCCCGGCGGCCCGCAAGGCGCTGGCCAAGGCCGGCTTGGGCGTCGACGACATCGACCTGTTCGAGATCAACGAGGCGTTCGCCGCCGTCGCGATGCGGTTCATGCGCGACATGGGCATCAGCCACGACATCACCAACGTCAACGGCGGCGCGATCGCCATGGGCCACCCGCTCGGCGCGACCGGCGCGATGATCCTCGGCACCCTCATCGACGAGCTGCAGCGCCGCGACCTGCGCCGCGGCCTGGCCACGCTCTGCGTCGGCGGCGGCATGGGTATCGCGACCATCGTCGAGCTGGTGTGAGCGGACCCGCTGATGGTGGTCGAGCGAGCGGCACGGCTGAGGAACGAAGCCGTGACCCGCGTGTCGAGACCCCGTGAGCTGAGCGCAGGCCTGCAGCACAACTCCAGAACAGGTGGTTTCGAGGCTCGGGCCCAGCGGCCCTCGCACCTCAACCACCGACTCCAGAACAGGACACCCAGATGAGCACCACGACCCAGACCGCAGTGCACTACGAGCGCGACGCCGACGGCATCGTCACGCTGATCCTCGACGACCCGACGTCGAGCGCCAACACCATGAACGAGCTCTACATCTCCTCGATGAACGACGCCGTCGACCGGCTCTACGCCGAGGTCGACGACGTGACGGGCGTCGTGGTGACGAGCGCCAAGAAGACCTTCTTCGCCGGCGGCAACCTCAAGTCCATGGTGCAGGCGACCCAGGACGACGCCGCCTCGGTCTTCGAGCTCGCCGAGAGCGTCAAGGCCGGCCTGCGCCGCCTCGAGAAGTACCCCCGTCCGGTCGTGGCCGCCATCAACGGCGCCGCGCTCGGCGGCGGCTTCGAGATCGCGCTGGCCACCAACCACCGCATCGTCGTCGACGACGCCAAGGTCAAGCTCGGCCTGCCCGAGTCCAGCCTGGGGCTGCTGCCCGGCGGCGGCGGGGTCACCCGCATCGTGCGCCTGCTCGGGCTGCAGTCCGGCCTGATGGACGTACTGCTGCAGGGCACCCAGTTCAACCCGGCCACCGCCAAGGAGAAGGGCCTGGTCGACGAGCTCGTCGCCACCCGCGAGGACCTCGTGCCCGCCGCGAAGGCGTGGATCAAGGCCAACCCCGAGGCCGCGCAGAACCCCTGGGACGCGCCCGGCTACAAGATGCCCGGCGGTACGCCGAAGTCCCCGGCGCTGGCGGGCTTCCTGCCGGCGTTCCCCGCGCTGCTGCGCAAGCAGACCAAGGGCGCCGTCTACCCCGCCGCCCGCGCGATCCTCAGCGCCGCGGTCGAGGGCGCGCAGGTCGACTTCGACACCGCCTCGCGCATCGAGTCGCGCTACCTCACCAACCTGATCGTCAACCAGGGCTCGAAGAACATGATCCAGGCGTTCTTCTTCGACCTGCAGGCCATCAACTCCGGCTCGCTGCGCCCCGATGGGTTCGAGCCGTTCCAGGCCACCAAGGTAGGCGTCCTCGGCGCCGGCATGATGGGCGCCGGCATCGCCTACTCCTGCGCCCGGGCCGGCATGGAGGTCGTGCTCAAGGACGTCGAGCAGGCCAGCGCCGACAAGGGCAAGGCCTACTCGGAGAAGCTGCTGGACAAGGCGATCTCGCGCGGCAAGTCCACCCCGGAGAAGAAGGACGAGCTGCTCGGACGGATCACCGCCACGACCGACCCGTCCGACCTCGCCGGCTGCGACCTGGTCATCGAGGCCGTCTTCGAGGACCCGTCCCTCAAGCACAAGGTCTTCGCCGAGATCGCGCCGTACGTCAACAAGGACGCGCTCCTGTGCTCCAACACCTCGACGCTGCCGATCACCGAGCTCGCGGAGGGCGTCGACCGCCCGGCCGACTTCATCGGGCTGCACTTCTTCAGCCCCGTCGACAAGATGCCGCTGGTCGAGATCATCAAGGGCAAGGCGACCTCGGACGCGGCGCTGGCCAAGGCCTACGACGTCGTGCAGCAGATCCGCAAGACGCCGATCGTCGTCAACGACAGCCGCGGGTTCTACACCTCGCGCGTCATCGGCTTCATGGTCAACGAGGGCATGGCCATGCTGGCTGAGGGCGTGCGCCCCTGGACCATCGAGCGCGCCACGACCCAGGCCGGCTACCCCGCCCCCGTGCTCCAGCTCTCCGACGAGCTGAACCTCGAGCTCATGGCCAAGATCGCCAAGGCCACCCGCGAGGCCGCCGAGCGCGAGGGCTCGCCCGCGCCGGAGCACCCGGGCACCGCGGTCGTCGACCGGATGCTGGAGGCCGGCCGCGCCGGCCGCCTGCGCGGCGCCGGCTTCTACGACTACGAGGACGGCAAGCGTCAGTCCCTCTGGTCGGGCCTGGCCGAGCTGTTCCCGGTCGCCGAGGAGCAGATCCCGCTGCAGGACGTGAAGGACCGGATGCTCTTCGCCGAGGCGCTCGAGACCGCCAAGTGCTTCGAGGAGGGCGTGATCGAGTCCGCGGCGGCCGCCAACATCGGCTCCATCATGGGCATCGGCTTCCCGCCGATGACCGGCGGTGCGGCCCAGTTCATGACCGGCTACGAGGGTGCCGACGGCGAGATCGGCCTGACGGCGTTCGTCAAGCGCGCCGACGAGCTCGCGGCGACGTACGGCGAGCGCTTCGCCCCCACCCCGTGGCTGCGCAACCTCGCGGAGACCGGCGGCTCCTTCCCCGCCTGAGCCCCGCCCAGCCCCACCCCCGCTGACCCGTCAGAAACTTTCTGACGGGTCAGCGGTGATTTCGTGCAGTTGGTGACGGGTCAGTCGGGTGGGAGGGCCTGCTGGACGCAGGTGAGCTGTGCGGCGCTGAAGGCCGCCACCGCGTCGCCGTCAAGGTCGCCCATGAGCGACTGCTCGGCGGCGGCGCGCTGCTGGTCCTCGGTCAGCGCGCTGCGCAGGCAGTTTCCGTACGCGTCCCGGTCGACCCGGCCCTTGGTTGCGGCGACCTGGGCGCGGACCGACTCCTCGACGAAGTCGGTGCAGGCGAACTGGGCCTCCGCCCACAGCCCCGCCCCCGCCTCGTCGAGGAACGCCAGCTCGTCGACCACGGCGTAGGACACGTCGAGGATGCCCGCGTCGCGCAGCTGCTCGGGCGTGGCCGCGTCGAGCAGCGCGTCGGCGAAGCACTCGCCCGTGGCGGTGTCCATCGCCGTCTCGTCGTCGCCCACCCACAGGGCCACGAGCCCGTCGCGCAGGGCGGCCTCGTCGACGTCTGCGCGCTCCTCCTCCTCGGTCGAGCTGCAGCCGGCGGCGAGCAGCGCCACCAGGGCGACGGCCGCGAGGACGCGCAGACGGGTCAGCACTTGGGCATCGTCGCACTACTGTGCGGTACGTGGACTTCTCTCCCTCACCGCGCGCCGCCGACCTGACCGCCCGCGTCAAGGACTTCATCGAGACCGAGATCGAGCCGGCGGAGGAGGACTACCACCGCGACCTCGCGGAGGCCCGCCGTACGGGCGACCCGTGGCAGCCGCTGCCGCTGATCGAGGAGCTCAAGGCCAAGGCGCGCGAGCGGGGGCTGTGGAACCTCTTCCTGCCCCACGAGCACGCCGGCGAGTACGCCGCACGGTTCGGCACCGACGGCGGCGAGGGGCTGACCAACGTCGACTACGCGCCGATCGCCGAGCTCACCGGCCGCTCCGCGATCGCGCCGCTGGTGCTCAACTGCAACGCCCCCGACACCGGCAACATGGAGGTGCTGCTGCGCTACGGCACCGAGGCGCAGCGCCGCGAGTGGCTCGAGCCGCTGCTGGACGGCCGGATCCGCTCGGCGTTCACGATGACCGAGCCCGGCGTCGCGTCCTCGGACGCCACCAACATGGAGGCCACGGCCGTCGTCGACGGGGACGAGGTCGTCATCAACGGGCGCAAGTGGTGGTCCACCGGCATCGGCCACCCGGACTGCAAGATCCTGGTGTTCATGGGGCTCACCGACCCCGACGCCGACCGTCACCACCGCCACTCCATGGTGCTCGTGCCGCGCGACACCCCCGGCGTCAAGGTGGAGCGGATGCTCAGCGTGATGGGCCTGTACGACGAGCCGCTGGGCCACGGCGAGGTGTCCTTCACCGACGTCCGGGTCCCGGTGACCAACATCCTCAGCGGGCCGGGAGAGGCCTTCGGCATCGCCCAGGGCCGCCTCGGGCCGGGTCGCGTCCACCACTGCATGCGGCTCATCGGGCTGGCCGAGCTGGCCCTGCAGAAGGCCTGCGAGCGCGGCACCGAGCGCACGGCGTTCGGCAAGCCGCTGGTCAACCTGGGCGGCAACCGCGAGCGGATCGCCGAGGCGCGGATCGCCATCGACCAGGCCCGGCTGCTGGTGCTCAACGCCGCCTGGAAGCTCGACGTCGGCGGCCCGCTCAACGCGCTGTCCGAGGTGTCGCAGATCAAGGTCGCGGTGCCGCGGATGGCCCAGCAGGTCATCGACTTCGCGATGCAGATCCACGGCGGCGGCGGCCTCTCGGAGGACTTCCCGCTCGCCGCCGCGTGGACCTCGGCCCGGTCGCTGCGCCTGGCGGACGGGCCGGACGAGGTGCACCTCGGCGTCGTCGCCCGTCTCGAGCTCGGCCCGTACGGAGCCAAGCGGTGAGCCGGGTCCTCGTCACCGGCGCCGCGTCGGGGCTGGGGGCGGCGCTGGCCGCGGCCTTCGAGGCGCGCGGCGACGAGGTGCTGCGCACGGACGTCGCCGACGGGGCCGATCTGCGCCTCGACATCACCAGCGACGACGACTGGGCCGTGGCACTCGCCCACGTGGAGTCGACGTGGGGCGGGCTGGACGTCCTGGTCAACAACGCCGGCGTCGCGGGCGGCGGCCGGCTCGACGTCGCCACGCTGGACGAGTGGCAGTGGATCATGGAGATCAACCTGTTCGGCGCGGTGCGCGGCACCCGGACGTTCGTGCCGATGCTCAAGCGCCAGCGCTCCGGGCGCATCGTCAACATCGCCTCGCTCGCCGGCCTCGTCCACCCCGCCGGCATGGCGTCCTACAACGCCAGCAAGGCGGCGGTCGTCGCGCTCACCGAGACCACCGGTCACGAGCTGGCGGCGTACGGCGTGAGCGCCCACGTCGTCTGCCCGTCGTACTTCCGCACCAACCTGATGTCCTCCATGCGCGGCGCCGACTCCGCGCTGGCCGGCGTGGTCGGCCGGCTGGTCGAGACCTCGCCGTTCAGCGCCGACGACATCGCCGCGGCGGTGCTCGAGGGCCTCGACCGCGGCGACGAGGTGATCGTGCCCGACCAGGCGGCCCGGGACGCCTACGGCCTCAAGCAGGCCGATCGGGCGACGTACGACGCGGTCATGCGCGCGCAGGCGGCCAAGCTCGACGAGGTCGGCGCATGAGCGACCGCGACGCCGGCAACCCGGCCACGCCGGTCCGCGACGAGGACGCCTTCGATGTCGAGGGGGTCGCCGGCTGGCTGCGCGAGCACGCGCTGGCCTTCCGTGACGACCTCGACGGCACGCCGGAGGTGCGGCAGTTCCCCGGCGGAGCCTCCAACCTGACCTACCTGCTGCGCTACCCCGCGCGCGACCTGATCCTGCGCCGCCCGCCCGCGGGCGTGAAGGCCGCCGGAGCGCACGACATGGGCCGCGAGTTCGTCATCCAGCGTGCGCTGGCGCCGCTCTTCCCGTACGTCGCCACGATGGTCGGCCACTGCACCGACGAGTCGGTCATCGGCTCGGACTTCTACGTGATGGAGCGCATCGAGGGCACGATCCCGCGCCGCGACCTGCCCTGGGAGCTGCCGCCCGAGGAGGTGTCGCGGCTGTGCGAGAGCGTGCTCGACGTGCTGGTGGCGCTGCACTCGGTGGACGTGTCCGCGGCGCCCGAGCTGGCGGCGTACAGCCGAGGCGACGGCTACGTCGACCGTCAGCTGGCCGGCTGGACCCGGCGGTTCGCCGACGCCCGCACCGACGACACCGGCGACTGGTCCGACATCGTGGCGTGGCTCGAGGAGCACAAGCCGGCCGACGTCGGCCAGCGGATGATCCACAACGACTTCCGGTTCGACAACCTGGTCCTCGACGCCGACGACCCGATGCGCGTGGTCGGCGTCCTCGACTGGGAGATGGCCACCGTCGGCGACCCGCTGATGGACCTCGGCGGGATGCTCTCGTACTGGGTCGAGGCCGGCGACGACGAGTTCTTCCAGATGTTCCGCCGCCAGCCGACCACGACGCCGGGCATGTGCACGCGCGCGCAGGTCGTGGAGCGCTACTGCGAGCGCATGGGCTTCGACATGACGCCCCAGCGGTGGCGCTTCTACGAGGTGTTCGGGCTGTTCCGGCTGGCCGTGATCGCCCAGCAGATCTGGTACCGCTACTTCCACGGGCAGACCACCAACCAGCAGTACGCCGTCTTCGGCCCCGCGGTCGGCTACCTCGAGACCCGCTGCCGCTCGCTCGTGTCGGCCGGCTGATGGGGCAGCTCCTGCTGGTGCGCCACGGCCAGGCGTCGTTCGGCGCGGACGACTACGACGTGCTGTCCGAGAAAGGGTGGGCGCAGGGCCGCGTGCTCGGCGCCCGGCTGCGCGACCAGGACGTCGCGCCGGCGCTGGTGGTCCGCGGCGGCATGCGGCGCCACCGCGAGACCGCGGAGGCGATCGCGGCGGGCGGCGGCTGGCACGACGTGCCGGTGACCGTGGACCCCGGCTGGGACGAGTTCGACCACGTCGGGCTGGTCACCGCCCAGCCCGACCTGCCGCCCGGTCCGCTCGACCGCCGTACCTTCCAGCAGCTCTTCGAGCGGGCGACCGCGCGCTGGAGCGCGGGGGAGGCGCACGGCTTCTCCGAGACCTACGCCGGCTTCGTCGCCCGGGTCCGCTCCTCGCTGGGCGCCGCGGTCGCGGAGGCCGGGCCCGGCCGCACGGTCGTGGTCGTCAGCTCCGGCGGCACCATCGCCGTCGTCGCCGCGGCCCTGACCGACCCGGAGGGCGACCCCGCCACCGCGGCTCGCGTCTGGTCGCGCTTCAACACGGTCATGGTCAACTCCTCGGTCACCCGTGTGGTCGTCGGCTCGACGGGCGCCCGCCTGCTCACCTTCAACGAGCACACCCACCTGCGCGGCGAGATGCTGACCTACCGCTGAGGGTGGGGTAGTCCCGGACGTTTGTGTCGCTTTTCGGCCGCTGGAACGACACATTCGTCCGGGACTATCCCGACGGCGACCTAGATGAGGCGCTTGAGGACCGGCAGCGGGGCGTGCTTCATGAGCAGGGAGAGGGGGGCCCAGGGGAGGGGTGGGACGCAGGCGTCGGCGACCTGTCTCTCGATGGCGGAGACCATGGAGCGCACGCCCTTCTCGGTGGAGACGAGGAACGGCGGCCTGTCGGCGACCGCGTCGTTCATCTCCGAGGCGATGTAGCCGGGGTAGAGGACGGTGACCTTGAGCCGCTCGCCCAGCGGCTTGCCGTAGAGCTCGGTGCGGATGCCCTCGGCGAGCATCGCCGCGCCGGCCTTCGTGGCGGCGTACGTCGTCATCGACTTCGGCATCCCGCGTAGCGCCGACATCGAGGAGACCATCACCAGGTGGCCGAACTCCTGGTCGCGGAAGATCTCCATCGCCGCCTCGGTCTGGGCGAGGGCGGCGACGAAGTTGGTCATCGCCGTCTCGCGGTTGGCGTCGAAGCGGCCGGTGCCGAGGGCCGCACCCTTGCCGAGGCCGGCGTTGATGACGACCCGGTCGAGGGTGCCGAAGTCCGCGCGGAAGGCGCGGAACACCTCGAAGACCGCCTCGTCGTCGGTGACGTCGAGCGCGCGGAGGACGACCCGGCGCTCGGGGTACGCCGCCGCGATCTCCGCGCGCAGCTCCTCGAGCCGCTCCAGGCGACGGGCGCACAGGGCGAGGTCGTAGCCCTTCGCGGCGAACTGGCGGGCCATCTCGGCGCCGAGACCGGAGGAGGCCCCGGTGATCAGGATCGTGGGCATGCAGGGAGTCTGCCGCACCGCCCCGCGGGGCCGAGCGGGTAGCCACCGGGCGCCCCCAGGCGCATCATCGAGAGATTGTCCCCTCGACGCCCGGAGCCCCCCATGCAGCCACGTCGTCCGCACACCGGCACCGCCCCCACCGTGTTGGGCTCGCTCTCGACCGGTAACGGGACCGGGGCGCTGCGCACCCCGGCCGCGACCATCATCGCCACCGGGCAGCTCTCCATCCAGCAGCAGGGGACGGGCGCCGACACGCTGTGGTGCCAGTTCCGCGTGGACGGGGTCACCGCCCCGACGCACAGCTACGACATCGACGAGGACTTCAGCATGGTGCCGGTGGGGGCGGTCGTGCCGGTCGCCGCCGGCACCCACGACGTCTCCCTGGTGTGCAACGGCAGCGCGGACGCCGGCAACGTGCAGGTCTCCGTGGTGGCGGTGCCCCGCTGACCCCGGCTGACGCCGGACGGCTCAGCCCTTGTTGCCGGTGGTCGCGATGCCGCGCACGAAGTGCCGCTGACCCAGGAAGAACAGCACGATCATCGGCACCGTGGCGATGACGCTGGCCGTGATGACGATCTCCCAGTGCCACTCGCCGCCGAAGCCGAACTGGTCCAGCATCGACTTCAGGCCGCGGGGCACGGTGAAGTCCGCCGTGTCGCGCAGGTAGATCAGCGGCCGCATCAGGTCGGTCCACGCCGCCTGGAACTCGAACAGCGCCACGACGACCAGCGCCGGCTTGGTGAGCGGCAGCCCGATGTGCCAGAAGACCTGCCAGTTGTTGGCGCCGTCCAGGGTCGCCGCCTCGAAGACGTCGCGTGGCAGCCCGAGGAAGAACTGGCGCAGCAGGAAGATGTAGAAGGCGCTGCCGAACAGGTTGCCGGCCCACAGCGGGGTGAGCGTGCCGACCTGGCCGAGCGCGTCCCAGATCAGGTACGTCGGGATCATCGTCACCGCGCCGGGCAGCATCATCGTGGCCAGCACGACCCCGAAGAGCACGCCCCGGCCGCGGAAGCGGAAGTAGCTGAAGCCCCAGGCCACCAGCGCGCTGGAGAGCGTGACGGTCACCGTGGCGAGCACGGTCACCAGGGCGGTGTTGACCAGCCACTGCCCGATCGGCTCGTTCCACACCTCCACGTAGTTGTCGAGGGTGAAGGTCCGCGGGATGAGCCGGTTGTCGAAGACCTCGCCGCGCGGCTTGAACGACGCGCTGACCAGCCACACGAAGGGGTAGACGAACACGACGGTGAGCAGCACCAGGGCGGCGGTGACCAGCGCCCGCTGGAGGCGGCTGCCGGGACGGCGGCGGGGCGGGGGCTCCTCGTGGGCGACGGCGGCGTGGGGCGCGACGGGGTCGGTACGCGGCGCGGGGGTGTCGACGGCGGTCATCGCTGCTCCCCCTCGAGGTAGACCAGTCGCTTGCTGACCCGGACCTGGACGAAGGTGACGACCATGATGATCAGGAACAGCACCCACGCGAGGGCGGCGGCGTAGCCCATGTGCAGGAACTCGAAGGCCTGCTGGAAGAGGTAGATCGAGTAGAAGAGCGCCGCGTCGTTGCCGTAGGTCGTGTTGCCGCTGCCGAAGAAGGCGGTGTAGGCCTCGGTGAAGGACTGGAAGCCGGCGATGGTGTCCACGATGACCACGAAGAAGAGCGCCCCGCTGATCATCGGCAGGGTCACGTGCCAGGTGCGGCGCCACCAGCCGGCGCCGTCGCAGCGGGCGGCGTCGTAGAGCTCCTCCGGCACGTTGCGCAGGGCCGCCAGCAGGATGATGACCGAGCCGCCGACCGTCCAGAGGCTCATCATCGCCAGCCCCGGCTTGACCCAGGTCGGGTCGGTGGTCCACGAGGGACCGTCGATCCCGACCAGCCCGAGCGCCTCGTTGATGAGTCCGCTCTGGCCGTTGAACAGCAGCAGCAGCAGGATCCCGATCGCCACCGGCGGGGTCATCTTGGGCAGGAAGAACGCCGTGCGGAAGAAGCCCGAGGCGCGCCCCGCCGCGTTGAGCAGCAGGGCCAGCCCCAGGGAGACGACGGCCTGGGCCGGCACGCTGAACAGGACGAACACGAAGGTGTTGCGCAACGCCAGCGAGACCTTGGGGTCCTGCAGCAGCTCCTCGAAGTTGGCGGTCCCGACGAAGGAGGGGTCGTTGATCACGTCGTAGTCGGTCAGGGAGAGGTAGCCGGTGTAGAGGACCGGGTAGGCGGTGAAGAGCAGGAAGCCGACGATCCAGGGGCTGATGAACAGCAGCGCCGCGCGCCGGTCCCGGCGCTCGGCGCCACCGCGGGAGGAGGGCGTGCGTCGGAAGGGGGTGAGCGCAGCGGTGCTCACCGCTCCTCCCACTCGGCCCAGCCGGCGTCGAGGGCGCTCTGCGCCTCCTCCTGGGCCTGGGCCATCGCCTCCTGGGGCGACTGCTGGCCGTTGAGCACCCGGTTGACCGCGTCCTCCCAGGCCGTCTCGAACTCCTCGCCGGCGGGGTTCGCCGGCAGCGAGAAGGTGTGGTCGTTGGCGTCGTACTGCGCGGTGACGGCGCTGTCCCACTTCTCCTCGCCGCTGGGCTCGACCATCGCGCGCACCTGCTCGTCGGCCTCCTCGTTGGCGGTCAGCAGCCCGGTGAAGATGCCGCCCTCCTTCTCGCCGCGCAGGCGGACGCGCTCCTGCGCGGCGGCCACCCAGCTCTCGGTCTCGGTCATGACCCGGGCGAAGCGGCAGGCAGCCTCGGGGTTGGCGCTGCCCTTGGGGATCGCCCACGCCGAGCCGGAGGCGAAGGCCAGTGGCTCGCCGTCGGTGTCACGGAAGGTGTCGAAGACGACCGGGGCCTGGGGCGAGACGTCGTTGAGGACGCTGACGTACCACTGCTCCATCGGCATCGCTCCGAGCGTCCCGGAGGCGAACTGGTTGCCCTCGCCGAAGAAGTCGGCGGAGTCGCGGAACGCCTTGACGTCGCTGAAGCCGCCCTGCTCGTCGTAGACCGACACCGCGAACTCCAGCGCCTCCACGACCGCCGGGTCGTCGAGTTGGGCGGTGCGGCCGTCCTCGGAGATCAGGTCGGCGCCGTTGGCCTTGGCCCACAGCGGCAGGAACTCCGGCAGCTTGGTGTCGTAGCCGATCACCGAGAGGTCGCCGCCCTGGCGCCCCATCAGCGCGCGGTTGGCCTCGGCCACGGCGTCCCAGTCGGAGCCGTTGACGTCGTCGAGCGTCAGCCCCTCCTGCCGCAGCAGGTCGCCGTTGGCCTGCACGATCTGGACCAGGTTGAACTCCGGCACGGCCCAGATCTCGTCGGCGAAGGTGACCTGGTCCAGCGCGGACTCCCGCAGGACCGAGGTGTCGACCTGCTCGCCGTCGATGCAGTCGGTGAGCGGGACGATCGCCCCCCGCGAGGCGAAGGTGCCGATCTGCTTGCGGTCGGCATAGATGATCTCCGGCGGCTCGCCGCTGGCCACCGACGACAGGAACTGCTGGATGTCCAGGTCGCCCTCGACCAGCTCCACGTCGACGTCGCCGCCCAGCGCCTCCTCGGCGCGGTCCAGGCGGGTGCTCGCGATCTCGTCGACGGCGCCGAAGCCCATCACGGTCAGCGCGCCGCTGAGCTCGGCCTCGCGGTCGTACGACGCGTCGTCCGACTCGTCGTCGGACGACCCGGTCGCGCACGCGGTCAGCAGCAGGGCCGCTGCGGCCAGGGGGACGAGCTGGTGGGTACGCCTCATGGGGCCTCCTCAGGGCGGCCGACCCCGGTGGGCGCGGCGCAGGGCAACCACTCCGGTACCCACTTCTCCTGCCACTTGCGTTTTACATCGAAATCAACGGTGCTGGTAAGTAAAAAGTAAAAGTCAGGCTTGACTGTTTGTTCATGAGGCGGCAGGCTCGCCCTGTGACCACCGGACCCGCGACCCGCGTCTCCCAGGAGGAGCGAAGCCGGGCGATGCGGGCCCGGTTACTGCAGGCGACGGTGGAGGTGCTGGTCGAGCGCGGCTTCGGCGGCACGACCACGACGCTGGTCTCCGAGCGGGCCGGGGTGAGTCGCGGCGCCCAGCTGCACCACTTCCCGACCAAGAACGACCTCGTCGTCGCCGCGGTCGAGCACCTGACCGAGGTGCGCGGCCGAGAGCTCGCCGCCGCGGCCACGCGCCTGCCGCAAGGCGAGCGCCGCACCCGCGCGGTGCTGGAGATGCTCGGCGACCACTTCACCTCGCCGGTGTTCACCGCCGCGCTGGAGCTCTGGGTCGCGGCACGCACCGACGAGACGCTGATGGCCGCGGTCGCCCCGTTGGAGCAGCGGGTCGGGCGCGAGGTGCACCGCCTCACCGTGGAGCTGCTCGGCGCCGACGAGTCCCGGCCCGGGACCCGCGAGCTCATCCAGGCGACCCTCGACCTGGTCCGCGGCCTCGGTCTCGCCGACACCATCACCGACGACGCGCGCCGACGTGCCCGCATCCTCGACCAGTGGGCCCTGACCCTCGACGCCGCCCTGAAGGAGACCCCGTGAACCAGCTGCTCGAGGACCTGCTCGCCGACCTGGACGCCGAGACCGACCGGCTCTGGAGCGCCGTCTCGGGCCTCGCCGACTCAGCCGACGGGGGCTGGGCCACCCCCACGCCGGCCGCCGGCTGGAGTGTCGCCACCCAGGTCGCGCACCTGCTCTGGACCGACGAGACCGCCACGGCTGCCGCCCGCTCGGTCGAGGGGCCGGCGCGCAAGGAGGCCTGGGACGCGATCGTGCTCGAGGCGATCGCGGACCCGACCGGGTACGTCGACGCGTCGGCCCACGAGGTCGCCCGGCTGAGCCCGGCCGCCCTGCTGGCGCGCTGGGGCAAGGCGCGCACGGCCCTCGCCGAGGCGCTGCGCGACCTCCCCGACGGCGAGCGGATGCCGTGGTTCGGGCCGCCGATGTCTGCGTCCTCGATGGCGACCGCCCGCTTCATGGAGACCTGGGCCCATGCGCTCGACGTCTACGAGGCGCTCGGCGTCGAGCCGGAAATCACCGATCGGATCCGGCACGTCGCCCACCTGGGCGTGCGCACCCGCGGCTTCGCGTTCGCCACCCACGGCCTGCCGGCGCCTGCGGAGGACTTCCGCGTCGAGCTCACCGCACCGTCCGGCGAGATCTGGGCCTGGGGGCCGGACGACGCCGTGCAGCGGGTGAGCGGGCCGGCGTACGACTTCTGCCTGCTGGCGACCCAGCGCGTCCACCGCGACGACACCGCGCTGGTGGCCGAGGGCGCCGAGGCCGAGCAGTGGCTGGGGATCGCCCAGTGCTTCGCGGGACCTCCGGGCGAGGGGCGGGCGCCGCGATGAGCGCCGCCACCGGCGCCGTGCTGCGCATCGGCAACTGCTCCGGCTTCTACGGCGACCGGCTCGCGGCGATGCGCGAGATGCTGGAGGGAGCCCACGAGGGGCAGGCCCTGGACGTCCTCACGGGCGACTACCTCGCCGAGCTGACCATGCTGATCCTCGGCCGCGACACGATGAAGGACCCCTCGCTCGGCTACGCGCGCACCTTCGTGCGTCAGCTCGAGGACTGCCTCGGGCTCGCGCTCGAGAAGGGCGTCAAGATCGTCAGCAACGCCGGTGGGCTCAACCCCGCCGGCCTGGCCGGCAAGGTCCGCGAGGTCGCGACCGGCCTCGGGCTGGACGTCAAGGTCGCCCACGTCGAGGGTGACGACCTGCGCGCGCTGTCCTTCGACGGCGCGCTCACGGCCAACGCCTACCTGGGCGGCTTCGGGATCGCCGCCGCGCTGCGCCAGGGCGCGGACGTCGTCGTCACCGGCCGGGTCACCGACGCCTCGCTCGTGGTCGGGCCCGCCGTCGCCCACTTCGGCTGGACGCCCACGTCGTACGACGAGCTGGCCGGCGCCGTCGTCGCGGGCCACGTGCTCGAGTGCGGCACGCAGGCCACGGGCGGCAACTTCTCCGGCTTCCGGACGCTGCCCCGCACCGGGCGGCCGCTCGGCTTCCCGCTGGCCGAGATCGCCGCCGACGGCTCGTGCGTGGTCACCAAGCAGGACGGCACCGGGGGCGCGGTCACCGTCGACACCGTCACCGCCCAGCTGGTCTACGAGATCCAGAGCACCCGCTACCTCAACCCCGACGTCGTCACCGACCTCGCGTCGGTGCGCCTGGCCCAGGCCGGCCCCGACCGGGTCGCGATCTCCGGCGTGACCGGCGAGGCGCCACCCGAGCGGCTCAAGGTCTGCGTCAACACCCTCGGCGGCTTCCGCAACACCCTCGAGCTCGTCCTCACCGGCCTCGACATCGACGCCAAGGCCGCGTGGGTCCGCGAGCAGCTCGAGCCGTCGCTCACCGCGGCGACCGTCAGCTGGACGCGCACCGCCCTGCCGGGCCCCGACGCGGACACCGAGGAGGGCGCGTCCTGCCTGCTGCGGTGCACGGCCCTCGACCCCGAGGCGGGCCCGGTCGGAAAGGCGTTCACCGGCCCCGCGGTCGAGCTCGCGCTGGCGTCCTACCCGGGGTTCACCATGACCGCCCCGCCGGGACCGCCCACGCCGTACGGCGTCTATCGGGCCGAGTACGTCGACCGCTCGGCCGTGACCCACACGGTCGTGCACGCCGACGGGAGCCGCGAGGTCGTCGCGGACCCCACCGACTTCTCCAGCGCCGACGCCGAGGACGGTCTGCGGCCCTCGCCGTACCCCGCCCCGACCGACTCGCTCACCCGGCGGGTGCCGCTGGGGACCTTCGTCCACGCCCGGTCCGGCGACAAGGGCGGCGACGCCAACCTCGGCCTGTGGGTCGCGCACGAGGGCCCCGACGGCCCCGACGACCCCGACAAGTACGACGAGCGCGTCACCTGGCTGGCCAAGTTCATGAGCCCGCGCAAGGTGCGCGAGCTGATCCCGGAGGCACGAGACCTCGACGTCGAGGTGTACCTGCTCCCGCACCTCGGCGCCGTCAACGTGCTCATCCGCGGCCTGCTCGGCGAGGGGGTCGCGGCCTCGACCCGCTTCGACCCCCAGGCCAAGGGCCTGGGCGAATGGGTGCGCTCGCGCCTCGTCCACATCCAGGAGGACCTGACATGAGCAGCGAGCACCGCGACGCGCTGCGCGACGTCGCCACCGAGTTCACCCGCCGCGAGGTCACCCCGCACCTCCAGGCGTGGGAGGACGCGGGCGCCATCCCGCGCGAGCTGCACCGCGCCGCCGCCGCGCAGGGCCTCCTCGGCATCTCCTTCCCGGAGTCGGTGGGCGGCGAGGGCGGCGACCTGCTCGACACGGTCGCGCTCCAGGAGGCGATGTTCGCCGCCGGTGCGTCGAGCGGCCTGATGGCCGGGCTGTTCACCAACGGCATCGCGCTGCCCCACATCGCCGCGCACGGCTCGCCCGCGCTGGTCGACCGCTACGTGCGGCCGACCCTGGCCGGGCAGACGATCGGCTCGCTCGCGATCACCGAGCCCGGCGGCGGCTCCGACGTCGGCAACCTGCGCACGAGCGCCGTGCGCGACGGCGAGCACTACGTCGTCAACGGCGACAAGACCTTCATCACCAGCGGCGTGCGCGCCGACTTCGTGACGACCGCGGTCCGCACCGGTGGTCCGGGCGCCGGTGGGGTGAGCCTGCTGGTGATCGACAAGGACACGGCCGGCTTCACCGTCGACCGGTCCCTGGCCAAGATGGGCTGGCACTGCTCGGACACCGCCGAGCTGTCCTTCGCCGACGTCCGGGTCCCGGTCGGCAACCTGGTCGGCGAGGAGAACGCCGGCTTCTGGTACATCGCCGAGCAGTTCGTCGTCGAGCGGATGGCGCTCGCGGTCCACGGCTACGGCATCGCCGCCCGCTCGCTCGCGCTCGCCCATGCCTACTGCCAGGAGCGCGAGACCTTCGGCAAGCCGCTGGTCTCGCGCCAGGTCGTGCGCCACCAGCTCGTCGAGATGCACCGCCGGGTCGAGGTGGCGCGCGCCTACACGCACGCCGTCGCCGCCCGCCACGTGGCCGGGGAGAGCGTCATCGCCGAGGCCTGCCTGGCCAAGCAGACCGCCTGCGACACCGCGACCTACGTCTGCGACCAGGCGGTCCAGCTCTTCGGCGGGACCGGCTACATGCACGGCACCGAGGTGGAGCGGCACTACCGCGACGCCCGGCTCCTGCCCATCGGGGGCGGCGCCACCGAGGTGCTCGCCGACCTCGCCGCCAAGCTGCTGGGCTACGCGTCATGACCGCTTCATCGCTGGTTGAGGTGCGAAGGCCGCTAGGCCTGAGCCTCGAAACCCCTGTAGACGAAAGGCAACCGTGAGTATGAGCAACCGCGAGGCGATGCTCGAGAAGATCGAGGCGCTCGACGCCGAGAACGCGAAGGCGGTGGCCGGGGGCGGGGAGAGGTCCGTCGCGCGCCACCACGGCCGCGGCAAGCTGATGCCGCGCGAGCGCATCGAGCTGCTGATCGACGAGGGCTCGGCGTTCCTGGAGCTGAGCCCGCTGGCCGGCTGGGGCTCGGACTTCGCCGTCGGCGCCAGCGTCGTCACCGGCATCGGGGTGATCGAGGGGGTGGAGTGCATGATCACCGCCAACGACCCCTCGGTGAAGGGCGGCGCCTCCAACCCCTGGACGGTGAAGAAGATCTTCCGCGCCTCCCAGATCGCCGAGGAGAACGGCCTGCCCAGCGTCTCGCTCGTCGAGTCCGGGGGCGCCGACCTGCCGACGCAGAAGGAGATCTTCATCCCCGGCGGCAAGCTGTTCCGCGACCTGACCCGCGCCAGCGCCCGCAAGCAGCCCACGATCGCGCTGGTCTTCGGCAACTCCACCGCCGGCGGCGCGTACGTGCCCGGCATGAGCGACTACACGGTCATGGTCAAGGAGCAGGCCAAGGTGTTCCTCGGCGGCCCGCCGCTGGTCAAGATGGCCACCGGCGAGGAGTCCGACGACGAGTCGCTCGGCGGCGCCGAGATGCACGCGCGCACCTCGGGCCTCGCCGACTACCTCGCCGAGGACGAGCGCGACGCCATCCGGATCGGGCGACGCATCGTCGCGCGGCTCAACTGGCGCAAGGCGCGGACCGCCCCGGCGACGTACGCCGAGCCCGACGCCGACCCCGACGGCCTGCTCGACCTGATCCCCACCGACCTGAAGGAGCCGTTCGACCCGCGCGAGGTCATCGCGCGGATCTGCGACGGCGTGAGCGAGGGCGACGGCCCCGAAGGCAGGGCGTTCGACGAGTTCAAGCCGCTCTACGGCACCTCGCTGGTCACCGGCTGGGCCAGGCTGCACGGCCACCCCATCGGCATCCTCGCCAACGCCCAGGGCGTGCTGTTCTCCGAGGAGGCGCAGAAGGCGACGCAGTTCGTGCAGCTCGCCAACCAGAGCGACACGCCCCTGCTCTTCCTGCACAACACCACCGGCTACATGGTCGGCAAGGACTACGAGCAGGGCGGGATCATCAAGCACGGCGCGATGATGATCAATGCGATCAGCAACTCCACCGTGCCGCACCTGACCGTGGTCATGGGCGCGTCGTACGGCGCCGGCAACTACGGCATGAACGGGCGCGCCTTCGACCCCCGCTTCCTCTTCACCTGGCCCTCGGCCAAGTCGGCGGTGATGGGCCCGGCCCAGCTGGCCGGCGTGCTCGAGATCGTGGCCCAGCAGTCCGCGGAGTCCAAGGGCCAGGAGTTCGACGCCGAGGGCTTCAAGGGCATCAAGGAGCTCGTCGAGGCACAGGTCGAGGAGCAGTCCCTGCCGTACTTCCTCTCGGGGATGCTCTACGACGACGGCGTCATCGACCCGCGCGACACCCGCACCGTCCTCGGCATCTGCCTGTCCGTGATCGACAACTCGGCGTACAGCGGCACCGACCGCTTCGGCGTCTTCAGGATGTGACCCGCGTGCCGACCATCAGCAGAGTCCTCGTCGCCAACCGCGCCGAGATCGCGAGCCGGGTGTTCCGCACCTGCCGCGACCTCGGCATCGAGACCGTGGCCGTCCACTCCGACGCCGATGCCGCGCTGCCCTACGTCGCCGAGGCCGACCACGCCGTACGCCTGCCCGGCACGGCGCCGGCCGACACCTACCTGCGTGCCGACCTGGTCCTCGACGCCGCCCGCCGCACGGGTGCCGACGCGGTCCACCCGGGCTACGGGTTCCTGTCGGAGAACGCCGACTTCGCCCGCGCCGTCGCGGCTGCGGGCCTGACCTGGATCGGTCCGGCGCCTGCGTCCATCGAGCAGATGGGCTCGAAGATCGAGTCCAAGAAGCTCATGGAGGCCGCCGGCGTGCCGGTGCTCACCAACCACTCGGTCGACACCGCCACCGACGCCGACCTGCCGCTGCTGGTCAAGGCCTCGGCGGGCGGCGGCGGCCGTGGCATGCGGGTCGTGCGCTCCCTGGCCGACCTGCCCGGCGAGATCGAGAAGGCGCGCGCGGAGGCCGAGTCGGCCTTCGGCGACGGGACCGTCTTCGTCGAGCCCTACATCGAGCAGGGCCGCCACGTCGAGGTCCAGGTCCTGGGCCACGGCGAGGGGGTCGAGGTCTACGGCGAACGCGACTGCTCGATCCAGCGCCGCCACCAGAAGGTCGTGGAGGAGGCGCCGGCGCCGCTGCTGCCCGAGCCGACGCGCCGGGCGCTGCACGAGGCCGCGCGGGCGGCCGCGGCCGCGATCGACTACCGCGGAGCGGGCACCGTCGAGTTCCTCTACGACGCCGAGCGGGACCGCTTCTTCTTCCTGGAGATGAACACCCGGCTCCAGGTCGAGCACCCGGTCACGGAGGAGGTCTTCGGCGTCGACCTGGTCGCCCAGCAGATCGCGGTGGCCGAGGACGAGGCCGTGGCGGGAGCGGTGCGGCCCGAGGGGCACGCGATCGAGGTCCGGCTCTACGCCGAGGACCCGAGCGCCGACTACCAGCCGCAGAGCGGGCTGCTGACGTCGTTCGAGATCCCGGTCGAGGACGGCATCCGCGTGGAGAGCGGCTTCGCGAGCGGCAACGAGGTGTCGACGCACTACGACGCGATGCTCGCCAAGGTCATCGCGCACGCCGGCACCCGCCAGGCCGCCGCCCGCAAGCTCGCGTCGGTCCTGAGCCGGGCCCGCATCCACGGCCTGGTCACCAACCGGGACCTCCTGGTCGCGATCCTGCGGGACGAGACCTTCCTGTCGGGTCAGGTCAGCACGGCGTTCCTCGGCGGTTTCGAGACGGGACTCCGTTCTTCTTCCACCACCGAGGCGGCTGCGGTGGCGGCGGCGGTGGCGCTGGCGGAGCGGGCCGGGGCGGCACGGACCGTGCAGTCCGGGGCCCCGGTGGGCTGGCGCAACGTCACCTCCCAGCCGCAGCGCACCGAGTTCGAGGGCGACCTGGTCGTCGAGTGGCTCGGCGGACGTGACGGGTACGTCGTCGACGGCCACGTCGTCGTGACGGCGAGCCCCACCTCCGTGACGCTCGAGACCGACGGCGTCCGCACGACGTACGACGTCGCGGTCAGCGGTCTGGTCGTCGACGTCGACTCCACCCACGGGCACGTGCGGCTCGAGCGGGTCCCGCGGTTCGTGGACCCGGCCGACGCGGTCGCGAGCGGCTCGCTGCTCGCACCGATGCCCGGCACCGTCGTGCGGGTGGTCGTCGAGCCCGGCGCGACCGTCGCCGCGGGCGACCCGGTCCTGGTCCTCGAGGCCATGAAGATGCAGCACACCGTGAGCGCGCCCCACGACGGCACGGTCGCCGAGATCCACGTCCAGCCAGGCACCCAGGTCGCCGCCGGTGAGGTCCTCGCCGTCGTCGAGACAGGAGAAGACGCATGACCACGTTCACCGAGACCGAGGAGCGCCAGGAGCTGCGCAAGGCCGTGCGCAAGCTGGCCGGCAAGTACGGCCGGGAGTGGTTCGCCGAGAAGGCGCGCTCCGGCGAGAAGACCACCGAGCTGTGGCTGGAGATCGGGAAGTTCGGCTACCTCGGCATCAATATCCCCGAGGAGTACGGCGGCGGTGGCGGCGGCATCGGCGACATCGCGGCGGTGTGCGAGGAGCTGTCGGCGCAGGGGTGCCCGCTGCTGCTGATGGTCGTGAGCCCCGCGATCTGCGGCACGATCATCACCCGCTACGGCACCGAGGAGCAGAAGCGGCGCTGGCTGCCCGGCATCTGCGACGGCACGGGCACCATGGCGTTCGCCATCACCGAGCCCGACGCCGGCACCAACACGCACAACATCACCACGACCGCGCGCCGTGACGGCGATGGCTGGGTGCTCACGGGTCGCAAGATCTACATCTCGGGCGTCGACGAGGCCGACAACGTGCTGGTCGTGGCGCGCACCGAGGACGCGAAGACCGGCAAGCTCAAGCCCTGCCTGTTCGTGGTCCCCACCGACGCGGCGGGTCTCGAGGCCAAGCCGATCCCCATGGAGATCGTCAGCCCGGAGCTGCAGTTCCAGGTGTTCCTCGACGACGTCCGGCTGCCCGCCGACGCCCTGGTCGGCGACGAGGACGGCGGCCTGGTCCAGCTCTTCGCCGGCCTCAACCCCGAGCGGATCATGGCGGCGTCGTTCTCCACCGGCCTGGCTCGCTACGCGCTCGACAAGGCGGCGGCGTACGCCAAGGAGCGGGTGGTCTTCAAGGCGCCGATCGGCTCCCACCAGGCCATCGCGCACCCGCTGGCCCAGTCGCACATCGAGATCGAGCTGGCCCGGCTGATGACCCAGAAGGCCGCCGCCCTCTACGACGCCGGCGACGACATGGGCGCCGGCGAGGCGGCCAACATGGCCAAGTACGCCGCCGCCGAGGCCGCCTGCGACGCCGCCGACCGCGCCGTCCACACCCACGGCGGCAACGGGATCACCCAGGAGTACGGCATGGCGGGCCTGCTCGTCGCCACACGCGCCGGCCGGATCGCCCCCGTCAGCCGCGAGATGATCCTCAACTTCGTCTCGATGCACTCGCTGGGGCTGCCGAAGTCGTACTGAGGGGTCTCGAGGCTCGTCGCTGGCGCTCCTCGCACCTCGACCACCGAGAGCCGATCGCGTGGGTTGAGGTGGGAGCGGGGCGACCTCGACACCCGATTCCGGGGGGCCGCACCGGTACCGTGACGGCGTGGGCAACGTCGTCGGGAGGGTCGATCGCACGCAGCGGCGCTTCCGGGTGCTGGGCGTGCCGATCGCGGTGGTCTACAAGTTCTTCGACGACCAGGGCAACTACCTGTCGGCGGCGCTGACCTACTACGCCTTCGTCGCGATCTTCCCGATCCTGCTGCTGGCGACGTCGATCTTCGGCTTCTTCCTGCAGGGCGACCCCGAGCTCCAGGAGCAGGTGCTCAACTCGGCGCTGAGCAACTTCCCGATCATCGGCGACCAGCTCGGCCGGCCCGAGGGCCTGCGCGGCTCGACCGGCGCGGTCGTGGTCGGCGCGCTGGCCGCGATGTACGGATGCCTGGGGCTGGGCATGGCGGCGCAGAACACGATGGCGACGGCGTACGCCGTGCCACGCAACAGCCGGCCCAACCCGTTCCTGCTGCGCTTTCGCAGCCTCACCCTCCTGGCGTCGGCCGGGGTGGCGGTGCTGGTGCTGTCGGGCTTCGGGGTGGCGGGCAGCAACGCCGAGAACTTCGGCGCCGAGATCAACACGACCATCCGCTGGCTGATCCTCGGCGCGACGGTGGTCGTGGTCGGGCTGGTGCTCACCTTGCTGTTCCGGATGGCCTCGCCCCGCCGGGACCGCCTGACCCGCGCCGCCCCCGGGGCGTTCTTCGTCGCGCTGGGGTGGCAGGGCCTGCAGC
>NZ_CP088262.1:1800000-2060000 GCF_021117365.1 Nocardioides sp. cx-173 | reverse complement strand
CGACCGCGACCGGGTCGAGGCCCAGGCTGGAGCCGGCCAGCGCACCCGAGCCGTACGGCGAGTCGGCGGCGACCCGCGCGTCCCAGTCGAGCAGCCGGTCGACGTCGCGCAGCAGCGGCCAGGCGTGGGCCAGCAGGTGGTGGGCCAACAGCACCGGCTGGGCGTGCTGGAGGTGGGTGCGCCCCGGCATCACGACGTCGAGGTGGTCGCGCGCCTGGCCGGCCAGCACGTCGACGAGGTCGAGCACGAGGCCCGCTACGATCCGCCCGTGGTCGCGCAGGAACACCTTGAACAGCGTGGCGATCTGGTCGTTGCGGCTGCGACCGGCACGGATGCGGCCGCCGACGTCTGCCCCCACCTCGTCCAGGAGCAGGCGCTCGAGGGCGCCGTGGACGTCCTCGTCGCTGGGGTCCGGGTGCAGCTCGCCGGCGGCGTAGCGCTCCCCGAGCACGTCGCAGCCGCGCAGCAGCTCCGCCAGCTCGGCGTCGCTGAGCAGCCCGGCACGGTGCAGGGCGCGCGCATGGGCGCGCGAGCCCGCAAGGTCGTAGGGCGTCAGCCGCCAGTCGAAGTGGGTCGAGCGCGACAGTGCGTCGAGCTCGGGAGAGGGACCACCGGCGAAGCGGCCGCCCCAGAGCTTGCCCTCGTTGGTCGTGCTCTCCCCGGCCATCAGTCGGTCCCTGCCTCCATGGCGGCGCGGTCGAGCGCCTCGTCCTCGGCGGTGGCCGCCTCGGGGTTGTAGGTGATCCGCTCCGCGCCGCCCGCGGGCAGCTCCCCGAAGAGGGTGCCGTGCTCGACCAGCACCTGGCCCTGGTCGAGCGGCTGGCCGGCGTACAGCTCCAGCTTGGCGCGCGAGTCGGCGATGTCGAGGTTGCGCATGGTCAGCTGGCCGATGCGGTCGGTCGGGCCGAAGACGGCGTTGTCGGTGCGCTCCATGGACAGCTTCTCCGGGTGGTAGGAGAACGCCGGGCCGTCGGTGCGCAGGACCGTGTAGTCCTCGCCGCGGCGCAGCCGCAGCGTCACCTCGCCGGTGACCAGGGAGGCGATCCAGCGCTGGATGCCCTCCCGCAGCATCAGCGCCTGGGGGTCCAGCCAGCGGCCCTCGTAGAGCAGCCGGCCGAGCTGGCGTCCCTGCGCGTGGTAGTTGGCGATCGTGTCCTCGTTGTGGACGGCGTTGAGCAGCCGCTCGTAGGCGGCCCAGAGCAGCGCCATGCCGGGCGCCTCATAGATGCCGCGGGACTTGGCCTCGATGATGCGGTTCTCGATCTGGTCGCTCATGCCCAGCCCGTGGCGGCCGCCGATGGTGTTGGCCTCGTGGACCAGCGCCACCGCGTCGTCGTACGTCGTGCCGTCGATGGCGACCGGGCGGCCGGCCTCGAAGCGGATCGTGACGTCCTCGGTGGGGATCTCCACGGCGGGGTCCCAGAAGCGCACGCCCATGATCGGCTGGACCGTCTCGAGCGAGACGTCGAGGTGCTCGAGGGTCTTGGCCTCGTGGGTGGCGCCCCAGATGTTGGCGTCGGTGGAGTAGGCCTTCTCCTGGCTGTCGCGGTAGGGCAGGCCGCGCTCGGTGAGCCACTGGCTCATCTCGGTGCGGCCGCCGAGCTCGTGCACGAAGTCGGCGTCGAGCCACGGCTTGTAGATGCGCAGGTCGGGGTTGGCGAGCAGGCCGTAGCGGTAGAACCGCTCGATGTCGTTGCCCTTGAAGGTCGACCCGTCGCCCCAGATGTCGACCCCGTCCTCGTGCATCGCGCGCACCAGCATCGTCCCGGTGACGGCACGGCCCAGCGGCGTGGTGTTGAAGTAGGCGCGCCCCCCGGACCGGATGTGGAAGGCGCCGCAGGCCAGGGCGGCCAGCCCCTCCTCGACGAGCTGCGGGCGGCAGTCGACGGCGCGCGAGAGCTCGGCGCCGTACTCCAGGGCGCGCAGGGGCACCCCGGAGATGTCGGGCTCGTCGTACTGGCCGATGTCGGCGGTGTAGGTGCAGGGGACCGCCCCCTTGGCGCGCATCCACGCGACCGCGACCGAGGTGTCGAGGCCGCCGGAGAAGGCGATGCCGACCCGTTCGCCGACGGGGAGGGTGGTCAGGACCTTGCTCACGTGGGTTCCTCTGCTTGCAGTGCGGTGGTGGATGGGGGTGCGGGGACCTCGGCGAGCGCCAGGAACCGGCGGGCCAGGTCGTCGCCGCCGGTGGGGTCGCGGCCGATGACGAGGACGGTGTCGTCGCCGGCGATGGTGCCGAGGACGTCGGGGAACTCGGTCTTGTCGAAGGCCGACGCCAGGAACTGGGCGGCGCCGGGAGGAGTGCGCAGCACGACCAGGTTGGCCGAGGAGTCGGCGCTGACCAGCAGGTCGGCGCACAGCTTCGCGAGGCGCTGGATCGAGGCGTGCGTCTCGCGAGGCGGCAGGGCGCGGCGGTCGCCGCCCTCCCCCGGCACGGCGTAGACGAGGGCGCCGGACCCGTCGCGCACCTTCACCGCCTCGAGCTCCACCAGGTCGCGCGAGAGCGTCGCCTGGGTGACGTGGACGCCCTCGGCGGCCAGCAGATCGGCGAGCTCCCCCTGGGAGCGCACCTCACGGTGGGTGACCAGGTCGATGATCAGCTGGTGCCGGGCGTTCTTGGTCGCCGGGCGCAACACGTCATCCACGGCTGTCTCCGGCGGCACCGAGCAGGTAGGCGAGGACGGCCTTCTGGGCGTGACGGCGGTTCTCCGCCTCGTCCCAGACCACGCTCTGCGGGCCGTCGAGCACCTCGGCGGCGATCTCCTTGCCGCGGTAGGCCGGCAGGCAGTGCAGGACGAGGGCGTCCGGGCCGGCGTTCGCCAGCAGCTCCGAGGTCAGGCGGTAGTCGGCGAGCACGCGCTCCCTGGCCGCCGACTCCCCCTCCTTGCCCATCGACACCCAGGTGTCGGTGACGACCACGTCGGCGCCGGTGACGGCCGCGACCGCGTCGTGGGTGCCGGCGACCGAGCCGCCGGTGTGCAAGGTGATCGAGGTGGCGCGGGCGAACATCTCCTCGCCCGGCAGGTAGCCCTCGGGGGCGGCCAGGACGACGTGCATGCCGGCGGTCGCGCCGGCGAGCAGCCAGGAGTTGCCCATGTTGCAGGCCGCGTCGCCCAGGAACGCCACGCGCAGCCCGGCCAGCTCGCCGCGGTGCTCCTGCACGGTGAGCAGGTCGGCGAGCAGCTGGCAGGGGTGGAACAGGTCGGTCAGCGCGTTGACGACGGGGACTCCGGCGTGCTCGGCCATCTGCTCCAGCGCGGACTGCTCGAAGGTGCGCCACACGATCGCGGAGGCCTGTCGCCCCAGCACCCGCGCGACGTCGGGCACCGACTCTCGCACGCCGATCCCCGCCAGCGCCCCGTCCACGAGCATGGGGTGCCCGCCGAGCTCGGCGATGCCGGCCGCGAAGGACGCCTGCGTGCGCAGGGTCGGCTTGTCGAAGATCATCGCCACGGTGCGCGGTCCGGCCAGCGGCTTCGCGTCGTACGGCGCCGCCTTGAGCTCGGCGGCCAGGTTCAGGACCCGCGCCTGCTCGTCGGGGCGGAGGTCGTCGTCGGCGAGGAAGTGCCTCATGCGCCCATCACCTCGTCCAGGAGCTGTGGCCACACGGCCAGGAACGCGTCGGCGTCGTCCTGGGTGAGCACCAGCGGCGGCGCCAGGCGGATCCGGCTCGGCGTCGGGTTGTTGACGATGAAGCCGCGGGCGAGCGCGGCGGCGGCGACCTCGGCCGACACCTCCGCGGCCAGGTCGAGCCCGACCAGCAGGCCCTCGCCGCGCACCTCGGTGACGCGGGGGTCGGCCGCCAGCCCGTCGCGGAGCCGCTGTCCGAGCGCGGTGGCGTGCTCGAGCAGGCCCTCGGACTCGATGGTGGCGATGACCGCGAGGGCGGCCGCGCAGGCGACGGGGTTGCCGCCGAACGTGGTCCCGTGGTTGCCGGGCTCCAGCAGCGTGCCGGCCTGCCCCACGCCGATGCAGGCGCCGATCGGGAAGCCGCCGCCCAGGCCCTTGGCGAGCGTCACGATGTCGGGCCGTACGCCGCAGGCGGCGTGCGCGAACCACGCACCGGTGCGGCCCATCCCGGTCTGCACCTCGTCGAGCCACAGCAGCGCCCCGTGCTCGTCTGCCACGGCACGGGCGGCAGCGAGGTAGCCGTCGGGCGGCACCACGACGCCCGCCTCCCCCTGCAGGGGCTCGAGCAGGATCGCGGCGGTCCGATCGGTGACGGCCGCGGCGAGCGCCTCGGCGTCGCCGTAGGGCACGAAGGTGACCTCACCGGGCAGTGGCTCGAACGGCGCGCGGTAGGCCTCTTTGGAGGTCAGCGCGAGGGCGCCCATGGTCCGGCCGTGGAAGCCGCCCTCGGTGGCGACGACGTGGGTGCGGCCGGTGCGGCGGGTGAGCTTGAAGGCGGCCTCGTTGGCCTCGGTGCCGGAGTTGGTGAGGAAGACCTTGCCGGGGCCGGCGTCCAGCAGCGCGAGCAGCCTCTCGGCGAGCTCGACCTGCGGCGGGGAGGTGAAGAAGTTGGAGACGTGGCCGAGCGTGGACAGCTGTGCGGCGACCGCCTCGACCAGCGCCGGGTGGGCATGACCGAGCGCGTTGACGGCGATGCCGCCGAGCAGGTCGACGTACTCCTTGCCGTCGGCGTCCCAGACGTGGGCGCCCGAGCCGCGCACCAAGGTGAGCTTGGGCGGGCCGAAGGTGTTCATGAGCGAGGCGGCGTACCGCTCGCCCCAGGTCGTGTCGGTCATCCCGGGGTGTCCCTCGCCTTGCGCGTCTTGGTCTCGACGCCGGGCAGCACCTGCGTGCCGACGCCCTCGTCGGTGAAGAGCTCGAGCAGGACGGCGTGCTCCTGACGGCCGTCGACCACGGTCGCGCGGCTGACCCCGCCCCGCACGGCCTGGAGGCAGGCGCCCATCTTGGGCACCATGCCGCTGGCCAGGCTCGGCATCAGCTCGGCGAGCGCGTCGGGGCTGATCTCGCCGATCACGTCGTCGGAGCTCGGCCAGTCGAGGTAGAGGCCCTCGACGTCGGTGAGGACGAGCAGCTTCTCCGCGCTCAGCGCAACCGCCAGCGAGGCTGCCGCGAGATCGGCGTTGACGTTGTGCACCTGACCGAGGACGTCGGGAGCCACGCTGGACACGACCGGGATCCGCCCGGCCTCGATGAGGTCGAGGACCGACTCGGGCCGCACGCTGGTGACCTCGCCGACGAGCCCGAGGTCGACCTCCTCGCCGTCGACGATGGTGTTGGTCTGCTCGGCGGTGAACAGCCCGGCGTCCTCACCGGAGAGGCCGACGGCGAGCGGGCCGTGCTCGTTGATCAGCCCCACGAGCTCGCGCTGGACCTGGCCGACGAGGACCATCCGCACGACCTCCATCGCCTCGGGCGTGGTGACCCGCAGGCCGCCACGGAACTCCGACTCGATGCCGAGCTTGTCGAGCATCCGGGAGATCTGCGGGCCGCCACCGTGCACGACGACCGGCTTGAAGCCGGCGAAGCGCAAAAAGGCGATGTCCTCGGCGAAGGCGCGCTTGAGGCCGTCGTCGGTCATGGCGTTGCCGCCGTACTTCACCACGACGATCTTGCCGTGGTAGGCCTTCAGCCACGGGAGGGCGCCGGCCAGGACGGCGGCCTTGGCGGGGTCGGGCTTGCCGAAAGACTGGGTCATGAGGAGTAGGCACTGTTCTCGTGGACGTACGCGTGGGTGAGGTCGCTGGTCCAGACGGTCGCACGGGCGTCGCCGGACTTGAGGTCGATGGTCACGCTGACCTCGCGGGGCTTCAGGTCGACCTCGGCGGGGTCGGCGGCGGGCGTGGAGCGGCGGCAGACCCAGACGCCGTTCATGGCGACGTCGAGGTCGGCCGGGTCGAACGCCGCCTGCGTCGTGCCGATGCTGGCGAGCACCCGCCCCCAGTTGGGGTCGTTGCCGAACACCGCGGCCTTGAAGAGGTTGCTGCGGGCCACGCTGCGGGCCGCCTCGACGGCGTCGTCCTCGGACGCCGCGTTGAGCACGGTGATCGCGATCTCGTGCTCGGCCCCTTCTGCGTCACGAAGCAGCTGCATCGCGAGGTCGGAGCAGGCCTGGGTCAGCGCGTCGGTGAAGTCGGGCAGCGTCGGGGTGATGCCGCTGGCGCCGCTTGCCATCACGGTCACGGTGTCGTTGGTGGACATGCACCCGTCGGAGTCGAGGCGGTCGAACGTGACCCGGGTCGCGGCGCGCAGCGCGGTGTCCAGGTCGGCGGCGGGCACGACGGCGTCGGTGGTCAGCACGACCAGCATCGTCGCGAGCTGCGGCGCCAGCATGCCGGCGCCCTTCGCCATCGCGCCGATGGACCAGCCGGCGCCCTCGACGACGACCTGCTTGCTCACCGAGTCGGTGGTCATGATCGCGGCCGCCGCGTCGGCGCCGCCCGCCCGCGACAGTGCGCCGTACGCCGCGTCGACGCCGGCGAGCAGCGCGTCGCGGTCGTTGGCCAGGCCGATGAGGCCGGTCGAGCAGACGACGACGTCGCCGGCGCCGACCCCGACGAGGGTGCCGACCTTCTCGGCCACGGCGTGCGTGGTCTGGAAGCCGTCGGGGCCGGTGTAGCAGTTGGCCCCGCCGGAGTTGAGGACGACGGCACGCACGACCCCGTCCTTGACGACCTCCTGGCTCCACAGGATCGGGTTGGCCTTGCAGCGGTTGGCCGTAAAGACGCTGGCCGAGTCGTACGTCGGCCCGTCGTTGACGACGAGCGCGAGGTCCTGCGCGCCGGTGGACTTCAGGCCGGCGGCGACGCCGGCGGCGCGGAATCCGGCGGGGGTGGTGACGGTCATTTCTTCTTCTTCCGGGCGGGTTCGACGGGGACGGCGAGGTTGACGGTGTGCCCCCGTCGTCGCCACGCCTCCGCGGCGTCCTCCGCCTTGGCCACCGGGACCAGGATCCAGTCGGTGTCGTACGTCGAGATCGTGAACACGCTGATCTCCGCCTCGGCCAGCGGCACCAGCAGCGACGCCAGCACCCCGGTGAGGGCGAGGTCGAGGGGCCCCATGACGGCGAAGGCGGTCATGCCCTTGTGGGCGACCTGCTTGGTCGGCACGCTGCGCCCGGCGCAGACCAGCGAGGTCTCGGTGGCCGTGGCCGTGATCGAGAACAGCGAGGACGACTCCGCCCACTCCGGGATCTCCGCGCCCGGCGGCAGCTTGACCACCGCGAGCTTCTCGGGGAACTGCTGAAGCGTGTAGACCGCCGGCTCGGCGGGGTCGGCTGGGGTCTGTTCGTCGGTCATGGTGCGATCCCTACGGTGGTCAGGCCGAGGCTCTCGTCGAGCCCGAGCGCGAGGTTCATGCACTGGACGGCGGCGCCGCCCGTGCCCTTGGCGAGGTTGTCGACGGCTCCGACGGCGATCAGGCGGCCCGCGACGGGGTCGACGGTCACCTGGAGATGGACGGCGTTGGAGCCGACGACCGACTTGGTCTGCGGCCACTGACCCGCCGGCAGCACGTGCACGAACGGCTCGTCGGCGTAGGCCTTGGCGTAGACGGCGTACGCGTCCTGCGCCGAGACGTCGCCGCGCAGCGGCGCGGAGCAGGTGGCGAGGATGCCGCGCGGCATCGGGACCAGCAGCGGAGTGAAGCTGACCCGCACCCGGTCGGCCGTGAGGGCGGCGAGGTTCTGGGTGATCTCGGGCGTGTGCCGGTGGCCGCCGCCGACGCCGTAGGCGCTGGCGTTGCCCATGATCTCGCTGCCGAGCAGGTGCGGCTTGGCCGCCTTGCCGGCGCCGCTGGTCCCCGAGGCGGCCACGACCACGACGTCCGGCTCGACCAGCCCGGCGGCGACGGCCGGGGCCAGCGACAGGGTGGAGACCGTCGGGTAGCAGCCGGGGACGGCGATCCGGGTCGCGGCGGCGAGCACCTCGCGCTGGCCGGGCAGCTCGGGCAGCCCGTAGGGCCAGGTCCCGGCGTGGGTGCCGCCGTAGAAGCGCTCCCACTCCCCCGCGTCGCGCAGCCGGAAGTCAGCGCCGCAGTCGATGACCACGGTGCTGTCGGGCAGCTGGGCGGCGAGCTCGCCGGACTGCCCATGGGGCAGCGCCAGGAACACGACATCGTGTCCGGCCAGGGTCTCGAGCGTCGTGGCCTCCAGGACGCGGTCGGCCAGGGGGACCAGGTGCGGCTGCAGCGAGCCCAGCGGCTCCCCCGCATTGCTGCCCGCGGTGAGCGCGCCGATCTCCGCCTCGGGATGGGCGAGCAGGAGGCGCAGGACCTCGCCGCCGGCGTACCCGGAGGCGCCGGCCACGGCTACCGTGAACGTCATGTGCATGACTATACAGATCTCTGCATGTTCATGTGCGGCGGTCGCCCTGCCACCGGAAAACCGGACGCCGCCCGTCCGGATCCGGTTCTACGGTAGCGAGCATGACCCGACTCGACTTCCCGCAGTACCTCGAGCACCTGCGCCGCGACTCGGCGCGCTTCCGCGACGTGCTGGCGACCTGTGACCCGGCGGCTCGCGTGCCGGCCTGCCCGGAGTGGGACGCCGGCGACCTGCTGTGGCACCTCGCCGGGGTGCAGCGCTTCTGGGCGGGCCGCATCCGCTCGCGGCCGGCCGCCCCGTCCGAGGCGGACTTCGCCGAGCCGGAGCGCCCCGACTCCTACGGTGACCTCCTCGCCTACTTCGACGAGCAGTCCGCCGCGCTCCTGGCCCAGCTCGAGGTCGCCGACCCCGCTGACGCCGCGTGGTCCTGGGCGGCGGAGCAGACGGTGGGGTTCACGTTCCGCCGCCAGGCCCAGGAGGCCCTGATCCACCGCCTCGACGCCGAGCAGACCGCAGGGTGCGTCACATACCTGGACCCGCGCCTGGCTGCGGACGGCGTCGCCGAGCTGATGGAGGTCATGTACGGCGGCGAGGCGCCGCCGTGGGGGCGCACCGAGCTCGGCGAGGCGCTGGTCCGCATCGACCTGACCGACGTCGCCCGGTCTCTCTATGTCAGGCCGGGGATGTTCTACGGCACCGATCCGGAGTCCGGAAAGGTCCACGACGGCCCGCACCTCGCCCTGGACGAGCCAGGAGACGCCGCCGCCACCGTCCGCGGCCGCGCGTCCGACCTCGACGCCTGGCTGTGGCGGCGCCGCGACGACACCGGCATCGAGGTGAGCGGCGACCGGACGGCGTACGACGCCCTGATGCGGGCGGTCAGCGAGCCGCTGGACTGACCGCCCTGGAGCCGTGCGGCAGGATCGAGGCCATGACCACGCCCGAGCCCTACCGCGCCGCCGACGACCGCTACGACTCCCACGCCTACCGCCGCTGCGGCCGGTCCGGCCTCAAGCTGCCGGCCGTCTCCCTGGGCCTGTGGCACAACTTCGGCGACGACAAGCCGGTCGAGACCCAGCGGGCGATCCTGCGACGCGCCTTCGACCGCGGCGTGACCCACTTCGACCTCGCCAACAACTACGGGCCACCCTACGGCTCGGCGGAGACCAACTTCGGACGCATCTTCGCCGACGACTTCCGGCCCTACCGCGACGAGCTGGTGATCTCCACCAAGGCCGGCTACGACATGTGGCCCGGGCCCTACGGCGAGTGGGGCTCGCGCAAGTACCTGCTCGGCTCGCTCGACCAGAGCCTGGCGCGGATGGGCCTGGACCACGTCGACATCTTCTACAGCCACCGCTACGACCCGGAGACCCCGCTGGAGGAGACCATGGGGGCGTTGGCGACCGCGGTGCAGTCGGGCCGGGCGACGTACGCCGGCATCTCGTCGTACTCCGCCGAGCGCACGCGCGAGGCGGCCGGGCTGCTGCGCGAGATGGGCGTGCCGCTGCTGATCCACCAGCCGTCGTACTCGATGCTCAACCGGTGGGTCGAGGACGGCGACCCGTCGCTGCTCGACGTGCTGGACCAGGAGGGGGTCGGGTGCATCGCGTTCTCGCCCCTGGCCCAGGGCATGCTCACCGACCGCTACCTCGACGGCATCCCCGAGGGCTCGCGCGCCGCGCAGGGCAAGTCGCTCGACCCGTCGCTGCTGACCGAGGAGGCGCTCGCCCACGTACGCCGGCTCAACGAGCTCGCGCGCGACCGTGGCCAGTCGCTGGCCCAGCTCGCGCTGGCCTGGGTGCTGCGTGACCCACGGGTGACGTCGGTCCTGATCGGGGCCAGCAGCGTGGCCCAGCTCGACGACAACCTCGCGGTGCTCGACCGCCTGGAGCTCTCCGACGCGGAGCTCGACGCCATCGAGCAGGACGCGGTGGACTCCGGCATCAACCTGTGGGCGGCATCCTCGAAGTCCTAGCGCCTCGGGGGGGCGAAACCGGCGTGAAGGCGCGGTGAAACCGCGAGGAGCCAGGATGGTCACATGACCACACGCACCTCCCGAGCCGGCTCCGAGCAGCCGGCCGTCCAGGCCACGGGCCTGGTCAAGACGTTCGGCGCCAACCGCGCCGTCGACGGCATCGACCTCGAGGTCGTCCGCGGCGAGGTCTTCGGCGTGCTCGGCCCCAACGGCGCCGGCAAGACCACCATGCTGCAGATGCTGGCGACGCTGCTGACCATCGACGCCGGCGAGGCCAGGATCTTCGGCAAGGACGTGCGGCGCGAGGCGCACGTCGTACGCCGCCTCATCGGCCTGACCGGGCAGTACGCCTCGGTCGACGAGAACCTCACCGCCTCGGAGAACCTCCTGCTCTTCGGCCGCCTGCACGGGCTCGGCTCCCGGCGCGCGCGCCTCGTCGGCGCCGAGCTGCTCGGACAGTTCGGGCTGGAGGACGCCGCCGACCGCCCGATCTCGCAGTTCTCCGGCGGCATGCGGCGCCGGCTGGACCTCGCGGTCAGCCTCATCACCCGCCCGCCGCTGATCTTCCTCGACGAGCCCACCACGGGGCTCGACCCGCGCACCCGGGGACAGATGTGGGAGACGATCCGCGGCCTGGTCGCCGAGGGCTCCACCGTGCTGCTCACCACGCAGTACCTCGACGAGGCCGACCAGCTGGCACACCGGATCGCGGTCATCGACCGCGGCCGCAAGGTCGCGCAGGGGACGCCCGACGAGCTCAAGAGCCAGGTCGGCAGCTCGACCCTCCAGCTGCGCCTGGCCGACCCCAGCCGGACCGCTGCCGCGGTGGACGTCGTACGCCGGGTGGCCGGCGACGAGCCGGTCCTCACCCCCGAGGCGGGCGGGATCAACGTCGCCATGCGCGACGCCAACCTGGCCGCGGACGTGCTCATCGGCCTGCGCAGCGAGGACCTGCTGATCACCAGCGCCACGGTCCAGAAGCCGACCCTCGACGAGGTGTTCCTGGCACTGACCGGGCACGGCGCCGAGGACGACAACACCACCGACCCCGACTCCCACCGAGGCATGGAGGCCGTCCGATGACCACCACCCTGGAGCCCCGTGCCGTGGCGCAGACCCTCGCCGGCCTGGACGACCTGCCCGCGCACCCCTCGCTCGCCGAGACCCTGAGCCAGATCATGACCCTGGCCTGGCGCGCCACCATGAAGATGCGGCGCAACTTCGAGCAGATGTTCGACGTGACGATCCAGCCGCTGCTGTTCACGGCGATGTTCGCCTACATCTTCGGCGGTGCCATCTCCGGCGACGTCGACGCCTACCTCCCCCTCATCATCACCGGCCTCATCGGTCAGACCGTGCTGACGGCCTGCATCGCCACCGGCGTACAGCTCCGAGAGGACATGGACAAGGGGGTCTTCGACCGCTTCAAGTCGCTGCCGATCGCCCGCATCGCACCGCTGGCCGGACCGATGCTGGCCGACATGCTGCGCTACCTCATCGCCTCGGTGCTGACGTTCGGCGTGGGCATCGCGATGGGCTACCGCCCCGGCGGCGGGCCGCTCGGCGTGGCCGGCGCCATCGTGCTGGCCGTCCTCGCCGGCTGGTCGCTGGCCTGGATCTTCGCGTGGTTCGGGACCGTCGGGCGCAACGCCCAGGGCGTGCAGGGGATCTCCCTCATGGTGATGTTCCCGCTGACGTTCCTGTCCAACGCGTTCGTCCCGACCGACACCATGCCGAGCTGGCTACGCGCCTTCGCCGACGCCAACCCGGTCTCGCTGGTGATCACCGCGATCCGCGACCTCGCCAACGACGGCGCCGTCACCGCCCACGTGGGCTGGGCCTTCCTCGGTCTCGCCGTCGTCGTGGCCGTCTTCGCCCCCCTGACCGTCCGCTCCTACTCCCGCCGCATGTGACCGACCCGTCACCAACTGCACCGAATCCCCGCTGACCTGTCAGAAAGTTTCTGACGGGTCAGCGGGGGGTGCGGCGAGTTTCTGACGGGTCGGTGGTCAGAGGGTGGCGACGAGGGCGCGGGCTTCGTCGAGGAGGTCGGGTCCGGTGCGGTCGGCGTACTCGGCGTGGAGGCGCTCCAGCTCGCCGGGGGCGGTCCGCTCGACGAGCTCCGCGGTGCGCTCCCAGGCGAGGATCGGCGTGAACCGGCTGTAGGAGAAGCGCCGCGCCAGCGCCAGCAGGCGCGCCGCGTCGCGCAGGGGCACCTCCTCACGGACCAGGCCCCAGGCGCCGAGGGCATAGAGGACCATGCCCGCGGTCGGGTACTCCAGCGGCTGCCGGGCCGGGTCCAGCACCAGGGCGGCCTTGATCCGCAAGGTGTCGTACAGGTCGCGGCCCTCGTCGCCGCGGGCGTGCAGCGCGTACGCCGTCGTGGCCGCCGCCTCGCCGAACAGCGTCCAGCTCTCCAGCCCGGTGGTCTTGCCCAGCCCCGGGAACCAGAGGTCGCGCAGCTGCTCCATCCCGAGCCGGAACAGCGCCAGTCCCTCGGCGGTGTCTTCGCGCCGGAGGGCGAGCTCGGCACGGCAGGCGGTGATGACCACGCCGGAGCCGAAGCCCGCGGTGTTGCGGCTGTTGAGCTCGATCACCCGGTCCACGAGCTGCTGCGCCTCGTCGAGACGCCCGGCCTCGATCGCGGCGCCGGCCAGGATCGCGCGGGTGGAGATCGCGTCGTCCCACGCCTCCAGCCGGTCGAGCACCGGGATCGCGGCCAGGGCATGGGTGGCAGCCTCCTCGGTGTTGCCGAGCTGCGCGTGCAGGCCGGCGAGCTGGGTGCGCACCAGGGCCCGGCTCCAGGGCCCGTCCTCCTCGCGCCACAGCTCCAGCGCGCGGTCGGCCATCGCGACCGCGCCCAGCAGGTCCCCCGCCGCCTCGCGAGCGCGCATGCCCCACTCCCGCGCCGACATGGCGACGCCACGGTCGGAGGACTCCAGGAGCTCTGCGAGCGCCTGCGGCGACGGCTCGGGCTCGTGCGGGTCGAAGGCCCGCAGCACGGTGACCAGGGCGGTCGTGGCGGGGCGCCGCGCCAGGTCGCCGTAGTCCTCGAGCAGTGCGCGGCAGGCCGCCGGGGTCTCGGCCTGCGCGATCACGGTGTTGATGGTCAGGATCGCGGCCGCGTCCAGCGCGTCGTCCACCTCCTCCGCGGACGGCGTCCAGCCCGCGACCAGGTCCTCCATCGCGGCGCCGAGGGCGAAGACGCGGGGATGCTCGCCCTTGATGTTCCAGTAGTTGGCCAGGCCGGCGAACACCCGAAGGGCGGTCGTCCGCTCGGCGCGGGCCAGCGCAAGTCGCAGCACGTCGGCGAGGTTGCCCTCCTCGCGGGTCAGCTCGTCCATGACCTCGAACTGGCGCACCGAGTAGAGGTCGTCGATCACCCCCTCGGTGAAGTCCCGGGCCCAGGCCAGCTGCGCGGTCAGCGCGTCCTCCTCGCGCCCGGAGGCGGCGAGCCGCTGTCGGCCGAACTCGCGGACCGTCTCGAGCATCCGGTAGCGCACCGTGGCGCCCGACTCACCCACCGCCAGCAGGGACTGGTCGACCAGCGACTGCACCGCCGAGAGCGCGTCGCCGGGCAGCACCGCCTCGGCGGTGTCGAGGGTGAAGCCGTCGTGGAACACCGAGAGCCGCGCGAGGGCCTCGCGCTCGGCCTCGTCCAGCAGGTTCCACGACCAGTCGATGACGCTGAGCAGCGTCTGATGCCGGTCGGGCTTGCTGCGGTCGGCCCCCCTGAGCAGCCGGAACCGGTCGTCGAGGCGCCGGGCGACCTCCTCGACCGACATGACCCGCACCTTGGCGGCGGCCAGCTCGATGGTGAGCGGCAGGCCGTCGAGGCGCGCGACCACGCGCCGTACGGCGCCCTCGTCCAGGGCGACCCCCGGGCGCGCCCCGGTGGCGCGCTCGACGAAGAGCTCGCCGGCGGCCGCCTCGTCGAGCTGGGCGAGGGCGAACACCCGCTCCGCCGCGATCCCGAGCGGCGCCCTCGTGGTGGTCAGCACCCGGAGCCGCCCGCACACGGCGACGAGGTGGGCGACCAGGTCCGTGACGGCCGCGATCACGTGCTCGCAGTTGTCGAGGATGAGCAGGGTGGGCGCCTGGTCGAGCTGGGCGGCGATGCGGCTGCGTACGTCGTGCAGCCGCTCGGCGCTCAGCACCCGGCGCCCGCTCACCGAGTCGCGCACGCCGAGGGCGGAGCCCACCTCGACGACCACGTCCTCGGGCGAGGACACGCCGACGAGCTCGACGAAGTGCACCACCTGCTGCTCGGCCTCGCGCCCCAGCAGATGCGCGAGGCGGGTCTTGCCGAGCCCGCCCGGCCCGAGGATCGAGGTCACCCGCGAGTCGCGCATCGCCGCCCGCAGCGCCCGGAGGTCGTCGTCGCGCCCGACCAGGGAGGTGGAGTCGTAGTGCAGCCCCGATCGCACGGGGTTGTCCGCGGCGAGCAGCTCGCCGTGCACGGCCTGCAGCACGGGCCCGGGGTCGACGCCCAGCTCCTCGGCCAACGCCCTGCGGTGGGCCTCGTAGTGCAGCAGCGCCGCGGGCGCGCCGTGGACGGCCAGCTCGCTGCGCAGCAGCGCGGCCAGCGTCGCCTCGTCCGGGTGCGGTACGGCGCTCAGGTGCCGCAGGGCCTCGGGGTGCTCGCCCCGCGCCGAGCAGACGCGCCCCAGCACGGCCCTCGCGACGCCCAGGCGCTCGCGAGCCCGTGCGCGCAGCTCCTCGAGCGGGCCCGGCTCCCCCGGGCCGGCCACGGCCACGGCCAGTGCAGCTGTGGCCAGGTCTCGCGCGGCGACCGTGTCCCCGGAAGCCTCCGCACGGCAGGCCCGGTCGACCAGTGCGCCCAGCGCCAGCGCATCGACCTCGTCGGGCGCCACGCCCAGCGCGTAGCCCTGCTCCGAGCGGCGTACGGCGCCGGGGTCGGTCTGGGCACGGACTCGCGACACCACGACCTGCAGGGCCTTGGCCGCGCTCGCGGGGCGGTCCTCACCCCAGACCTCCTCGACGAGTCTCGCCTCGCCGACCGCGCGCCCGCCGGCGGCGACCAGCGCCGCGAGCAGGGCGTGCGCCCGCGCCCCCCGGACGGGCGCGCCCCTCCACGCCACGTCGTCGAGGAGCGCGAGCTGGCTCATCCGCTAGCGCTGCACCGCGCCGCAACGCTCGGCGGCCACCGCGACGGCCGCGTCGCGCGCCGCACCCGTGTCCTCCTCGGTGAGGGTGCGGTCGGGGGCGCGGAAGCGCAGCGCGAACGCGAGCGACTTGCGCCCCTCGCCGACCTGGTCGCCGGTGAAGACGTCGAAGAGCCGGATCGACTCCAGCAGGTCGCCCGCTCCCTCCCGCAGGGCAGACTCGACCTCGGCCACCGTGGTGTCGGCGTCGACGACCAGCGCGACGTCCTCCTTCGCCAGCGGGAACGAGGACAGCTCGGGCCCCGTCACCACCTCGACCGCACGGCTCATCAGGAAGTCCAGGTCGAGCTCGACCGCCGCACTGCGCGCCGGCAGGCCGAACGCCTTGCAGACCTTGGGGTGCAGCTCGCCGGCGTGGCCGAACTCGACCCCGCCGACCTCGAGCCGGGCGCACCGCCCGGGATGCCAGGGCGCGCGCGAGTCCGAGGAGACCGTGAGCTCGACGCCCAGGTCACGGGCCAGCCGGCGCACCAGGGCCAGGCTGTCGGCCCAGCCGCTCTCCCGGCCCGGGCCCCACCAGCCGGACCGCTCGCCCTCGCCGGCCAGCACGAGCCCGAGGTGCAGCGGCTGCTCGGGCAGCGCCTCGAGAAGCTTGGCCAGGTCGGCGTCGTCGGGGCGGCGGTCGACGCCGTAGATCGGCGCCGGGCCGCGGTCGACCGGGAAGGCGACCGTGCCGGTCTCGAAGAGCGCGACGCCGGTGGCCCCGCGCCCGAGGTTGCGCGCCGCGGCCTTCAGCAGCCCGGGCAGCAGGGTCGTCGTGTAGGACGGCTCCTCCGACGAGATCGGGTTGGCCAGCCGGATCGTGCGCCGCAATACGTCGTCGCCCGCCAGCCCGAGCGCGTCGAAGGTCGCCTCGCCGACGAACGGGAAGCTCACGACCTCGACGCAGCCGGCGCCGGCCAGGAGCCGCCCGACCCTACGGCGCAGCCGCTGGGTCCGGCTGAGCCCGCGGCCCGCCGCCTCGCGGGGCAGCACCGACGGCACCTGGTCGTAGCCGACGATCCGCGCGACCTCCTCGACGAGGTCGTAGGGGTCGCTGACGTCGGGTCGCCAGGTCGGCGGGGTGACGGTGAGGCGCCCGCCGTCGGCCCGCACGACGCAGCCGACCGCCTCGAGGTGCGCGACGGTGGTCTCGGGGGTGATCGGCATGCCCGTGATCCGCGCCGGCAGATCCGCGTCGATCTGGATGGCCGGCGACTCCGGGACCACCCCGACCAGGGTGGCGCCGGGCTCGATCGTGCCGCCGCCGTACGTCGTCAGCAGCTCGGCGACCCGGTCGGCGGCGACGGCCGGGAGCAGCGGGTCGACGCCGCGCTCGTTGCGCTTGCCGGCCTCCGAGGAGAGCTTGTGGCGCTTGCCGGTGCGGAACATCGAGACGGCGTCCCAGTGGGCGGCCTCGATCACCACGTGCGTGGTGGCCTCGGAGAGCTCGGTGGTGGCCCCGCCCATCACGCCGGCCAGGCCGATGGGGCCGGATCCGTCGACGATGACCAGGTCCTCCTCCGACAGGACCCGCCGGACGCCGTCGAGGGTGGTGAGCCGCTCCCCCTCGACGGCTCGGCGCACGTGCAGCGCGCCGTCGAGCCGGTCGCCGTCGTAGCCGTGGATGGGCTGGCCGAGCTCGAGCATGACGTAGTTGGTCACGTCGACGCCCAGCGAGATCGGGCGCATGCCCGCCTGCTGGAGGCGCCGGGCCATCCAGGCCGGGGTCGGCGCGGTGGGGTCGAAGCCGGTGACCCGCCTCGCGGCGAAGACCGGGCAGCCGGCGGGGTCCTCGATGATGACGGGGTAGCCGTCGGCGTCCGGCGCGGGCACCTCGCGCGCGGCCGGGTCGTGGAACGGCACGCCGTAGGCCAGGGCCGCCTCGCGGGCGACGCCGCGCAGCGAGAGCGCGTAGGCGCGGTCGGGGTTGATCTCGAACTCGATGATCTCCTCGTCGAGCCCGAGCAGCCCGAAGGCGCTCTCGCCGGGAGCGCCGGCGTCGGGCGGCAGCACGATGATGCCGTCGTGGTCCTCGCCGAGACCGAGCTCCGCAGCCGAGCAGATCATCCCGGCCGACACGTGGCCGTAAGTCTTGCGCGCGGAGATGGCGAAGTCGCCGGGCAGGACGCCGCCGGGCAGGACGACCACGACGAGATCTCCGGGGGCGAAGTTGTGCGCCCCGCAGACGATCCCCTGCGGCTCGCCGGTGCCGTTGGCGTCGCCGACGTCGACGGTGCACCAGTTGATGGTCTTGCCGTTCTTCTGCGGCTCGGGCTCCATGGTGAGCACCCGGCCGACCACGAGCGGGCCGGTGATCGCCTCGCCGGGTCGCTCGATCGCCTCGAGCTTGAGCCCGAGCGCGGTCAGGCGCGCGGTCAGCTCGTCGGTGGTGACCTCGGCGGGCAGGTCGACGTACTCCCGGATCCAGGAGACGGGGGTCTTCATCTACAGCTCGCTTCCGAAGGCGGTGGTGAAGCGGACGTCGCCCTCGAAGAGCGCGCGCAGGTCCTCGAGTCCATGCCGGAACATCAAGGTGCGGTCGATGCCCATGCCGAAGGCGAAGCCGGAGTAGCGCTCCGGGTCGACGCCGCAGGCGGTGAGCACGCGCGGGTTGACCACGCCGCAGCCGCCCCACTCGATCCAGCCCTCGCCGCGGCAGGTCCGGCAGGCGTCGGCGTCGACGCCCCGGCAGACGAAGCAGACCAGGTCCACCTCGGCGCTGGGCTCGGTGAAGGGGAAGTACGACGGCCGGAAGCGGGTCGTGATGCCCTCGCCGAACATCGCGGCGGCGAAGTGGTCGAGCGTGCCCTTGAGGTGGGCCATCGTGATGCCCTCGTCGATGGCCAGCCCCTCGACCTGGTGGAACATCGGGCTGTGCGTGGCGTCGTACTCGTCGGTGCGGAACACCCGGCCGGGACACACGACGTAGATCGGGGGCTCGCGGGTGAGCATGGTGCGCGCCTGGACCGGCGAGGTGTGGGTGCGCAGCACCAGGTGGTCCTCGGCGGGCGCGGTCCAGAACGTGTCCTGCATGGTGCGCGCCGGGTGGTCCGGACCGAGGTTGAGCGCGTCGAAGTTGAGCCACTCGGCTTCGATGACCGGGCCCTCCGCGACCTCCCACCCCATGGCCACGAAGATGTCGGCGATCAGCTCCGAGCCGGTGGTCAGCGGGTGGCGGGCTCCCGCGGGCAGGCGGTCGGTCGGGACCGTGACGTCCACGGCCTCGTCGGCCAGCATCCGCTCCTCGTGCTCGGCCTCCAGCACCTCCTGGCGCGCGGCGAGCGCCTGGTTGACCGCACCCCGGGCCTGCCCGACGCGCTGCCCGGCCTCCTTGCGCGCCTGCGGCGGCAGCGCCCCGATCTCGCGGTTGGCCAGGGCCAGCGGCGAGCGGTCCCCCGCGTGCTCGAGGCGGGCCGCCTTGAGCTCTTCGAGGTCGCGGGCCGCGGCGAACGCCGCCAGCGCGGCGTCTCGGGCGGCGGCCACCTCTTCGGGCTGCAAGGCACTGACCTCCACGGGGTCGTAGTCGCTGTTGGGTCCGGACACGGGGTGAAGTCTAGGAACGTTGCTCGACGCCGCGCGAACCGGTTGTCACTCTGCCCGTGGCGCGGGGTCCGCCGGGGCGGGCGCACTCTCCCGCACGAGCAGCCGGTGCGGCACCACGAGGTCGCGTCCGGGCAGCGCGTGGTCGCGCATCCGCTCCTCCAGGCAGCGCAGGACCACCTCGGCGAGTCGCTGCTTGTCGGGGCCGACGGTGGTGAGGCTCGGGACGGCGTAGCGACCGGCCTCGATGTCGTCGAAGCCCACGAGGGCGACGTCCTCGGGGACCCGCAGGCCCAGGTTCGCACAGGCCCGCAGCGCGCCCAGTGCCAGCTGGTCGGTGAAGCAGAACAGCGCGTCCGGCAGCTCGTCGAGCTCGGCGAGGCGCCGCATCGCGCGGACCCCGTCCTCGTGGTGCAGCCGCTCGACCGCGACGTGCAGGCGCTCGTCGTCCGGTACGCCGGCCTCGGCCAGCGCGTCGCGGTAGCCGGCCAGCCGGTGCTGGGCCGTCTGGTTGCGCAAGTGCGGCTGCAGCCCGACGGCGGCGATCCTGCGGCGCCCGGAGGCGAGCAGGTGCCGGGTGGCGCTCGCGGCGGCCACCCGGTTGTCGACCGCGACGTGGTCCACGGCGCCCACGCCGGGCTGCTCGCCCAGCATCACCACCGGCGGCGCGGCGGTGCGGCGCGAGATCTCGTCGGCGGTCATCGACCACGGGCTGAAGATCACCCCGTCGACGCCCTGACCCCGCGCCCCGTCGAGGAGCTCGCGCTCGCGCGGGCCGCTGCCGTCGGTCTGCTCGATGTGCACCGTCCAGCCCCGGGCCTCGGCGGCACGGACGACGTAGGCGGCCAGCTCCGCGAAGTACGGCGAGTCGATCTCCGGGACGACCAGGCCGATCACCTCCGAGCGGCCGCGGCGCAGCTGGCGGGCGGCCACGTTGGGGCGGTAGCCGAGCTCCTCGATGGCCAGGAGCACCCGCCGCCGGGTGTCCTCGGCCACGACCTCGGGGGTGTTGACGACGTTCGACACCGTGCGCACCGAGACCCCGGCGCGGACGGCCACGTCCTTGAGCTTGGCTGGCATGAATCCGGACCTCCCGGGCACAGGGTATTGCAACGTGGCATTGCAACGTTGCAAACTTGATCCCGACACCCGACTCGGCAGGAGTTTCGATGACGACCACCGCAGCACTCGACGTCCCGATCGACCCGGACGTCATCTCATCCACCATCCAGACCGACGGCATCGTCGGCTGCAAGTCCGCGTTCTCACAGGAGTGGGTCGAGCAGCTCCGCGAGGACGTGGAGGCCGCCTTCGAGGAGGCCCGCTCCCGCGAGGGCGGCGCCGTGGGGCGCGGCCCGCACCGCTACTACGTCGAGGTCCATCCCGAGGCCCTGCGCGGCTTCGTCGACCTGGTCGACCACCCGTGGGTGCGCGCGGTCTGCGAGACCGTCCTCGGACCGGACTACACGATCGTGGAGGTCGGCTTCGACATCCCGTTCGCCGGCGCCGTCAACCAGCCCTGGCACCGCGACTTCCCCAGTCCCCGCGAGACGCGCGAGGAGAGGCGACTCACCTCGCTGGCCTTCAACGTCACCTGCGTCGACACCGCGGAGGACATGGGCCCCTTCGAGGTGGCGCCCGGGACCCACTGGGACACCGGGGAGGACTTCGAGCACGGCATGTTCCCGCCGACGTCGGCCTACTCCCGCTACGAGGAGCTGGCCGTGCGCAAGTACCCGCAGCGGGGTGACATCTCCGCGCGATCCGCGCTGACGGTGCACCGGGGCACGCAGAACCACTCGGAGAAGTCCCGCCCGGTCCTGGTGCTCGGCGTCGACGCCCCGGGCGCCGGCAACGACGAGAAGCACGATCTGGCCGTGACCCGGGGGTTCTGGGACGCGCTGCCCGAGCGGGTGCGCCGACACCTGTCGTGTCCGGTGGTCGAGGAGCTCACCCCGATCACCCAGAAGCACACGATCGAGGGCCTGGTGATGGGCGAGGCCTGACCCTCCCTCGGCTCGCTAGGTGCGCTCGGCGCGGGTCAGCCAGCGCTGGAGGGTGACGACGCCGAGCAGGATGGTGCCGCTGACGACGGCCTGCCAGTCGGAGTCGAGCGAGCCCACCTGGTTGATGACGTTCTTGATCACCTGCAGCAGCAGGACGCCGATCAGGGTGCCCAGGATCGTGCCGGCCCCGCCGGTGAGCAGCGTGCCGCCCACCACCACGGCGGCGATGGCCTCCAGCTCCAGGCCGACGCCCAGGATGGTCACCCCCGAGGAGGTGTAGGAGGCGATCATGATCCCGCCGAAGCCGGCCAGCAGGGCCGAGGCGACGTAGGTGACGACCTTGGTGCGCTGGACCGGGAGCCCCATCAGCTCGGCGGCGTCCTCCTGTCCCCCGATCGCCAGCACCGTCGCGCCGTACGAGGTGCGGTGCAGGATCAGCGCGCCGATGGCGAAGAAGAGCACCACCAGCAGGACCGGGTAGGGGATCCCGAGGAGCTCGCTCTGCGCCAGCTTGCGGAACGCCGAGCCGGCCGGGACCTTGTAGGTGGTGGCGCCCTCGTCGGTGAGCAGGAGCAGCAGCCCGCGGGCGAAGAGCAGGCCCGCCAGCGTCACGATGAACGGCGGCAGCCCGCCTCGGGCGATGACCACCCCCTGCACCAGCCCGATCAGCCCGCACACGCCGAGCGGCAGCGCGAACGCCACGAGGGTGCCGTGCTGGGAGCCCCAGGCCGCCAGCACCCCGCCCAGGGCGAAGACGCTGCCGACCGACAGGTCGATGCCGCCGGTCATGATCACGAACGTCATCCCGAGGGCCAGCATCGCCAGGAACGACGCCTGCACCGCGATGCCGGTGAGGTTGCCGCGGCTCAGGAACGTGTCGAAGCTGAAGCTCGCCACGACCATCACCAGGACGAAGATCGCCAGGGCGCCCTGACGCTGGACCAGCGCCGCGAAGCGCGCCCGGGAGGCCATGGCAGCCTCGGGCGAGTTGCCGGTGGCGGGGTCGGCCTCGGTGAGGCTCATGTCTTCCTCGGCTTCCTGCTCGTGCCCCGCCCCAGCTGGACGTAGACGGCCGCGATGACGATCACCGCCTGCACGATCTGTGCCGAGGAGTCCGGGATGTTGTGGAAGATCAGCGTGGCCGTGATCAGCTGCATCAGCAGCGCCCCCGCGACCGTGCCGAGGATCCGCACCTGCCCGCCCGAGAGCGGGGTGCCGCCGATGACCACCGCCGTGATCGCGGAGAGCTCCATGAGCAGTCCGAGCTTGGTCGGGTCGCTGGCCTGCGAGCGCGCGGCCAGCAGGATGCCGGCCATGGCGGCGAGCAGGCCCGAGACGACGTACGTCGTCACCAGCACGCGCTTGACCGGCAGCCCGGCCAGCTCGGCGGCGAGCTTGTTGCCGCCGATGGCGACCAGCTGACGGCCGTAGGTCGAGCGGCGTACGACCAGACCGACGACGACCGCGACGACCGCCGCGATGGCCACGACGTAGGGGATCCCGAGGACGCTGCCCGTGCCGAGCTCGCGGAAGCCCTCGTCGCGGATGCTCTTGATCTGCCCGCCGAACAGGTTGGCCACGCCACGCCCGGCCACCATGAGCCCGAGCGTCGCCACGATCGGCTGGACGCCGACGTGGGCGACCAGGACCCCGGCGATCAGCCCCACGACGACGCCGGCCAGGAGCGAGATGCCGATCGAGATGCCGGTGCCGTAGCCGATGTAGAGCGGGATCAGGGCCGCGGCGAGGGCCATGACGGCGCCGACGGACAGGTCGATGCCCTCCGTGCCGATCACCAGCGCCATGCCGAGCGCCACGATCAGGACCGGGGCCACCTGCACCAGCTGGAGCCGCAGCGTGCCCTCCGTGGCGAAGTTGTCGGTGAAGAACAGGTTGAAGACCAGCAGCAGCAGCAGCGCGACGAAGACGCCGTTGCGGCGCACCCAGTCGCTGTCGATGCGGCGGCGCGGGGCGCTGCCCCCGCTGCGGCCCGCCGGCTCCGGCGTGCTCGCCCCGGTGGTGGCGGGGCTCGCGGTGTCGGTCACGATGCCTCTCCTTCGCTCGCAGTCACTCGGTCCCCGGCGAGGGCCCGGAGCAGCTCGGAGCTGCTGAGGTCACTGCTGTCCAGCTCGGCCCGCGCCGAGCCGTCGTGCAGCACGACGATCCGGTCGGCTCCCTCCACCAGCTCCTCCATCTCGCTGGAGATCAGCACCACGGCCAGGCCCTGCTGGGCGAGCTCGTCGATGAGCGCCTGGACCTCGCTCTTGGCCCCCACGTCGATGCCGCGGGTGGGCTCGTCGAGGAGGAACACGATCGGCTCGGTGCACAGCCAGCGGGCGATCAGCACCTTCTGCTGGTTGCCCCCGGAGAGCTCGCGCACCTTCTGCTGCGGGCTCGACGCCTTGATCTTCAGGCGCCGCATGAACGTCTCGACCAGCCGGTCGATCTGCGCCTCGGAGACCACGCCGCCGCGGGAGACCCGGGGCAGGACGGCCAGCGCGATGTTGTCGCGCACGGAGAGGTCCGGGACGATCCCCTCCGCCTTGCGGTCCTCGGACAGCAGCGCGATCCCGGCCTTGAGCGCCCGGCGTACGGAGTTGGGTCGCACCTTGTTGCCCGAGACCGTCACCTGGCCGCCGTCGGTGTGCAGGGCGCCGTAGACGGCCTTGACCGTCTCGCTGCGCCCGGAGCCGAGGAGCCCGGCGAGCCCGACGACCTCGCCGGGTCGCACGGACAGGTCGATGCCGTGCAGGCGGTTGCGCACCTCGATCCCCGAGACGACCAGGGCCGGCTCCCCGGTGCGCCGGTGCGACGCGCCGAACTCGGTGGCGCCCTCGGAGGCCACCTCCTCGACGTCGCGCCCCAGCATCTGCGAGACGAGCTCGAGCCGGCTCAGGGCGGCCATCGGCCCGGTGTGCACCCAGCTACCGTCGCGCAGGATCGTGACCCGGTCGCACAGCTCCCAGAGCTCGTCGAGCCGGTGCGAGACGAAGACCAGCCCGACCCCCCGCTCGCGCAGCCGCCGCGCCACGGCGAAGAGCGTCGCGACCTCCTTGGCCTCCAGGGAGGAGGTGGGCTCGTCCATGATCACGACCCGGCTCTCCACCGACATGGCACGGGCCAGCGCGACCATCTGCTGGGCGCCGAGACCGAGGCGGCCGAGCTCGGTGGTGACGTCGAGGTCGATGGTCAGCTCCCGCATCAGCTCGCGGGCCCGCTGGTTCATCGCGCGGACGTCGATCAGCCCCACCCGGTTGCGCGGCTCCCGGCCCAGGAAGATGTTGCGCGCCACGCTCAGCAACGGGACCAGGTTGACCTCCTGGTAGATCGTGGAGATGCCGACGTCCTGCGCGTCGGAGGGACGACGGAAGTGCTGGGTCTCCCCCACGTAGCGGACCTCCCCCGCGTCGGGGGTGTAGACGCCGGTCAGGACCTTGATCAGCGTCGACTTGCCGGCGCCGTTCTCCCCGACGAGGGCGTGGATCTCCCCAGGCGAGAGCCGGAAGTCCACGCCCTGCAGGGCGTGCACGCCACCGAAGGTCTTGGTGACACCCACCGTCTCCAGGACCGGTGTGGTGCCGTCCTGTGACGCGGTCTGCTCGGAGATGCTCACGCCAGGCCTCAGAACGCCTTCCCGAGGTCCTGCTCGGCGTTGTCGGAGTTGTACTCGTCGTCCTCGATGATGACGTCCTCGGGGATCTCCTCGCCGGCGTAGAACTTCGTCATGGTCTCGAAGGCCAGGGGGCCGAAGCGCGGGTTGGACTCGATCACGGCGTTGATGTCGCCGTCGACGATGGCCTGCACGGCGTTGCGGGTCCCGTCGATCGAGACGATCTTGATGTCCTCGCCGGCGTCCTTGCCGGCCGCGGCGACGGCGGTGACCGCACCGAGCGCCATCTCGTCGTTGTGGGCGTAGATCGCGGTGATGTCGGGGTTGGACTGCAGCAGCTGCTCGGTCACCGACTGGCCCTCGTCGCGGGCGAAGTTCGCGGTCTGCTCCTCCGCGATGTCGAGGTCGGGGTACTCCTCCGCGACCCGGTCCTTGAAGCCGGCGTTGCGCTCGTCGGTGACGTTGTTGCCCGAGGAGCCCAGCAGGATCGCGACCGTGCCCTCGCCGCCGGTGGCGTCGGCCAGGGCGTCGGCCGCCCGCTGGCCCTGGTCGTAGAAGTCCGAGCCGAGGAACGCGACGTAGTCCGAGCAGGGCTGGTTGGTGACCTTGCGGTCGATGGTGAGGACGGGCACGCCCTTCTGCTTGGCCGCGTCGAGGGCCGGGTCCAGGCCGTCGGAGTTGACCGGAGCCACGATCAGCATCTGCACGCCCTGGTTGAGCATGTCCTGGACGTCGGCGATCTGCTTGGGCAGCTCGGCGTTGGCGTTGGTGACGATCAGCTTCTTGACGCCGGCCTGCTCGGCGGCCTCGCGGATCGAGGCGGTCTCGGCCGCCCGGAACGCCGCGGTGTCGGGCTCGGACTGCGAGAAGCCCACCACGGCGTTCTTCAGGTCGAGCTTCTTGGCGCCGTACTTCTCGAGAGTGCACCCCGGCCCGCCGGACTCGCTCTCCTTCACGACCTGCTCGTCGTCGCCGGCGGGGCGGTCGCTCGCATCCTCGTCGCCGGAGTTGGTGCAGCCTGCCAGGGCCAGGGCAGCGGCCGCCGCGGCGGTCACCAGCTTCCAGCCCGTCACGGTGGTGCTCGTCATGAAGTGCTCCTTGCGAAGGATGTCGAGGGTGAGACAGCCGTCACACCGAGGTTGTCAACAAAACAGGATCGAACAGATCTGCGCAATCACCCACAAGGGTCCTCTCACCGGCGGCTGAGGGAGGCCACCTCCGCTGCCGTGAGGGCCCGGTCGAAGAGCCGGACGTCGTCGACGTCGCCACGCAGGTAGTCCACTTTGTTGCCCCCGAACTGCCCGCGTCCGATGACCGTGTGACCGCTGGATCCCGCGGCGGTGCAGGCGCTGCGGGTGGCCACGAGCTGCCCGTCCAGGTAGAGGTGGATCGTCCCGGCGGTCGCGTCGCGCACCCCGGTGAGGTGGTACCAGCGGCCCACCTCGGGCCGGGCCGGGGACAGGGCCCGCAGCCCGACGAAGCTGAACGCCCACCGCTGGTCCTGCCCGGAGTACTGGAGGAAGAAGGCGCTGCTCGACTCGGAGTCCTGGCTGACGACGGTCTGGAAGGCGCCGCCGGCCTCGTCGAGGCGGGCGTAGGCGGAGACGCTGTAGCTGCCGGCCGTGTCGAGCAGCGCGGCGCCGGTGTCGGCCTCCCCGCCGCCCTCGAAGGAGGCGGCGCTGCCGCTCACCCCGGGCGTCCAGGTGACCCCGGTCAGCGTCGCGTCGGCGTCGCCGACGCTGTCGGTCGCGGTCGTCCCGCTCCCCTCGTCGAAGGGGTAGGCATGGGCTCCCTGGGTGCCCGGCGTCCCCGGGTCCGGGGGCGGCCCGCCGGTGCCGGTCCCGTCCGCGCCGGCGATGATCGACTCGTTGACCGCGCGCACCTGCGCGTAGTCCATCTTGCGCACCCGCCGGTCGTAGGTCAGGAAGCCGTTGACCTCGTGCTCCACGTCGGTCAGCTGGGTGTAGACCGAGCCGCTGATGCCGCACTCCCGGGCGCTCGCGAGCACCTGGCGCTGGTTCTCGACGTAGCGCCGAGTCAGGGTCGCGGAGTCCGGGGTCATCTCGTAGGCGTGACCGTCCTCGAACCACATGTGGTCCGGCACCTCGAGCCCGAAGCCTCCGTGCTCACCGTCGATCGAGACCCGCCGCGCGTCCGGGACCGGCTGCGCGGGGCCGACGTACTGGTGCCAGTCGAGGACGTCGCCTCGACCGGAGTCACCGAGGGAGTCGCAGCAGTTGACGCCGCTGTGGGCGTTGACCAGCCGGCTGGGGTCCTGGGCCTTGACGCTGCGGGCGATCCGGCCGGTGGCCTCGCGATCCCACTCGCCCCAGCCCTCGTTGAAGGGCACCCACCCGATGATCGAGGTCCAGCTGGACTTCTCGTCGACCATCTCGTGCAGCTCGCGCTCGAACTGCGCCTGCGCTTGAGGCGGGACCTGATGGCTGCCCGTGCGCATGGCGGGCATGTCCTGCCAGACCAGCAGCCCCAGCCGGTCGGCGTGGTAGTACCAGCGGTCGGGCTCGGTCTTGATGTGCTTGCGCACCGTATTGAACCCGAGGCGCTTGTGCTCCACCAGGTCGAAGCGCAGCGCCTGGTCGGTCGGAGCGGTGTAGATGCCGTCGGGCCAGTAGCCCTGGTCGAGGGTGGAGAGCAGGAACAGCGGCTTGCCGTTCAGCGTGATCCGGCGCCTCCCGTCGGCGCCCCGGGCCGTGGCGATCTCGCGCATCCCGAAGTAGGAGCCGACCCGGTCGAGCGTGCGCCGGCCGTCCTTGAGCCGCACCGTGAGGCGGTAGAGGTGCGGGTCGTCGGGGCTCCACAGCCGAGCGCGCGGGACCGGGAGTCGCAGCCGCCGGCTGGCCGGTCCACGCGTGCGACTGACGACCCTGTCGCCGTTGAGCACCGTCGCCTCGACCTGGAGCCCCGGGGGTGACCCGGACACGTCGGCATGCAGGCGCAGCGAGCTGGTGTCGAGGTCCGGGACCATGTCGAGGTGCGCGATGCGGCGCGCCGCGACCGGCTCCATCCACACCGTCTGCCAGATACCGGAGGCACCTTCGTAGAAGATCCCGCGGTCCGGGACCCGCCGCTGCTTGCCGACCGGCTGCCAGGTCGCGTCGGTGCGGTCCTCGACGCCGACGATGATCTCCTGCTGTCCGCGCGGGCGCAGGGCGCGGGTGACGTCCGCGCTGAAGGCGCCGTATCCGCCTTGGTGGGTCGCCACCCGGACCCCGTTGACGAAGACCCGCGCCCGGTAGTCCACGGCGCCGAAGTGCAGCTGGAGACGGCGGCCCGGCTCGCCGACCCGCCAGCTCTGGGGCACCCGGACCAGGCGGCGGTACCACATGTAGTCCTCGTGGCGCTGCACCCCCGAGAGCGCCGACTCGATCGGGTAGGGAACCAGCACCTGCTCGCGCAGCCGTTGGCCCAGCGGCGGCCGCTCGCCGGCCACCGCCCCCGAGAACTGCCAGAGCCCGTTGAGGTTGCGCCACTCGGAGCGGCGCATCTGAGGGCGCGGGTACTCCGGCAGGGCGTTGCGCGGTGAGACCCGCGATGTCCATGGGGTGGTGAGCCGAGGGGTCCCCGGCGTCCACCGGCCCTCCTGCTGGGCGCCCGAGGCGGGCTCCCCGGCCTGCGCGACGACGGCGGGGCCGAGGGCCAGTGCGGCCACCAAGACCAGGGCGCCGCGGCGCCGCCCGATCCGACCCGAGAGCGAGGAACGCAACGACATGGGGCGCCTCCGAGAGTGAACGGCGTCGGCGGACTCCCCGCCGCAGGCTCGGCCGGCTCTCGCTGGGTCGCGCACCCGTCGCCGTTGCCTGTGAGTCATCTCACAGGTCAGAATGGGAGATGTCAACACGCTCGCCCAAATTCGCACACGTCCTCACAGGCGCTCGCCACGCCCTACGATGAGCGCCGTCCGCCGCCGGCCACCCGACGGCCCCCCAGCCTCAGGAGTCGCACATGCTCGCAGCCGAGCGGCAGGCCCGGATCCAGCGAGAGGTCGAGCACCGTGGTGCCGTCCGGGTCAGCGAGCTGGCGCGGCTGCTGAACGTCTCCGACATGACCATCCGGCGCGACCTCGACACCCTGGCCGCCCAAGGGGGGCTGGCGAAGGTGCACGGCGGCGCCACGGTCACCGGTGGGGGCAGGGCGAGCACCGACGAGCCCGGCTTCGAGGCCAAGGCCGCCCAGCAGACCGCCGAGAAGGAGGCCATCGCCGCCGCGGCCGCCGCCCTGGTGCGGCCCGGCTCCGCCATCGGCCTCAGCGCCGGAACGACCACCTGGACGCTGGCCCACCACCTCCGCGATGTGCCGGGGCTGACGGTGGTCACCAACTCCATGCGGATCGCCGACGTCCTCCACGGCGCCGGAGCAGCCGCACCCAACGTCGTCCTGACCGGCGGCGTCCGCACCCCCTCGGATGCGCTGGTGGGGCCGGTGGCGGTCTCGTCGCTGCGCCTGCTCCACCTCGACCTGGTCTTCCTCGGGGTGCACGGCATGAACGCCCGGGCCGGGTTCACCACCCCGAACCTGCATGAGGCGGACACCGACCAGGCCCTGGTCGCCGCCGGCCAGCGCGTGGTCGTGCTCGCCGACCACACCAAGTGGGGCATCGTCGGCATCAGCACGATCGTGCCTCTGGACCAGGCCGATGTGGTGGTCAGTGACGAGGGTCTGTCCGAGGAGGCCCGCACCATGATCGGCGAGTCGGGCGCCGACCTGGTGATCGCTCCCTACCGCCCGGCCGGCGACGGCTACGTGCGCACCGGCTGAGCGCTCCCGCTCCCCGTCGCCCAGCTCCCCGTCAGAGCATGCTGCCCGACGGCCAGGTGAGCACGACCCGGGCACCCCCCCCGGGGGCGTCGGTGATCACCACGGTGCCGCCGTGGGCACGGACCAGCCCGTTGACGAGGTACAGGCCCAGGCCCGAGCCTCCGCTGACTCCCCCGCGCCAGAACTTGGTGAACACCCGGCGCCGGAGCTCCACGGGGATGCCGTCCCCCTCGTCGTCCACGGTCAGCTCCACCCCGGGCGCCTCCGCGGACTGCGGCAGGGCACTCAGGCGCACGCAGACGCGACCCTCCCCGTGGCGCACGGCGTTCTCGATCAGGTTCGTCACCACCTGGGTGAACTTGTCCGGGTCGACGTTGACCTGCGGCAGGTCGCCCACGATGTCCAGATTGATCTCACGCGACGTGCCGGCGCCGACGGAGTCCGCGATCCGCCGCACCAGCACGGCCGCATCGGAGGGCCGCGGGTGCAGCTGGAGGCGGCCGGTGTCGATGCGGGCGACGTCGAGGAGCTCGGCAATCAGCCGGCTGAGCCGGTCGGAGTCGGCATGGACCGTGGTGAGCATCAGCTTCTTCTGCTCGTCGTTGAGCCGGTCCCAGCGGTTGAGCAGCGCCTGGACGAACCCCTTCACCCCGGTCAGCGGCGAGCGGAGCTCGTGCGCGACGGTCGCGACCAGATCGGAGCGCTCGCGGTCCAGGCGCGCGCGCCCGCGCCCCGAGCGGATCGTCACCGCCACCTGGGAGACCGGCTCACGCAGCGACGGCCGCTCGATGCGCGCGGCCACGAGCACCTCGGTCCCGTCGGGCAGCAGCCACGACTGCTCGGGGACGGCTGTGCGGGTGACCAGACCGCCGTACGGCGTGTTGGCGGCGTGCCAGCTCGTGCCGTCGCGGTCCTGCAGGGCCAGCACGTCGGCCAGGGAGCGGCCCACCAGCTCCGCGACCGAGCCGCCCAGCATCCGGGCCGCCAGCCGGCTGACCAGGACGACGGTGCCGCCGCCGTCGGCGAGGACGACACCGTCCGGCAGCGCGTCGGCCAGTGCCTGCGCGCTCGCGGTGCCGTCGGTCATGCGTGCACCCTACGAGGGTGCGGAGCGTCGCTGCGCGGTCGCGGACGCGTAGAGGCACAGCGCGGCCGCGGTGGAGAGGTTGAGGCTCTCGGCGCGGCCGTGGATCGGGATCGCGACCCGATGGTCGGCAAGGGCGGCGAGCTCGGCCGGAAGACCCCACGCCTCGTTGCCGAACAGCCACGCGGTGGGGCGCGACAGCAGGTCGCCGGCGTCGAACAGGCCGACGTCTCCGCCGCCGTCGGCGGCCAGCACGACCAAGCCAGCGGCCTGCGCGGCCCGGACGGCCTGCTCGGCGTCGTCGACGACGGCCACCGGCAGGTGGAAGACGCTGCCCACGCTGGCGCGCACGGTCTTGGGGTTGTAGACGTCGACCGAGCTGCCGGCGAGCACGACCGCCCCCGCTCCCGCCGCGTCGGCCGAGCGGATCACGGTGCCGGCGTTGCCGGGGTCGCGCACGTCCGCGCAGATCGCCACGAGTGCCGGCGCCGGGTCCAGCAGGTGGGTCAGCGGCCGGTCCAGGAATCGGCACACGCCGACGACGCCGGCCGGCGTCACGCTGTCGCTGAGCGCCGCCATCGCCCGGTCGTCGACGAGCGTCCAGGCGGGTGCGGCATCCGCCAGGGCGGCGTACCGCTCGGTGGCGTCCGGGGTCGCGAAGACCTCGACGACGCAGCCGGGGACCTCGAGGGCCGCCTCCACCGCGTTCGGGCCGTCGGCAAGGAACAGCCGCCGCTCGGATCGCTCCGAGCGGCGGCTGAGCCGACGCGCATCCTTGACCCGGGTGTTGCCCGCGGCCAGGGGTGGGTGACCGGACCGGCGCGTGGCGCCGTCATCCACCATCGAGTTAGACAGTCGCCTCGACCTTGGGCGCGTTGACGTCCTCGGGCAGGGCGGCGCGGGCGGCCTCGAGGATCGCGGTGAACGCGGCCGGGTCGTTGACGGCCAGGTCGGCGAGGATCTTGCGGTCGACCTCGATGCCGGCCAGGTGCAGGCCCTGGATGAAGCGGTTGTAGGTCATGCCCTGCGCACGCGCGGCGGCGTTGATGCGCTGGATCCACAGCTTGCGGAAGTTGCCCTTGTTCTTGCGGCGGTCGTTGTAGCTGTAGACCAGGGAGTGGGTGACCTGCTCCTTGGCCTTGCGGTACAGGCGCGAGCGCTGGCCGCGGTAGCCGGCGGCGCGCTCGAGGGTGGTACGGCGCTTCTTCTGGGCGTTCACTGCCCGCTTGACGCGTGCCATGGTGTTACTCCTTGGTGCTGAAGTTGCTAGATCGAGAGTCCTCGACCAACGAACGGGTGGACGAGGGTCAGATGCCGAGCATCTTCTTGGCGCGCTTGGTGTCGGCCTTGGCGACCTCCACCGTGCCGGTCAGGCGGCGCGTGACCTTGGAGGCCTTCTTCTCCAGGTTGTGGCGCTTGCCCGCCTTCTCGCGAAGGATCTTGCCCGAGCCGGTCACGCGGAAGCGCTTGCCGGCACCGGAGTGGCTCTTGTTCTTCGGCATCTCTGTCTCTCTCTTTCGGTCGTGGTCGCGCGCGGGGCGCGACCCGATCGGCTGCTGGCCGGCGTGGCGCCGGCCCGGGTCTCAGGCCTCGATCTCGGGATCGAGGTTCTCGGAGCGACCGCGCTCCTTCTTCTGCGCGACCGGTCCCGCCGCGTGCGCGGCGTCGCGCTCGGCCTTCTCGGCGTCCACGACGGCGGCACGCTCGGCCATCTTGGTCTCCTTGTCGGCCTGCAGGTCGACCTTCGCGTCGGCCTTCTTCTTGTGCGGGCCGAGGACCATGATCATGTTGCGGCCGTCCTGCTTGGGCGAGGACTCCACGAAGCCCAGGTCCGAGACGTCCTCGGCGAGGCGCTGCAGCAGCCGGAACCCCAGCTCGGGGCGGTGCTGCTCGCGACCACGGAACATGATCGTGATCTTGACCTTGTCTCCGGCGCGCAGGAACCGCACCACGTGACCCTTCTTGGTCTCGTAGTCGTGCGCGTCGATCTTCGGACGAAGCTTCATCTCCTTGATGATCACGTTCGTCTGGTTCCGGCGCGCCTCACGGGCCTTCTGGGCGTTCTCGTACTTGAACTTCCCGTAGTCCATGAGCTTGCACACGGGCGGCTTGCCCTGGGGGGCGATCTCGACGAGGTCGAGGTCGGCCTCCTGGGCCAGCTTGAGGGCCTGGTCGGTCGGCACGATGCCGACCGTCTCGCCGTTAGGTCCGACGAGGCGGACCTCGGGTACCCGGATCCGCTCGTTGATACGAAGCTCGGTGCTGATGTGTCCTCCAGTGTGTTCGGGGCCCGGAAGCCGCCCGAAATGAAGAACGGCTCCCGCTTGTCTCAAGCGGAAGCCAGTCGCACCGCGTCCACCCGTCCGGGCTTCTGCGACTCCGCCGACTTCGGGATCACGCGTGCGACGTGCGCTCGCGCAAGGCCGGAGCCTGCGGGACCGGACCCGACGACCTGGCGGTCGATGCGGGTGGGAGACGATGAAGCTGACTCCGCTTGTGTGATCGGTCCGGTCACCCGGACTGATCGGTCAACACCGCATGCTAACGGACTATTCCGCCGCGTGCCCAATCGCCCTCACTCACGACGGGCGCAGCCACGCCGAGCGCCCGCCGACGGTGGTGAGCGTCCAGCCCGAGGCGACGCCGAGGAGGTCGTCGCCCTCGAGGACGAAGGTCGCCGGGCCGGCGACGTCGACCACGAGCGCCGCCGCCTCCTCCTGCAGGGCGGATTGCGCGGCCGTACGGGCCGTGACCGGAACCGGGCGAGCCTCCGGGTCCCAGGCGGCGAGGCTGTCGAGGCCCGTGAAGGCCAGCATCGCGAGCCGGCCGTCGGCGCCCTCGAGGAGCACCGCGGCCATGTCGCTGGTCTTGTCGCGCGCCAGGCCGTCCTCGCCCACCTCGACCTCCCCCAGCACCGCGACCACCGGCACCAGCAGCCGCGACCGGGCGATCGCGGCCAGCGCCGCTGCGTCGTCGTACGCCGCCAGCGCGGCGCGCAGCGCCGGGTCGGCCTCACCGGCGTCGTCGGGGAACCCGGGGCCGAGCAGGCGTCGATCGCTCACCAGGCCATTGTGGCGGGCGGCCCGCTGTGCCCCAGGACCCGCCCCGTCGAGCCCAGGCCAAGACGCGACGCGCCGGGCCTCGATGCCGTTCCGAGCCGGTGCGCCCGGCCGTGCTGGGGCCGCGTGGAGGTTTGTGCCACGCTGGGGACGTGGACGACGTGACCTGGGCAGCCCTCGCCATGGTGTTGACCGCGCTCGGCGCGGTCTGGACCTGGTTCGCCTACCAGCGCCGCGGCCTGCCCGCGGCCCTGAAGGGCGCCGGCCTGACCCTGCTGCCCCTGGCGGCGTACCTGACCAAGACCCTGAAGATGCTCACCCGGATCGGCGACGCAGTGGCCGACTGGGCCACCTCGCTGGTCTTCAGCCCGCTCGTCTGGGCGGGCGTGGTCCTGGCGGGGCTCGGCGTGGTCCTCTTCGGAGCCGGCCGGGCGCTGGAGCGGCGCTCCGGTGACCAGGCCCCTCGTCGCGACCGCCGCCGCGAGCTCCCGAAGAGCCCGGGAGCCGCGGCTCCCGGCAAGCCCGCCATCGACGACGACCTGGCCGAGATCGAGGCGCTGCTGCGCAAGCGCGGCATCGAGTGATGGCGGCCCTCTCGGTCTCCTCCTCCTTCGTGGACCGCAACCGGCTCTGGGCCCGGCTCAACGAGGCCGTGGCGGCCCACCCCGAGCCGTTGGGCTCCCCGCTCGCGGTGGTCGACCTGGACGCCTTCGACGCCAACGCCGACGACCTGGTACGCCGGGCCTCCGGCAAGCCCATCCGGGTCGCGTCGAAGTCGATCCGGGTGCCCGCCCTGCTCCGCCGGGCGCTCGCCCGGGACGGCTTCCAGGGCATCCTCGCCTACACGCTCTCGGAGGCCCTCTGGCTCGAGGAGGAGGGACTGAGCGACGACATCGTCGTCGCCTATCCCACCGTCGACCCTGCCGCGCTCACCCGGCTGGTCCAGTCGCCCCGGGCGGCCGGGCGGATCACCCTCATGGTCGACGACGTGGCCCACCTCGACCTCGTCGACTCGGTGCGGGCCTCGCACGCCGTACCGGTGCGGGTCTCGATCGAGATCGACGCCGGCCTGCGCCTGGGGCGCCAGCACGTCGGGCCCAAGCGGTCGCCCCTCTATGACGCGGGCTCGGTCACGCGGCTGGCCCGTGCCATCCTCGACCGCCCCGGCTTCCGCCTCGTCGGCGCCATGACCTACGAGGGCCAGGTCGCCGGCGTGCCCGACGACGTGCCGACCGCGAAGGCCCGCTCGCTCGTCGTACGCCGCCTGAAGACCATGTCGGTGAGCCAGCTGGAGGTCCGCCGGCGCGAGATCGCGGACGCGCTCGGCGCCCTCGTCGAGCTCGAGTTCTGGAACGCCGGCGGCTCGGGCTCGGTCGAGGACACCGTCGCGGACCCGGTGGTGACCGAGGTCGCGGCGGGTTCCGGGCTGCTGGTCCCCGGCCTCTTCGACCACTACCAGTCCTTTGAGCCTCGCCCGGCGGCCTTCTACGCCCTGCCGGTGGTGCGGCGTCCGTCCCCGGGGGTGGCCACGGTGCACGGCGGCGGCTTCGTGGCCTCCGGGCCCGCCGGCCAGGACCGGCTGCCGACCCCGTGGGCCCCCGCGGGTCTGCAGCTGACCGGGCTCGAGGGGGCCGGCGAGGTCCAGACCCCACTCACCGGCCACCCCGCCGCGCTGCTGAAGATCGGTGACCTGGTGTGGTTCCGCCACGCCAAGTCCGGCGAGCTCTTCGAGCACACCAACCAGGTCCACCTGCTCTCGGGCAGCCGGATCGTCGAGAGCGTGCGCTCCTACCGTGGCCATGGGCTCGCCTTCTGACCCAGCGCGCCACCTGCTGGACCTGGCGCGGTCGCGGCCCCCGACGCTCGGCGCGGGGCGACTCGTGTGCATCGACGGACCCGCCGGCTCCGGCAAGACCACGCTCGCCCGCACCGTGGCGAGCCTCGCGGAGGCGCCCGTGGTGCAGATGGACGACCTCTACGACGGCTGGGACGGGCTCCCGAGGGTCACCGACCAGCTGGACCGCCTGCTGCTGCCGCTGGCCGAGGGCGTCGCCGGCAGCTACCGGCGCTACGACTGGGGCCGGCAGGAGTACGCCGAGACCGTGACCGTCGCCCCCGCACCGCTGCTGGTGCTCGAAGGGGTCGGCGCCGGCTCCTTGGCCCACGCGGCGCGCTGCACCGTGCTGGCCTGGGTGGAGGCCCCCGACGACCTGCGGCTGCAGCGCGGCCTGACCCGCGACGGTCCGGAGGTCGAGCAGCAGTGGCGGCGTTGGATGCGCACCGAGGCCGAGCACTTCGCCGAGCAGCGCACCCGGGACCGCGCGGACGTGATCGTCGACGGCACCGCAGCCGCCCCGCCCCGCTCCCCCGGCCGGGTCACCTGACCAGCGACAAGAAATCTGCGTGCGCGTCGCAACCTAACTCGACCCAGGAGCGTCACTTAAGGTGTGAACGTGACCCCGCGGGTAGTGCTCCGCCTGGTGGTGGCCGGGGTCGCCCTCGCCGCCGTGATGACGGCCGTCCTCTCGGGTGCCCAGGAGCCGGAGAGACCGGCCGGGTCGGGCCCCGCCGGGACAGCCGTGCCCAGCGCCGCTCCCCTGCCCGTGGTGAGCGGCCCCACGCGTGAGGCGGCTCCGTCGAGTCCCAACATCGTCATGGTGATGGCCGACGACATGCGCGCCGACGACCTGCTGTTCATGCCCTCGCTGCGCAAGCTCGTCGGCGCCCACGGCCTGACCTTCCAGAACTCCTTCTCCCCGTACCCGCTCTGCTGTCCGGCGCGGGCGTCCTTCCTCACCGGCCAGTACGCCCACAACCACCACGTGTGGTGGCACGAGGAGCCCTACGGCTACGGCGCCTTCGACGACTCACGCACGCTGGCGACCTCGCTGTCGGAGGCGGGCTACGCGACCGGCTTCATCGGCAAGTACCTCAACCGCTACGGGCCGGCGCGCTCGCTGGTGAGTGGCGGGCCGTCCTACCGCCACGTGCCGAACGGCTGGACCGACTGGCGCGGCTCGATCGACCACGTCGAGGGGGTCGGCATCCACGGCGGCACCTACCACTACCTGGACACGCCGTTCAACGTGAACGGCAAGGTCGACAACCGCTATCGCGGTCGCTACAACACCCACGTGATCGGCGACTTCTCGGTCGACATGGCCCGCCGGTTCGGCCGGGACAGCAAGCCCTTCTTCATGTACGTCAACTACGTGGCTCCGCACTTCGGTGGACCCTTCGAGTCCGACGACCCGCCGGCGCAGATGACCGACGCCTCGGGCAACACACACGACCTGCGCACGCCGGCCGTCCCGCGCTCGGTCCGCGGGCGCTTCGACCGGCTGATCACGCGCGGCGCCGGCATGCCCAGGAACGGCGGACCCAGCGAGGCGAACATCTCCGACAAGCCCGAGGCCTACCGCCGCAACGCGGAGCCGAGCGCCGCCGAGAGGCGCGCGATGACCGAGCTGACCCGCCAGCGCGCGGAGTCGATCTACGTCATGGACCGCCAGGTCCGCCGGCTGGTGCGCGAGCTCAAGCGGAGCGGCGAGTGGCGCAACACGGTCTTCATGTTCACCTCGGACAACGGCTACTACCTCGGCGAGCACCGCAAGCGCAGCGGCAAGGCCCGCGCCCACGAGCCGTCGCTGCGGGTGCCGTTCCTGGTCACCGGCCCGGGCATGCGGACCAAGGCGAAGCGCTACGACCCGATCACCACGATCGACGTGTCTGCCTCCATCCTCGACCTGGCGAGCGCGGAGCCCCCTCGCCTGCCCGACGGCATCAGCCGGGTCCCGACCATGCGCGAGGGGGATCAGGGCTGGACGACGCCGGTCCTCAACGAGGCCACCTTCACCGGTGGGTCGTACCGCAAGACCCCCGGCTTCCGCGGACCCCGCACCTCGATCGGCATCCGCACCGCCCGCTACTCCTACATCCGGAGCCGGACCCGTGAGACCGAGCTCTACGACCTCGCCCGGGACCCGCTCCAGATGCGCAACGTCCACGGGCAGCGGGCCTACCGCGAGGCCGAGCGAGCGCTGAGCCGGGTCTGGTGGCAGACCCGCCACTGCGATGGTCAGGAGTGCCTGGCCCCGCTGCCGCCCGAGCTCCGCGCGGGCGCTGGCCGCGAGCGCGTCCTGGGTCGCAGCTACTGGCGCCGCGTCCTGGCGGCCTACGGGTTCCGAGCCCCCTAGGGTGAGCCCATGGTGGCGCCGAGCGGGGAGCAGTTCGAGATCGAGGCCGGCGGCTACCGGGCGGTCGTGACCGAGAGCGGGGCCGCCCTGCGCACCCTGTCCTACGCCACCCGCGAGCTCGTCGACGGCTTCGCCGAGGACGAGATGTCGCCCGGTGGGCGCGGACAGCTGCTGATGCCGTGGCCGAACCGGATCCGCGACGGCCGCTACGCCTTCGAAGGCGCCGAGCACCAGCTCCCGCTCACGGAGCCGCAACGGAGTAACGCCTCGCACGGCCTGGCCCGGTGGGTCGCGTGGACGCTGGAGGAGCACACGGCCCACTCGGTGTCGCTGCACTACCGGCTGATGGCGCAGAAGGGCTACCCGTGGACCCTGGACCTGCGCGTCGTCTACGACCTGTCGGCCGACGGGCTCACGGTCACCCAGACCGCGACCAACACCTCGCGCGAACCGGCGCCCTACGCGTGCGGCGCCCATCCCTATCTCGCCGTCGGCCCCGGCCCCGCCGACAGCTGGGAGCTCACCCTGCCGGCGGCCACGCGCAGCCTGACCGACGACCGGCTGCTGCCGGTGGGGCGCGAGCCGGTCGACGGCACGCCGTACGACTTCCGGGTCGCCCGCCCGGTGGGCGGCACCGTCCTCAACGCCACGTTCACCGACCTGGCCCGCAACGACGACGGCGTGGCGACCACCGTGCTGCGTGACCCGGCGACCGGGCACGCGGTCGCGCTGTGGGTCGACGAGCGAGTGCGGTGGCTGCTGATCTACACCGCCGACGACGTGCCCGCGACGGCGCGCCGCTCGGTGGCGGTCGAGCCCATGACCGCCGACACCGACGCGTTCCGCTCCGGGGAGGACCTGGTCACGCTGGCGCCTGCGGGCGAGGCAGGCGACGAGCTATCGGTCTCGTGGGGCATCCGGGCGGTCGACTAGCCAGCGCAGCTCACGCACGGCGGTCCGCGCGCGCTGGCCGTCGGAGCCCTGGATGCCCATGACTGACACGGTGGTGCCGTCGGCCAGGTCCAGGGTCACCCAGGGAGCGCCCGGTGGCAGGTGCACCCCGACGATCTGCTCCCAGGCGAGGCGGCGCGAGCGGTAGCCGTTGACCACCGTCAGCCCGTCCTGGTCGGCAACGGCGCGGCAGCGGATCAGGGCGTGGATGCCCACGCCGATGAGGACGCCCAGTCCGATGACCGTCCCGCGCTGGAACGGCGTGACGGACTCGCGGGTGGCGTCGTCGAAGCCGATCCAGAGGAAGACCATCATCAAGACGAGGACCGCGCCGGCGACCAGCCCGGCGATGCGGGGGCCCATGGGTCGCCAGGTGCGCGGCACGCTCACCTGGACGGGCTCAGAGCCGGCAGGCATGGATGTCCGTCGTGAGGATGCCGCGGGCACCGATGCTCCACAGCTCGTCCATGAGGCGCTGGGCGCCGGCGCGCGGGACCATGGCCCGCACGGCGACCCACCCCTCGCGATGCAACGGCGAGATCGTCGGCCCCTCGATTCCGGGGGTGATCGCGACGGCTGCGGTCACGTGCTGCTCCTCGATGTCGTAGTCCATCATCACGTAGCTCCGCGCGACCAGCACCCCGTCGACGCGGCGCTTGAAGACCTCGAAGCCGTCGGGGACGTCGCCGTTGCGCGTGACCAGCACCGCCTCGGACTCCAAGATGGCCTCGCCGAAGGTCTCGAGGCCGGCGTGCTTGAGCGTGCTGCCAGTCTCGACCACGTCCGCGATCACGTCGGCGACCCCGAGCTGGATGCTGCTCTCGACGGCCCCGTCGAGGCGGGTGACGCTGGCCTTGATGCCGCGCTCGGCCAGGAACGCCTCGACGACCCCGACGTACGACGTGGCGATGCGGGCGCCCTCGAGCTGGCCGAGGTCGGAGTAGCGACCGGCCGGTCCGGCGAAGCGGAACGTGCTGCGCCCGAAGCCGAGCGTCAGCGACTCGACCGCCTGCGCGCCGGAGTCGAGCAGCAGGTCGCGCCCGGTGATGCCGACGTCGAGGGTGCCCTCGCCGACGTACAGCGCGATGTCGCGCGGGCGCAGGTAGAAGAACTCGACGCCGTTGTCGACGTCGATGAGCGACAGCTCCTTGGAGTCCGAGCGCTGGCGGTAGCCGGACTCGCGCAGGATGTCGGACGCGGACTGGGACAGCGACCCCTTGTTGGGGACCGCCACTCGCAACAGAGACATGGAGTCCTTCAGAGGTGGGCGTAGACGTCGTCGAGCTCGATGCCGCTGGCGAGCATCAGCACCTGGGCGTGGTACAGCAGCTGGCTGATCTCCTCGGCCGTGCGCTCCTTGCCCTCGTGCTCGGCGGCCATCCAGGACTCGGCGGCCTCCTCGACCAGCTTCTTGCCGATGGCATGGACGCCGGCGTCGAGCTGCTGCACGGTGCCGGATCCTGCCGGTCGGGTCCGGGCCTTGTCACTCAGCTCGGCCCAGAGCTCGTCGAACGTCTTCACGGGCCTCAGCCTACGGTCAGCGGACTTCGCCCCCGTCCCCGGGCACCGCGGCGAGACGGCCCGCGGGCTCGGGCCGGTGGCGGAGCTCAGCTCTCGTAGCCGCGGCGGACGCGCCTGAGCGTCTGCGCGGTCACCAGCGCGGCGGCGGTGGCCTCGTAGCCCTTGTCCTCGGCCGACCCCTCGAGGCCGGCACGATCGAGGGCCTGCTCCTCGGTGTCGCAGGTGAGGACGCCGAAGCCGACGGCGGTCTGGTGGTCGAGCGCCACCCGGCCCAGGCCGTCGGTCGCGGCGTTGCAGACGTAGTCGAAGTGGGGGGTCCCGCCGCGGATGACGACGCCGAGCGCCACCACCGCGTCGTACCCGTGCGCGGCGAGCGCCCCGGCGACCACCGGCAGCTCGAAGGTGCCAGGCACCCGGACGACGACCGGCGCCTCCACCTGGTGGGCCGTCAGGGCGCGCTCGGCGCCCGCGATCAGCCCGTCCATGACCTGGGTGTGCCAGCTCGCGGCGACGACCGCGACCCGCAGGTCGTGGCAGTCGACGGGCTCGTGGGTGGGGGCTCCGTGGCCGCTCATCGCATCGCTCCTTGCTCGAGGTCGGGAAGATGGTGGCCCATCCGGTCGCGCTTGGTCAGCAGGTAGGCGAGGTTGTGGTCGTTGGGGTGCGGGGTCAGCGGCACGCGCTCGGCGACCTCGATCCCGAAGTCCTCGAGGTTGTCGACCTTGTCGGGGTTGTTCGTCATCAGCCGCACCCGCTCGATCCCGAGGTCACGCAGCACCTGCGTCGCGGTGCCGTAGTGGCGCGCGTCGGCGGGCAGACCGAGGTCGAGGTTGGCGTCGACGGTGTCGCGCCCGCCGTCCTGGAGCTGGTAGGCCTGCAGCTTGGCCACCAGGCCGATCCCCCGGCCCTCGTGGCCGCGCAGGTAGACCACCACGCCGCGGCCCTCCTTCACGATCCGCTCCAGCGCCTCGTCCAGCTGCGGGCCGCAGTCGCAGCGGTTGCTGCCGAACACGTCGCCGGTCAGGCACTCGGAGTGCACGCGGGTCAGGACGGGCTCCGGGCCGCTCACGTCGCCGTGCACCAGGGCGATGTGCTCGCTGCCGTCGACGGTGATCCGGTAGCCGTAGGCCGTGAAGTCGCCGTGGCGCGTGGGCAGCCGGGTCTCCGCGACCCGCTCGACGAGGGTCTCGTGGCGACGCCGGTAGCGCACCAGGTCGTCGATCGAGATCATCGCCAGGTCGTGCTCGTCGGCGAACTCGCGCAGCTCGGGGGCCCGCTTCATGGTGCCGTCGTCGTTGACGACCTCGACCAGCACCCCGGCAGGCGTGAGGCCGGCCAGGGTCGCCAGGTCCACCGCCGCCTCGGTGTGGCCGCGGCGCACCAGCACCCCGCCCTCGCGGTAGCGCAGCGGGAACACGTGTCCCGGTCGGGTGATCTCCCACGGCTCGGTCGCCGAGTCGGCCAGGACGCGCACGGTGTGGGCCCGGTCGGCGGCGGAGATCCCGGTGCTGACGCCGTCGCGGGCGTCGACGGAGATCGTGTACGCCGTGCGGAGCTTGTCCTTGTTGTGCGGGGTCATCAGCGGGATCTCGAGCCGGTCGAGCATCTGCGCCGGCATCGGCACGCAGATGACGCCGCTGGAGTAGCGGATGGTGAACGCCATCAGCTCGGGCGTCGCCTTGCTGGCCGCGAAGATGATGTCGCCCTCGTTCTCACGGGTCTCGTCGTCGACGACGATCACCGCCTTGCCCGCGGCGATGTCGGCGATCGCGCGCTCGATGCTGTCGAGGCGGACCAACGCGTGCTGTTGCTCGGTCATGACTGCTCCTTGCTGGGGTGCTGCTGGTAGGCGCCGAGCAGCTTCTCGACGTGCTTGGCGATGATGTCGACCTCGAGGTTGACCCGGTCGCCGGGTCGGCGGGAGCCGAGCGTGGTGCGGGCGAGGGTCTCGGGGATGAGGCTGACGGTGAACGTGGTGTCGCGGGCCTCCACGACGGTGAGGCTGACCCCGTCGACGGTGATGGACCCCTTGTCGACGAGGTACCTGCCGAGCTCGGCGGGCATCTCGATCTCGACGATCTCCCAGTGCTCGCTGGGGATACGGCGTACGACGCGACCGACGCCGTCGACGTGGCCCTGGACGATGTGGCCGCCGAGGCGCTTCTCCGCGGTGACCGCGCGCTCGAGGTTGACCCGGTCGCCGGGCCGGACACCGTGCAGGCTGGTCTTGTCGAGCGTCTCCTGCATGACGTCGGCGGTCCACTCCACGCCGTCGTGGGAGACCACGGTGAGGCAGCAGCCGTTGACGGCGATCGAGTCGCCGAGCTGCGCGTCGCTCAGGACGGTCTCGGCCTTGACCGTGAGGCGGATGGCGTCGCCCTGGTCCTCGACGGCGGTGACGGTGCCGAGCTCCTCGACGATTCCGGTGAACATCAGGTCTCCCTCTCCTGGGGGGTCATGGTGAGACGGACGTCGGGCTGCTCGCCGTCGAGGCCCGGCAGGACCGTCACGTCGGTGACCACGGGCCGCAACGCGTCGGCGATCGTGGTGATCCCGAGGTCGCCCACGGCGCTGCGGCCGGCCCCGAGCAGCATCGGCGCCACGTAGGCGACGATCTCGTCGACCAGTCCGGCCCGCAGGAACGCCGCCGCCAGCGTGGGGCCCCCCTCGAGGAACACGTGCTGGCGCTCGCGTGCCCGGAGCTCGGCGAGCGCGGTCCGCGGGTCGCGGGTGCGCAGGTGCAGGCTCCCGCCCGGCTGCGTCTCGTCGAAGATCCGGCGGTCGTGCTCCACGTCGCGCTCGCCCATCACGACGCGCAGCGGCTGGGTCGGCAGCGGCCGGTCGTGCTCGTCGCGGACCGTGAGCCGCGGGTCGTCCACGGCCACGGTGTTGGTGCCGACCAGCATCACGTCGCACAGGGCGCGCAGGCGATGGCTGTCGCGGCGGGCAGCGAGCCCGGACACCCAGCGAGAGGTGCCGTCGGGAGCCGCGCTGCGACCGTCCAGCGTGGTCGCGAACTTCCAGGTCACGAACGGGCGCCCGCGCTCCGTGGCGAAGGTCCACACCCGGTTGAGGGCGCGGCTCTCCTCCTCCAGGAGCCCGCTCTCCACCTCGACGCCCGCGGCCAGCAGCGTGTCCGCTCCCCCGGCGGCGACCGGGTTGGGGTCGGGCTGCGCGAACACCACCCGCCGTACGCCGGCGGCGACGAGCGCCTGGGCGCAGGGTCCGGTGCGGCCGGTGTGGTTGCATGGCTCGAGCGTCACCACGGCGGTGCTGCCGCGGGCGGCGGCACCGGCGCGGGCGAGGGCGTCGGCCTCCGCGTGCGGCGTACCGGCACCGCGGTGGAAGCCCTCGGCGACCATGCGGCCGTCGTCGGCGAGCAGCACGCAGCCGACCCGCGGGTTCGGGCCGAGCGGGACACCGGGCGTCGCGGCCAGCTCGAGGGCGCGCAGCATCGCGGTCCGCTCGGCTGCGGTCACGCTCATGTGGCTGGCCCCTCGTGTCCGGTCGCGGACTCCGGGGCCGACGGCCACGCTGGCGCCTCACGGGCACCGACGTCGCCTGCGTGCGCTTCCCATCCGGACTTTCACCGTCGGTCCAGGAGTTTCACCTGATCAACCGGCCACAGGCTGTGACCGGGTCGCGGACTTTCACCGCCGGCTCGGAATTACACCGACCCCAGAGCACGCGAGTTGAGAACTCGTCGGGAACAGCCTGCCACATGCCCGATGCGCCCCGACACAGGTGCCCACATCCCGGCCCTCCCGCTGACCCGTCAGAAACTTTCTGACGGGTCAGCGGGAGAAGGCGCGAGTTGGTGACGGGTCGATGACGGAGCGGCGGCCTCGGCGGCGGCACGCAGCGCGGCGACCATGCGGTCGGGGTCGTCGGCGGAGTAGACGGCCGAGCCGGCGACGAAGGTGTCGGCGCCGGCCTCGGCGCAGCGCTCGATGGTCTCCAGGGAGACTCCCCCGTCGACCTGCAGCCAGGTCTCGATGCCGTGGCGGTCGAGCATCGCGCGGGCGGCGCGGATCTTGGGCAGGCACAGGTCGAGGAACTTCTGGCCCCCGAAGCCCGGCTCCACCGTCATGATCAGCAGCATGTCGAGCTCGGGCAGCAGGTCCTCGTAGGGCGCGATCGGCGTCGCCGGCCGCAGGGCCATGCTGGCGCGTGCGCCCGCGGCGCGGATCTCCCGGGCCAGGCGCACCGGGGCCGTCGCGGCCTCGACGTGGAAGGTGACCGAGCCGGCGCCGGCCTCGACGTAGGTGACCGCGTGGCGGTCGGCGTCCTCGATCATCAGGTGCGCATCGACGGGTACGTCGCTCACGCGCGCGACGGCCTCGACCATCGTCGGGCCGAAGGTCAGGTTCGGCACGAAGTGGTTGTCCATCACGTCGACGTGCACCCAGTCCGCCCCGGGGATGCGCGCGACCTCCTCGCCCAGCCGGGCGAAGTCCGCGTTGAGGATGCTGGGAGTGATCTGGATGCCCACGGCCCGATCCTAGGGCTCGGCGTGGGGCGAGCCGGGCCCGGCCGGTCGACAGGCCCGCATGGGCCCGGCAGGCTGGGGCACCGGACGCCACGGCCGACGCTCGTGGGCCGTACCTCAGCTCGGGAGGCACCTCGATGAACCGTACGCCGCAGCGCCCGCTGGCCGCCCTGGTCGCGCTCGGATTGGCCGGCGGCCTCACCGCCGCCGTCGGCACGTCCGCCGCCGGCGCCGAGGAGGACCACCGCGACCGGCGCACGAGCGTCCAGCCGCCGACGCCGAACCCGCCCAAGACGGCCACCAGCGTCGGCTACGGCGGCGCGGTGTCGAGCGTCGACCCGTACGCCAGCCGGGTCGGGATCCAGGTCCTGCGCCGAGGCGGCAACGCCACGGACGCGGCGGTGGCCATGGCCTCGGCGCTCGGGGTGAGCGAGCCCTACAGCGCGGGCATCGGGGGTGGTGGCTACTTCGTCCACTACGACGCGAAGACCCGCAAGGTGCAGACCATCGACGGGCGCGAGACCGCACCGCGCCGGATGCCGCGCGACGCGTTCATCGACCCCGCCACCGGCGAGCCGTACCCGTTCACGCCCGACCTGGTGACCAGCGGCGTCTCGGTGGGCACGCCGGGCACCCCGCTGACCTGGCAGCGGGCCCTGCGGCGCTGGGGCACCTGGTCGCTCCCCGACGCGCTGGCCCCGTCGATCCGGCTGGCCCGAGAGGGTTTCCGGGTGGACCGCACGTTCCGCCAGCAGACGGAGGACAACCGCGAGCGGTTCGAGGCGTTCCCCGCCACGCGACGATTGTTCCTGCCGAAGGGCCGCCTGCCGAAGGTCGGCTCGACGTTCCGCAACCCCGACCTGGCCCGCACGCTGACCCGCCTGGCGCGGCTCGGCGTACGCGACGGCTTCTACCGCGGCCCGCTCGCCCGCCAGATCGCCAAGACCGTCCAGCGCCCGCCCACGAGCAAGAGCACCACGCTGCCGGTGCCGCGGGGCTACCTCACCGCCCGCGACCTGCGCGACTACCGGGTCCGCGAGCAGCGCCCGACCAAGATCCGCTACCGCGGCTACGAGGTCTACGGCATGGCGCCGTCCTCGAGCGGCGGCTCGACCGTCGGCGAGGCGCTGAACATCCTGGAGCGCTTCGACCTGCGCGGGATGGACGACGGCGAGGCGCTGCACCACTACCTCGAGGCCAGCGCCCTCGCGTTCGCGGACCGGGGCGAGTACGTCGGCGACCCGACGAAGGTGCGGGTGCCGCTGCGCCGGCTGCTCGACGACCGGTTCGCTCGCGAGCGCGCCTGCGCGATCGGTGACACCGCGATCGCCAAGCCGACCGCGCCCGGGGACGTGCGCGACTACGACGGGGCGTGTGGACCGGCCCGCGCCGGACAGCCCGAGACCGACACCGAGAACATCTCGACGACGAACCTCACCGTCACTGACCGGTGGGGCGACGTCGTGGAGTACACGCTGACCATCGAGCAGACGGGCGGCTCGGGCATGGTGGTCCCCGGCCGCGGCTTCCTGCTCAACAACGAGCTGACCGACTTCTCCACCGTCTACGCCGCCGACGACCCGAACCGCATCCAGCCCGGCAAGCGGCCCCGCTCCTCGATGTCGCCGACGATCGTGCTGAAGAACGGCCGACCCTACCTCGCCCTCGGCTCTCCGGGCGGCTCCACGATCATCACCACCGTGCTGCAGATGCTGGTCAACCACCTGGACCGGGGCATGTCGCTGCCAGAGGCCATCGCCGCCCCGCGTGCCTCGCAGCGCAACACCGCGACGGTCACCGCGGAGCCGGACTTCATCGCGGCCTACGGCGCCGTCCTCGAGGACCTCCACGGCCACGACCTGGTGCCGTCGGGCGACGGGCTGACCAGCGCCTCCGAGATCGGCGCCGCGACGGCGATCCGCTTCGGCCCCCGCGGCCGGCTCGTGGTGGTCGCCGAGCCGGACCGCCGCGGCGGCGGAGCGGCGTACGTCGTCCGGAAGGCGCGCCGCTGACCCGCCGGCCCGGAGCTACGCCGGCGCGAGGAGGCCTCGCTCCTCGACGACCTCCAGCGACACGCGCGGTGTCAGCGAGGGTGGCCGGGTCGTGGTCGAGTGAGGTCACGAGCGCCCGATACCCCGGGCCCGGCGCACCAACCTCACCCCGAAGCGTCGTGTCCGCCCTAGTCGGCCCGCGCGGCCTCAGCGCCGGCTTCCGGGCCTTTGCCTGTGGTTCTGGGGCGTTGTTCCGGCCCGTAACCACAGGTTTTTCAGCGTCTGCTGATAACCCTGCTCACTCCGGCTCCTCCGGAGTCTCGGCACCCTCCCGCTCGTCGCGGTCGGCCCACTCCAGCAGCGGCGCGATGTCGAACACGTCCCCGTCGATGCCGTCATGGAGGTCGCCGAGCTCGGCGAAGCGGGCGGGGACGGTGAAGATCGTGAAGTCGCGCGGGTCGCAGTCGTCGACCTCGTCCCAGCGGATCGGCGCGGAGACCCGGGCGTCGGGCAGACCGCGCACCGAGTACGCCGCCGCGATGGTGTGGTCGCGAGCGTTCTGGTTGTAGTCGACGAAGAGCTGATGGGGATCGCGGTCCTTGCGCCACCAGGTGGTGGTCACGTCGTCCGGCGCGCGTCGCTCGACCTCCCGGGCGAACGCCAGGGCGGCCCGGCGTACGGCCTTGTGGCCGTGGTCGGGGCGGATGCGCACGTAGACGTGCATGCCCGAGCCGCCGCTGGTCTTGGGGTAGCCGACCGCCCCCAGCTCGTCGAGGACCTCGTGCGCGACGTGCGCGACGCGCTGGACCTGCGCGAAGTCCGACAGCGGACCCGGGTCGAGGTCGATGCGCCACTCGTCGGGACTCTCCGGGTCCTCACGGCGGCTGTTCCAGGGGTGGAACTCCACCGTCGACATCTGGACCGCCCAGATCACGCTGCCGAGCTCGGTGACGCACAGCTCGTCGGCGGTGCGGTTCCACCGCGGGAAGTGCAGCCGCACGGTCTCCACCCACGGCGGCGCCCCCTGCGGGAGCCGCTTCTGGTGCACCTTCTCCCCCGCGAGGCCCTTCGGGAAGCGGTGCAGCATGCACGGCCGCTCGAAGAGCGCGTTGACGATGCCCGGCCCCACCGCGAGGTAGTAGTCGACGAGGTCGGCCTTGGTGGCGCCGGACTCGGGGAAGTACACGCGGTCGGGGTTGCTGACGCGCACGACCCGGTCGTCGACCTCGATCTCGAGCGCGGGCGGCGAGCTGGCCATGGCTCAGACCTTACGGAACAGCGCCATGAACATCGCGTCGGTGCCATGCCGGTGCGGCCACAGCTGCACGGTGCCGGGCAGCGGCCCGTCGCAGTCGGGCACCTGGGGCAGCAGCGCCCGGGCGTCCTCGAGGACCACGTCGTCGCGCTGGCGCAGGACCGAGGTGACCACGTCGTCGGTCTCGGCACGCACGGGCGAGCAGGTGGCATAGAGCACCAGTCCCCCGCTACGCGCGGCGTCGATGGCCGACGCCACCAGCTGCCGCTGCAGCAGCACCAGCGTGAACAGGTCGTCGGCGCGGCGCCGCCAGCGCGCCTCCGGCCGGCGGCGCAGAGCGCCCAGGCCGGTGCAGGGCGCGTCGACCAGGACCCGGTCGACGCTGCCGGCACGCACGGGCGAGGCGGTGCCGTCGGCCGTGACGACGCCCACGACCCCGGCCGCACCCTCCAGGTTGCGCGCCACCAGCCGCGAGCGGTGGTGCTGGCGCTCCACCGCGACCAGCCCGGCGCCGCGCTCGGCCGCGAGCGCGGCGAGCAGCGCGGACTTGCCGCCCGGTCCCGCGCACAGGTCCAGCCAGCGGCGGTCCGGCCCGTCCAGGGGCGCCCCGGCCAGCAGCGCCGCGACCAGCTGGGAGCCCTCGTCCTGCACGCCCGCCCGGCCCTCGGCCACGGCCGGCACCGCGCCGGGGTCACCGCCCTCGAGCACCACGCCGTACGGCGAGTACGCCGTAGGGGTGCCCGGCAGCTCGGCGACGGTGGCCCGGCCGGGGCGCGCCACGAGGGTCACGCGCGGGGGCACGTTGTCCGCGGCGAGCGCCGCGTGCAGCTCGGCCTCCCCCACCGCCTTGCGCAGCTCGTCGACGATCCAGGCGGGGTGGCTGAACGCGACCTCGGCGTAGCGGCTGGGCGGCTTGGCGGGAGCCACCTTGCCGATCCAGGTGTCCAGGTCGTGCTCCGCGACGCGGCGCAGGACGGCGTTGGCGAAGTTGCCCGCCCCCGAGCTGCCCTTGGTGCGCACGAGGCTGACCGAGGTGCTGATCGCGGCGTGGTCGGGCACGCGCATGGACAGCAGCTGGTGGGCGCCCAGGCGCAGGGCGTCGAGCACCTTGGCCTCGATCTTGCGCAGCGGCCGGTCCGCGCACGAGGCGATGATCGCGTCGTAGGTGCCTCGGCGCCGCAGCGTCCCAGAGGCCAGCTCGGTCGCGAAGGCCGCATCGCGCTGCTCGAGCCGGTAGTGGCGGATCACCGCCGGCAGCACCAGGTTGGCGTAGGCGCCGTCGACGCGCACCGCCTTCAGCACCTCGTACGCCGCCAGCCGGGCGTTGTCGATCTCGGCCCGCGGGGCCCGCGAGGGCGGCCGCCGCGCCTCGGACGCGGCGTCAGCCATCGCCGAGGTGCTTCCGGACGAGCGCCTTGGGAGCCTTGGCGGCCCAGGCGTCGGTGAGGACCTCGGCCAGCTCGTCGCGGCTCATCTCACCGAGCCGGGACTGCTGCACGAGCACCGCGTTGAAGCTGCGGAAGTGGTCGGTCGTGAAGAACGGCAGCGAGGTGTCGGCGACCAGCGCCTCCTTCTCAGCGGCGTCGGCGGTCATGATCACCAGCAGGTCGTCGAACATCTCTCCGGTCTCCGGATCGACCGCGCTGCGGTGGGGCGCCCGGAACAGCACGAAGCCCTTGCCCTTGGCGCCGGTCGGCACTTTGTACGTCGGGCGGTCGCCCCAGGAGATCCCGAGCTCGACCTCGGGCAGGCCGCGGCAGATGTCGTCGACGTCCTCGGGGCGCGCCGGGCGGCTCATGCTTCCTGCCCCGGGCTGTCACCCAGGTGGGCACCGGAGGCCAGGCGGGCTCCGCGCGCCCAGTCGGCGGCCGGCATCTGCTTCTTGCCGAACGGCTGGACCTGCCCGAGCACGACGGCGTGCGTCGACGTCCCCACCAGCACGGTGTCCTTGCGGACCTCGAGCCGGCCGGCCGGCAGCTGCTCGTCGACCACCAGGACCGGGCCGATCTTGAGCCGCTGGCCCTCGAAGGTCGACCAGGCTCCCGGCGCCGGCGTGCAGGCACGGATCTGGCGGTCGAGCAGGTGGCCGGGGACCTGCCAGTCGACGCGGGCGTCCTCGACCGAGATCTTGGGGGCGAAGGTGACGCCGTCGGCCTCCTGCTCGCGGGCCACGATCGAGCCGTCGGCGAGCCCGTCGAGCGTCGCGACCAGCAGCCCGGCGCCGCCCTCGGCCAGGCGGGCGAGCAGGTCCCCCGCGGTGTCGCGCGGGCGGATCCGCTCGGTCATCACCCCGAACGTCGGCCCGGCGTCCAGCTCCTTGACGATGCGGAACGTCGTGGCGCCGGTGACCTCGTCGCCGGCCCAGATCGCGTGCTGCACCGGGGCCGCCCCGCGCCACGCGGGCAGGCACGAGAAGTGCAGGTTGACCCAGCCGTGCACCGGGATGTCGAGGGCCGACTGCGGCAGCAGCGCGCCGTACGCGACGACCGGGCAGCAGTCCGGCTCCAGCGCGCGCAGCGACTCCTGGAACGCCGGGTCTCGCGGGTGGTCGGGCTTGAGGACCGGCAGGCCGAGCTCCTCCGCCCGTTGCGCCACGGGGCTGGCGACTAGCCGGCGCCCGCGACCGGAGGGGGCGTCGGGACGCGTGACGACCCCGACCAGCTCGTGGTCGGACTCCGCGAGGGCCTCGAGCGAGGGCAGCGCGACGTCCGGGGTGCCGGCGAAGACCAGCCGCATCAGAGGCCGAGCCCGCGAGTCGCGTGCGGGCTGACCTTGACGACGGGCTGCTCGAGCCCGAACCACTCCGACTCCCGGATCTCACGCATCGCGGCCTTGCGCGCCTCCCGGTCCAGCCGGTCGATGAACAGGACCCCGTCGAGGTGGTCGGTCTCGTGCTGCAGGGCGCGCGCCAGGAGGTCCGAGCCCTCGATGACGACCGGCTCGCCGTGCACGTCGAACCCGCGCGCCACCACCGACAGCGCGCGCTTGCAGTCGTAGGTCAGCTCCGGGAGCGACAGGCAGCCCTCGGGACCGTCCTGCAGCTCGCTGGACAGGTCGAGCGTGGGGTTGACCAGGTGGCCCACCTCGCCGTCGACGTTCCAGGTGAAGACCCGCAGCCCCACCCCGATCTGAGGTGCGGCGAGCCCGGCGCCGGGCGCGGCGAGCATGGTCTCGGTGAGGTCCTCCACCAGCCTGCGCAGCTCCTTGTCGAAGTCGACGACCTCGAGCGCTGGCTTGCGCAGCACGGGGTCACCGAAGAGCCGGATGGGCTGGATGGGCATGCCCGCCAGTCTAGTGAGGAGCTCGGGGGCTCAGAGACCGACGGGGTCCACCTGGATGCGTACGGCGTCCAGCTTGCGGGCCGAGCGCACCCGCTGCAGCTCGCCGAGAGCGGCGGACAGGGCGGGACCCTGCGCACGCGGCACCCGGACCACGACCCGGCACTCGTCCTCACCCACGTCGACCGGCCCGAGGACCTCCGCGCTCTCCGGCGCGGCCAGCAGGGTCACCGCGTCGTCGACCGCCCCCGGCTCACCGGTGATCGTGGCCAGGCGCGAGGCCGGCGGCAGGTGTGCCTCCTGGCGCTGGGCCGACTCCCGCTCGGCGAACCCGGCCGGGTCCCAGCGCACCAGCGCCTGGACGGCCGGGTGCGCGGGGTCGCCGACGACCAGCGCCTCCCCTCCTGGACGGACCAGGCCCACGGCGTTGCACCAGCGGCGCAGCGCCTCCTCCTCGGTGCGCAGGTCGGTGCGGCCGAGCAGCAGCCAGGTGTCCAGCAGGACGACCGCGGCATAGCCATCGGTCGCGACGGGCTCGGCGCCCGGGGTGGCGACGACGATCGCCGGCGCACCGTCGACCTCGGCCAGGACCCGCTCGCCCGACGAGGTCAGGACCCGGACGCCCGGGAAGGCACGTCCGAGCTCCTCGGCCGTGCGGGCGTCGCCGAGCACCGGGGCACGCAGGCCGCGGTGGCCGCACGCCGAGCAGGCCCACGCTTCGTCCGGCGTACCGCACCAGCGGCAGGCCGGCGGCGACGTCGGTCCCCCGATCGCCAGCGGGCCCCGGCACCGGCCGCACCGGGCCGGCTCCCGGCAGCGCTCGCACGCGAGGGCGGTGGCGTAGCCCAGGCGCGGGGTCTGCACCAGCACCGGCCCGCGCTCGAGCGCGCGGCCCACCGACTCGTGCAGCCGGCGGGGCATCCGGCTGGTGCGGGCGTGCGGGTCGCGGTCGAGCTCCCACTCCGTGGCGCCGGCGACGCCCACGGTCACCGCCCGGCGCAGCGCCGCCCGCTCGGGGGCCAGGTCGTGGGCCCAGCCGGTGCGGGTGAGGTAGGCGGCCTCGACGCTGCGCGCGAACCCGCCCAGCAGCACCGCCGTGCCCTCCCGCTCGGCGCGCAGCAGCAGCGTCTCGCGCACGTGCGGGTAGGGCGCCCGCGGCTCGCTGTGCAGGTCGTCGCCGTCGTCCCACAGGACCACCAGCCCCAGGTCGTGCACCGGCGCGAACGCCGCCGCGCGGGTGCCGACGACGATCCGGCGTGCCCCGCGGCTGACGGCCAGGAACTCGCGGTAGCGGGCCGCCGGACCCCGACCTGCCGTCAGCGCCACATGGTGGCCCTCGCCGAGCCGGTCGACCAGCGCCCGCTCGAGCCGCGCCACGTCCTTGCCGTCGGGCACGCACACGAGCACGCCCCGGCCGCCGGCGTACGTCTCGGCGGCCGCGTGGGCCACCAGCGCCGGCCAGTCGGCGCCCGGCACCGCGCCCCAGACCGCCCGCGGCGAGCCCCCCTCGCGCAGGTGACGCAGGTACGCGGCCGCCAGGGGATGGTCGGCCCAGCCCTCCGGGGCCGGCGGCAGCTCGCCCAGCGGGGGCGCCGGTGGCGATGGCTCCTTCTCGGCGGTCGCGTGCCGGGGAGGTACGGCGAGCCGCAGCACGTCGGCCCGGGAGCCGGCGTAGCGCTCCGCCAGGTCGTCGGCCAGCGCGGCGATCTCCGGCGAGAGCACCCGCTCCGCGCTCACCAGCCGCCGCAGCGGCGCCAGCGTGCCCGGGTGGTCGGAGGTGGCACCCCGGTCGACGACGAGCCCGTCGAGGTCCTGGCCGGCGAAGCGCACCTTGACCCGGACGCCGGGCCGCACCCCCTCGTCCATCGTCGCGGGGACGGCGTAGTCGAAGGGCCGGTCCAGATGGGCCAGCGGCACGTCCACCAGCACCCGGGCCACAGGATCGACCTCGGCCACGGCCGCCGCGGCCGAGGTCCGCGCCCGGGTCGCCCGCGCCTTCGCCTGCGACGCCTTCACCGTCGCCCGCACCATGCCCGGCAGCAGCTCGGGCTGCTCGTCGGGTGCGCTCATGGCCAGAGTTCTACCAGCGCCCGTCGACACCCCGGAAATGACGCTGACCCGTCAGAAAGTTTCTGACGGGTCAGCGGTGGATCAGGGGCTCAGGCGTTGATCGCGGCCTTGAGGGCCTCGGCGCGGTCGGTGCGCTCCCAGGTGAACTCGGGCAGCTCGCGGCCGAAGTGGCCGTAGGCCGAGGTCTTGGCGTAGATCGGGCGGAGCAGGTCGAGGTCGCGCAGGATCGCGGCGGGGCGCAGGTCGAAGACCTCGAGCACCGCGGCCTGGATCTGCTCGTCGGGGACGATCCCGGTGCCGAAGGTCTGGACGAACACCCCGACCGGCTTGGCCTTCCCGATCGCGTAGGCGACCTGGGCCTCGCAGCGACGGGCCAGGCCGGCCGCGACGACGTTCTTGGCGACCCAGCGCATGGCGTACGCGGCCGAGCGGTCGACCTTGGAGGGGTCCTTGCCGGAGAACGCGCCGCCACCGTGACGGGCCATCCCGCCGTAGGTGTCGACGATGATCTTGCGGCCGGTCAGGCCGGCGTCGCCCATGGGGCCGCCGACGACGAAGCGTCCGGTCGGGTTGACCAGGAGACGGTAGTCCTCGGAGGGCAGGGAGAACGTCGAGAGCACCGGGTCGATGACGTTCTGCTTGATCTCGGCCTCGAGCTTGGTGAGGTCGGTGTCCTCGGAGTGCTGGGTCGACAGGACGACGGTGTCGATCCGCACGGGGCGGTCGTCCTCGTCGTACTCGATGGTCACCTGGGTCTTGCCGTCGGGGCGCAGGTTGCTCATGGTGCCGTTCTTGCGCACCTCGGTGAGCTTCTCGGCCAGGCGCTGGGCGATGACGATCGGCAGCGGCATCAGGACGTCGGTGTCGTCGCAGGCGTAGCCGAACATCAGGCCCTGGTCGCCGGCGCCGCGCTGGTCGAGCTCGTCCTCGGAGGAGCCCACGCGCGACTCGTGGCCGTGGTCGACGCCCTGGGCGATGTCGGAGGACTGCGCGCCGATGGCGACCTGCACGCCGCAGGAGGCGCCGTCGAAGCCCTTCTCGGAGGAGTCGTAGCCGATCTCGAGAATGGCGCTGCGGACCAGGTCGGCGACCGGGGCGTAGGCGTTGGTGCGCACCTCGCCGGCGACGACGACGAGGCCGGTGGTCAGCAGCGTCTCGACGGCGACGCGGAGGTTCTCCTTGTCGGTGTCGTGCTCCATCAGGTAGTCCAGGACGGTGTCGCTGACGCGGTCAGCGATCTTGTCCGGGTGCCCCTCGGTCACAGACTCCGAGGTGAAAAGACGTCCAGCCACAGTGCGACTCACTCCCGTTAGGCAAACTCGACTCGGTGCAGCGTATTTGAGGCACCAGCATGCTAGGCCGGCGTCTCAGTCAGCGAATCGTCGCACGACCCGGTCCCAGATCGCGTCCGCCACTGCGGCCTTGGACCCGCGGGGCACGTCGGTCGCCTCGCCGTCGGCGGACAGGATGACCGCCTCGTTGTCCGGGCTGCCGAACACCGCTCCCCCGCTGACGTCGTCGACGACGAGCAGGTCGCAGCCCTTGCGGGCCAGCTTGGCGGCCGCCAGGTCGCGCACCGAGCCGGTGGCGTCACCGGTCTCCGCGGCGAACCCGACGATCACCGCGTCGGCGCGCGGGCGGTGGTGGGAGAGCTCCTGGAGGATGTCGGGGTTCTGCACGAGGCCGAGCTGAGGGGCCGATCCGTCGTCGGCCTTCTTGATCTTGGCGTCGCTCACCTCCGCGGGGCGGAAGTCGGCCGGCGCGGCGGCCATGACCACGGCGTCGGCCGCGGCGGCCGCGGCCAGCACCTCGGTGCGCAGCTCGGCCGTGGTGCCGACGTGGACGACCTTGACGCCGGCCGGGTCGGGCAGCGCGACGTTGGCGGCGACCAGCGTGACCTGGGCGCCACGGGCGTACGCCGTGCGGGCGAGGGCGTAGCCCTGGAGCCCCGAGGAGCGGTTGCCGAGGAAGCGGACCGGGTCGAGGTACTCGCGGGTGCCGCCGGCCGACACCACCACCTGGCGACCGGCCAGGTCGTGCGGGACAGCGGCGTCGCCGCGGGCAAGCACGCCGACGCAGACGTCGAAGATCTGGTCGGGGTCGGGCAGCCGGCCCTTGCCGGTGTCCTTGCCGGTGAGGCGACCCTCGGCGGGCTCGATGACGAGGACCCCCCGCGAGCGCAGCGTGGCGACGTTGGCCTGGGTCGCGGGGTGCTCCCACATCTCGGTGTGCATGGCGGGCGCGAAGACGACCGGGCAGCGAGCGGTGAGCAGGGTGTTGGTGAGCAGGTCGTCGGCCAGGCCGTGGGCGGCCTTGGCCAGCAGGTCCGCGGTGGCCGGTGCGACCACGACCAGGTCGGCGCTCTGCCCGATCCGCACGTGGGGCACCTGGTGCACCTCGTCCCAGACCGAGGTGGAGACCGGCTTGCCCGACAGCGCGGCCCACGTGGGCGCGCCGACGAACTCCAGCGCGGCGGCGGTCGGCACGACGGTCACGTCGTGACCCGACTCGGTCAGCCGCCGCAGCAGCTCGCAGGCCTTGTAGGCCGCGATGCCGCCGGCGACCCCCAGAACGACACGCGGCCGCGTCCCCGTCGGGGGCGCGGCCACGTGGGAGTCGCTGATGCTCAGCGGATCACTCGCTCGTCGTGAAGGAGGCGTCGATCGCGGCCTGCTTGGCGGCGGCCTCCTCGGCGGCGAGCTCGGCCGGGTCGACGTCCTCGCAGGTCAGCAGGTCCTCGTTGATCTCGCGCAGCGCGATCGAGAGCGGCTTCTCCTGGACGTGGGTGTCCACCAGCGGGCCGACGTACTCGAGCAGGCCCTCGCCCAGCTGGGAGTAGTAGGCGTTGATCTGACGGGCGCGCTTGGCGCTGTAGAGCACCAGCTTGTACTTGCTGTCGGTCTTGGTGAGCAGGTCGTCGATCGAGGGGTTGGTGACACCCTGAGCGTCGATGTTGGGCGCAGACACGCGTGAAGCCTCACAAGTCGTTGGGCAGGTGATGATCCCGGTGCTGATCATCGCGATGGGAATGCTCGGAGTCGGGCACCATCCAGGATACCAACTCATCGGCTGCATCGTGAACTTCGTGGTTGACGATGGTGACGTCGAACTCCGGCTCGGCGGCCAGCTCGGCCCGCGCGGTCTCGAGTCGGCGCTCCCGCTCCTCCTCGGACTCGGTGCCCCGTCCGACCAGGCGACGGACGAGCTCCTCCCACGAGGGAGGCTTGAGGAAGACGAACAGCGCCTCGGGCATGGTCCGGCGGACCTGGCGCGCCCCCTGCAGGTCGATCTCGAGCATCGCCGGCCGACCGGCGGCCAGCGCCTCCTCGACCGGCGCGCGGGGGGTCCCGTAGCGGGCGGCCTGGTGGACCACGGCCCACTCGAGGAGGGCGTCCTCGGCGATGAGCCGGTCGAACTCCGCGTCGTCGACGAACCAGTAGTGGACACCGTCGACCTCGCCGGGCCGCGGCGCGCGGGTGGTCGCCGAGACGGAGATCCAGACCTCGGGGTGCCGCTCGCGTACGGCGGCGGCCACGGTGCCCTTGCCGACCGCCGTGGGACCGGCGAGCACGACGAGGCGGTGGTGCGCAGCAGCAGAGGTCACCGGGGCAGTATCCGGTGAATCACTCGCCCGATGCGAACTCGCGCTCCAGTGCCGCCACCTGCTTGGATCCCAGCCCCCGGACCCGGCGGCTCTCGGCGATCCCGAGCCGCTCCATGGTCTGGCGGGCCCGGACCTTGCCGAGGCCGGGCATCGACTGCAGCAGGTCGATGACCCGCATCTTGCCGATGACCTCGTTGGTCGCGCCCTGCTGCAGGACGTCGGTGATGGACGCGCCGGAGTTCTTGAGGCGGTTCTTCACCTCGGCCCGCTCGCGGCGGGAGGCGGCGGCCTTCTGCAGCGCGGCTTGGCGCTGTTCAGGTGTCAGTGGGGGCAGAGCCACGAGTTGGGTCCTTCTGTTGTCAGGGCGACGGGAGCACGTGCCACTGGGGGCTCAATCTAGTCAGGTCGGCAACGGGCCTGCAATCGGCCAAGGAGAGCGTGTTCTAGAAACGGCGCTCGCGGCGTCGCCCTCACAGGTACAGCGGGGTCTGGCATACGTCACGCGACTGCTGGTCCACCGCGGCGAGCGCCGCCCGCGTCGCGGGGCCCGCGAGCTCCGTCGCGGCCGCCTCGATCGCGGACCTCTCCTCGGCGCTGAGGCCCGCAGGCGGCTTCGTGGCGTCGTACGTCGCGGGGTCGACGTCGGCCTCCTCCAGCGCCTCCACGAGCGTGTCCACGCTGGCGACCAGCACCTTCCAGTCGTCCTCGATGTCGCGGGGCGCCTCCTCGCGCAGGGCCTCGAAGCTCGGCAGGGCGTCGATCAGGGCCGTGGGGCCGCGGCCGGCGAAGGCCTCCGAGAGCGACTTCTGCTGGGCCGAGACCTCCGCGCAGTAGCCCGCGAACGGGTCGTCCTCCCCGCAGCCGGCCGCCAGGAGTGTGAGCAGAAGCACCAGCGCGATCCCGCAGCGGCGGGTCACGACCGGAGCTCGTCGTTGGCCGCGCGCACGGCCTCCCGCATGGCCGCCCGGTCGGGACCGAGGCGCAGCACCTCGCGCGAGGAGCTGGCCAGGACCCGGCCCGCCGCGGGACCGAAGATCCGCCGGATGTCCTCTGCCGTGCCGCCCTGGGCGCCGTAGCCCGGCGCGAGCACCGGGCCGTTGAACGCGAAGTCCAGCCCGGTGTCGCCGATCGTGGCCCCCACCACCGCCCCGAACGAGCCGAGGGGCTCGGCGCCCTCGTTGAGCCGGCGCAGGTGCTCGATCATCAGGGCGCCGACGGTGGTGCCGTCCTGGGTGCGCGCCTCCTGCACCTCGGGGCCCTCCTTGTTGGAGGTCAGCGCCAGGACGAACACCCCGGCGCCGTGGGCCCGAGCCGTGTCGACCATCGGAGCGAGGGAGCCGAAGCCGAGGTAGGGGCTGGCCGTGATCGCGTCGACGGCGAGCGGCGAGGCCGGGTCGAGGTAGGCGTCGGCGTAGGCCTGGGAGGTGGAGCCGATGTCGCCGCGCTTGACGTCGAGCAGCACCAGGGCGCCCGCGGCCCGGGACTCGGCGACGACGCGCTCGAGGACGGCCACGCCACGACTGCCGAAACGCTCGTAGAAGGCCGACTGCGGCTTCACCACCGAGCAGTGGGGTGCGACCGCCTCCACGACGGTGAGTGCGAACCGCTCCAGCCCGGCTACGTCGTCGTCGAGCCCCCAGTCGCGCAGCAGGGCGGCGTGCGGGTCGATGCCGACGCAGAACGGTCCGCGGTCGGCCATGGCGGCGTGCAGGCGCGCTCCGAAGGTCACCGCGCCACCCCCGAGCTCGCGAGGGGGTGGCTCACACGGGGAGGTCGAGCGGTCGCGGGAGCGACGCAGGAGCTGCCGTCCGGCCTGTCGAGACTCATCGGTTCGCTCCTTGCCACACCAGGGCGTCGCGGTCGAGATCGGCGAGCGTGGGGTAGCCGTCGACGGCCATCACCAGGTCGGCCTCGGCCTGCAGCGACCGGAGCACGTGGACCGCACCCGGGACACCGCCCAGGGCCAGGCCGTAGACGTAGGGGCGGCCGACCGCGACGGCGGTGGCGCCCAGCGCGATCGCCTTGACCACGTCGGCGCCGGTGCGCACGCCGGAGTCGAAGATCACCGGCGCCTGCCCCGCGACCGCGTCCACCACGCCGGGCAGCCACCCGAGCGCGGACCCGCCGCCGTCGGCCTGGCGACCGCCGTGGTTGGAGCAGTAGATGCCGTCGACGCCCGCGTCGAGCGCGCGCCGGGCGTCGTCGGGGTGGCAGATCCCCTTGAGCACGATCGGGAGCGTCGTGAGCGAGCGCAGCCACGGCAGGTCGTCCCACGAGAGGGGGTTGCCGAACGTGCTGACCCAGGTGAGCACGACGGTGCCGAGGTCGGGGTCGGGGCCGGTCATCTCCTGGAAGACCGGGTCCGAGGTGTAGTTGGCCAGCACCTTGCCGCGCAGCTGCGGGAAGTTGCCGCTGGCCAGGTCGCGCGGGCGCCACCCGGGCACCCAGGTGTCGAGGGTGACGACGATGGCGTCGTAGCCGGCCCGCTCCGCACGGCTCACCAGGCTGGCGGCCAGCTCGCGGCTCTTGGGGGTGTAGAGCTGGAACCACGCCGGGGTGTCGCCGGAGTGGGGCACCACGTCCTCGAGCGGGTCGTTCATCAGCGTCGAGGCGATCATCGGTACGCCGGTCTGCGCGGCGACCTGCGCGGTGGCGATGTCGCCGTGGCCGTCGGGCGTGCAGAGCCCCACCACGCCGACCGGGGCGAGCATCAGCGGGCTTGCCAGACGCTTGCCGAACAGCTCCACCGACAGGTCGCGCTCGGCCGCCCCTCGCAGCATCCGCGGCACCAGCGCCCAGCGGCCGAAGGCCTCCGCGTTGGCACGCTGCGTCGCCTCGCTCCCGCTGCCGCCGGCCACGTAGGAGCGCAGCTCGGGTGGCAGCACCTCGAGCCCGCCGCGTTCGAGGTCGTCGTAGGTGAACGGGTGCTGCGGCAGCACCCCGCCGAGTGCGGCGAGGTAGAGCTCGTTCTGGTAGTCGCCGTACTGGCTCATCTCTTCTCCTGTACGCCGCGGACGAGGCGCCGAGGCCACCCCGGCCCCTCGTAGATGAACGCGGTGTAACCCTGCAGCAGGTCGGCCCCGGCGTCGAGCCTGGCCTGGGCGTCGGCGACCGTGGTGATCCCGCCGACCCCGATCAGCGTGAGGTCCGGCCCGACCCGCTGCCGCAGCAGCCGGGTCACCTCCAGCGCCCGCGCGGTCAGCGGCCGGCCGGACAGCCCGCCCGCTCCGATCGCTGCGACACGGGCGGCGGGGCTGCGCAGCCCCTCGCGGGAGATCGTGGTGTTGGTGGCGATGATGCCGTCCAGCCCGATCGCCAGCGCCAGGTCGGCGACGCTCGTCACGTCGTCGTCGGCGAGGTCCGGGGCGATCTTCACGAGCAGCGGCACGCCGTCGGAGACGGCCTGGACGGCGGTGAGGATCGGCTCCAGCTTCTCGACGGCCTGGAGGTTGCGCAGACCGGGGGTGTTGGGCGAGCTGACGTTGACGACCAGGTAGTCGGCGTACGGCGCCAGCAGCCGTGCGGACTTCTCGTAGTCGCGCACCGCCTCGTCCTCGGGCACGACCTTGCTCTTGCCGATGTTGACGCCCAGCTGGGTGCGTGGCCGGGAGTCAGGGCGGCGGTCGTCGGGCTGCCGACGTGCCAGAGCCAAGGCGCGTCGCCTCAGCCGCTGCGCGACGACCTCGGCGCCGTCGTTGTTGAAGCCCATCCGGTTGACCACGGCCCGGTCCTCGGGCAGCCGGAAGAGCCGCGGCCTCGGGTTGCCCGGCTGCGCCTCACCGGTGACGGTGCCGACCTCGACGTGCCCGAAGCCGAGCGCGGCGAGCGCGTCGATTCCGACGGCGTTCTTGTCGAAGCCCGCCGCCAGACCGAGCACGTTGGGGAAGCGCAGCCCCATCGCCTCGACCGGGGCGCCCGGCCGCCCGAGCGCCCCCAGCACCGGTCGCCCCGCGCGGATCGCGCGAAAGCCGAGGTGGTGGGCCCGCTCGGGGTCGACTCGGGTGAGGCCGTGGTCGAACAGGAGCGAGTAGGCCCCCATCAGCGGCGGGCCCAGTCCTGCAGCGAGCGGACCCCGATGTCGCCGCGCTCCAGCGCCTCGATCCCCTGCACGGCCGCGCCGAGGCCCTGCACGGTGGTGATGCAGGGGATGTTGGCCATGATCGCGGCCGTGCGGATCTCGTAGCCGTCGACGCGCGCCGAGCTGCCGGAGCCCCCGCCGCTGGCGGAGCCGTTGGGGGTGTTGATGACCAGCTGGATCTCGCCGTCCAGGATCAGCTGGACGGTGGTCTTCTCCCCTGCGGGTCCGGGCCCCTGGAAGTGCTTGCGCACGATCGTGGCGTCGACGCCGTTGCGGCGCAGCACCTCGGCGGTGCCCTGGGTGGCCAGGATCTCGAAGCCGTGGTCGGCGAGCACCTTGATCGGGAAGATCATGTGCCGCTTGTCGCGGTTGGCCATCGAGACGAACACCCTGCCCGAGGTCGGCAGCGAGCCGAACGCCGCGGCCTGTGCCTTGGCGAACGCCGTGCCGAAGTCGGCGTCGAAGCCCATGACCTCGCCGGTGGACTTCATCTCCGGGCCCAGCACGGTGTCGACCTGCGCGCCGTCGGGGGTGCGGAACCGGTTGAACGGCATCACCGCCTCCTTGACCGCGATCGGCTGGTCGGCCGGCAGCGTGCCGCCGTCGCCCTCGGCCGGGAGCAGCCCGGCCGCGCGCAGCCCCGCGATGGTCTCCCCCATCATCACGCGGGCCGCCGCCTTCGCCAGCGGGGTGGCCGTCGCCTTGGAGACGAACGGCACCGTGCGGCTGGCGCGCGGGTTGGCCTCGAGCACGTAGAGCACGTCGGAGCTGAGCGCGAACTGGATGTTGAGCAGCCCCCGCACCCCTACGCCGGCGGCGATGGCCTCGGTGGCCTTGCGGATGCGCAGGATCTCGGCGGCGCCCAGCGTGATCGGCGGGAGCGCGCACGACGAGTCGCCGGAGTGGATGCCGGCCTCCTCGATGTGCTCCATGACGCCGCCGAGGAACAGCTCGTGGCCGTCGTACAGCGCGTCGACGTCGATCTCGACCGCGTCGTCGATGAACCGGTCGACCAGCACCGGGTGGGCGGTGCTGATGGCGGTGGCGCGGCCGATGTAGTCCTCGAGCGCGGCCTCGTCGTAGACGATCTCCATGCCGCGCCCGCCCAGGACGTAGGACGGTCGCACCATGACCGGGTAGCCGATCTCGCCGGCGATGCGGTCGGCGTCGGCGAAGCTGGTGGCCATGCCGTACTTGGGCGCCGGCAACCCCGCCTCGCGCAGCACGTCGCCGAAGGCGCCGCGCTCCTCGGCGAGGTGGATCGCCGCGGGCGAGGTGCCGACGATCGTCACGCCGTTGTCCTCCAGGCCCTGCGCCAGCCCCAGCGGGGTCTGGCCGCCGAGCTGGCAGATCACCCCGGCCACGGGACCGGCGAGGGTCTCGGCGTGCACGATCTCGAGCACGTCCTCGAGGGTGAGCGGCTCGAAGTACAGGCGGTCGGAGGTGTCGTAGTCGGTGGAGACGGTCTCGGGGTTGCAGTTGACCATGACGGTCTCGTAGCCGGCCTCGCTGAGCGCCAGGCTGGCGTGGACGCAGGAGTAGTCGAACTCGATGCCCTGCCCGATGCGGTTGGGCCCGGAGCCCAGGATGATCACGGCCGGCTTCTCGCGCGGCGCGACCTCGCTCTCCTCGTCGTAGGAGGAGTAGTGGTACGGCGTGGTGGCCGCGAACTCGGCGGCGCAGGTGTCGACGGTCTTGTAGACCGGCCGGATCCCGAGCGCGTGCCGCACCCCGCGCACGACGTCGGGGGTCATGCCGCGGATCTTGCCGATCTGGGCGTCGGAGAAGCCGTGCCGCTTGGCCTTGCGCAGCAAGGCGGGCGTGAGCTCGGGCGCCGCGGTGACCTCCTCGGCGACCTCGTTGATCAGCAGCAGCTGGTCGACGAACCACGGGTCGATCTTCGTGTGGTCGAAGACCTCCTGGGGGGTCGCGCCGGCGCGCAGCGCGTCCATGACCTTCTTCAGCCGGCCGTCGTGCGGGGTCTCGATCTCAGCGAGCAGCGCGTCCTTGTCGAGCTGGACCCACTCCTGGTGCCAGTCGAAGACCGCGTCGGGGCTCTCCAGCGAGCGCAGCGCCTTCTGCAGCGCCTCGGTGAAGTTGCGCCCGATCGCCATCGCCTCGCCCACCGACTTCATGTGCGTGGTCAGCGTCGGGTCGGCGCCGGGGAACTTCTCGAACGCGAAGCGCGGCACCTTCACGACGACGTAGTCGAGCGTCGGCTCGAAGCTGGCCGGCGTCTCCTGGGTGATGTCGTTGGCGATCTCGTCGAGGGTGTAGCCGATCGCGACCTTGGCCGCGATCTTCGCGATCGGGAAGCCGGTGGCCTTCGAGGCCAGCGCGCTCGAGCGCGAGACGCGGGGGTTCATCTCGATGACGATCAGCCGGCCGTCGGCCGGGTTGACGGCGTACTGGATGTTGCAGCCGCCGGTGTCGACGCCGACCGAGCGGATGATCCCGATCGCGAGGTCGCGCATCGCCTGGTACTCGCGGTCGGTCAGCGTCATCGCGGGCGCGACCGTGATCGAGTCGCCGGTGTGGACGCCCATCGGGTCGAGGTTCTCGATGGAGCAGACGATCACCACGTTGTCGGCGGTGTCGCGCATGACCTCGAGCTCGTACTCCTTCCAGCCGAGGATCGACTCCTCCAGGAGCACCTCCGTGGTGGGGCTGGCCGCCAGCCCGGCGCCCGCGATGCGGCGCAGGTCGGACTCGTCGTAGGCCATGCCGGAGCCCGTGCCGCCCATCGTGAAGCTGGGGCGCACCACCATCGGGTAGCCGAGCTCGTCGGCCGCGCCGAGACAGTCCTCCATCGTGTGGCAGATGACCGAGCGGGAGCACTCGCCGCCCAGCTCCTCGACGATCTTCTTGAAGACCTGGCGGTTCTCGCCGCGGTCGATCGCCTCGATCGAGGCGCCGATCAGCTCGACGTCGTACTTCTCGAGCACGCCCGCCTTGTCCAGCGCCATCGCGGCGTTGAGGGCCGTCTGCCCGCCGAGGGTGGCCAGCAGCGCGTCGGGGCGCTCCTTGGCGATCACCTTCTCCACGAACTCCGGGGTGATCGGCTCGACGTAGGTGGCGTCGGCGAACTCCGGGTCGGTCATGATCGTGGCCGGGTTGGAGTTGACCAGGATGACCCGGATCCCCTCCTCCTTGAGCACCCGGCAGGCCTGGGTGCCGGAGTAGTCGAACTCGCACGCCTGGCCGATGATGATCGGCCCGGAGCCGATCACCATGACGCTCTTGATGTCCTCGCGCTTCGGCATGGCTCAGGCTTCCTCTCGGCTCACCGGGTTTCGAGACGCGTCGCTCGCTCCGCTCGCTCGCTCGCGGTCCGAGCCGACGCTCCTCAACCTCCTCGCGTCTCCGTCGTCCTTCGCAGGCTCAGTCCGACGGGGCTCGGACATCAGGCTCGTGAACCGGTCGAAGAGGTACGCCGCGTCGTGCGGGCCGGCGGCCGCCTCCGGGTGGTACTGGACCGAGAAGCTCTTCAGCTCGCCGGTGGGCGTGCGCAGCTCGAGACCCTCGACGACGTCGTCGTTGAGGCAGACGTGGCTGACCGTCGCGACTCCGTACGGCGTCTCGGTGGGCGCCTCCAGGGGGGCATCGACGGCGAACCCGTGGTTGTGCGCGGTGACCTCGACCTTGCCGGTCGTGCGGTCCATGACCGGCTGGTTGATGCCACGGTGGCCGTAGGTCAGCTTGTAGGTGTCGAAGCCGAGCGCCCGGCCGAAGAGCTGGTTGCCGAAGCAGATCCCGAAGTAGGGCAGGTCCTGGGCCAGCGCCCCCTGCAGCACCTCGATCTGGTGGGTCGTCGCGGCCGGGTCACCGGGGCCGTTGGAGTAGAAGAGCCCGTCGGGCCGCACGGCGAGGACGTCATCGAGGGTGGAGGTCGCCGGCAGGACGTGCACCTCGATGCCGCGCTCGGCCATGCGGTAGGGCGTCATGGTCTTGATCCCGAGGTCGAGGGCGGCCACGGTGAACCGCCTCTCGCCCTGAGCGGGGACGACGTAGGCCTCCTTCGTCGAGACCTCCCCGGCCAGCTCGGCGCCGCTCATCTGCTCGGCGCCCTTGACCCGCTCGAGCAGGGCCGCCGGGTCGGTCTCGGTCGAGGAGATCCCGACCCGCATGGCGCCGCGCTCGCGCAGGTGCCGGGTCAGGGCGCGGGTGTCGACGCCGGAGATGCCGACGACGCTCTGCTGGCGCAGCTCGTCGTCGAGGCTGCGGCGCGAGCGGTGGTTGCTGGGGATGCGCGCGGGGTCGCGCACGACGTACCCGGCCACCCAGATCCGGGAGGACTCCTGGTCCTCGTCGTTGACCCCGGTGTTGCCGATGTGCGGGGCCGTCATCACCACGACCTGGCGGTGGTAGGACGGGTCGGTCAGGGTCTCCTGGTAGCCGGTCATGCCGGTGTTGAAGACGGCCTCGCCGAACGTCTCGCCCACGGCGCCGTAGGCGTCCCCGTGGAAGGTGCGGCCGTCCTCGAGGACGAGCATCGCAGGACGTGGCGGCTGGGTCTGGGCATGCACTGGCACGCCGTACCTCCTTCTCCGCCTCGCAGGACGGATCGTTAAAGGATGTCGGATCCTCGCGAGCGTATCAGTGGCGCTCCCCCCTCCCCGACCGCGTCCAGCAGCCAAGCGGTCGGCCTGCGCTGGGTATGGCTGGGCGCGCCAGTTTCACCGGGTCCCCGGTGAAACTGGCGCCTCCCCCACGAAACTTCATGCGGGAAGCGTGAGTTTCACCGGGTGCCCGGTGAAACTCCTCCACCCGGCAGCCGGCAGCTCGTGACGGCGCCCAGGTCAGAGCCGCTTGGCCACGGTGAGCAGGACGACCGAGTCCTCGAGCGCCTCCAGCGAGTGGCGCGAGTCCGGGATCGGCAGCAGGTCGCCCGCCTCTCCCTCGCTGCGCGTGTCGCCGGCGACCAGGGTCACGTGGCCCTGCAGCACCTGCAGCGTCGCCTCACCGGGGTTCTCGTGCTCGTCGAGCTGCTGGCCGGCGATGAGCGCGATCATGGTCTGACGCAAGACCTGGTCGTGCCCGCCGTGGATGGTGTGGGCGCTACGGCCGCTGGACGCCTCCCGCGCGGTCGCGAGGTGCTGCTGGACCAGCTCGGGCAGTGACTCTCGGCGCATGGCTCCTCCTACGGTCGGGGCGGGACCCCACCATGTCAGGCGAGCTTGCCGTCCAGCACCGTGGCCTTGCCGCGCAGGAAGGTCGCGACCACCCGGCCGGGCAGCTCCATGCCGGCGTACGGCGTGTTGCGGCTGAGCGAGGCCGACTCCGACGCCTCGATCGTGCGGCGGGCGGCGGGGTCGTACAGCACCACGTTGGCCGGGGCGCCGACCTCGATCGGGCGGCCGTGGTCGGCGACCCGGCCGATGCGCGCCGGGGCGTAGGACATCCGCTCGGCGACGCCGGCCCAGTCGAGCAGGCCGGGGTCGACCATCGTCTCCTGCACGATCGACAGCGCGGTCTCGAGGCCGAGCATGCCGAACGCCGCGGCCGCCCACTCGCAGTCCTTGTCCTCGTGGGGGTGTGGGGCGTGGTCGGTGGCGACGATGTCGATCGTGCCGTCGGCCAGTCCGGCGCGCAGCGCCTCGGTGTCGGCGGTGCTGCGCAGCGGCGGGTTGACCTTGTAGATCGGGTCGTAGGTCTCGGCCAGGTCGTCGGTCAGCAGCAGGTGGTGGGGGCAGGCCTCGGCGGTGACGTCCCAGCCCTTGCGCTTGGCGTCGCGCACGATCTCGACCGAGCCGGCGGTGGAGACGTGGCAGACGTGCAGCCGGGAGCCGACGTGCGCGGCGAGCAGGCAGTCGCGAGCGATGATCGCCTCCTCGGCGACGGCCGGCCAGCCGGTCAGGCCCAGTCGCCCGGACAGCTCGCCCTCGTTCATCTGCGCGCCCTCGGTCAGGCGCGGCTCCTGCGCGTGCTGGGCGATGACGCCGTCGAACGCCTTGACGTACTCCAGTGCCCGGCGCATCAGCACCGCGTCGCTGACGCACTTGCCGTCGTCGGAGAAGACCCGGACCCGTGCGGCCGAGTCGGCCATCGCTCCCAGCTCGGCGAGCTGCTCCCCCGCCAGGCCGACGGTGACCGCGCCGATCGGGTAGACGTCGCAGTAGCCGGCCTCGCGGCCCAGCCGCCACACCTGCTCCACGACGCCGGCGGTGTCGGCGACCGGCTCGGTGTTGGCCATCGCGTGCACGGCGGTGAAGCCGCCCAGCGCCGCGGCCTGAGTGCCGGACTCGACGGTCTCCGCGTCCTCGCGACCAGGCTCGCGCAGGTGCGTGTGCAGGTCCACGAGACCGGGCAGCGCGATCAGCCCGGCGGCGTCGATCACCTCGGCCTCGGGCGAGGCCGCCTCGGCGCCGATGGCGGCGACCACGCCTCCGTCCAGCAGCAGGTCGGTCGGCTCGGCCCCGAGGATGGAGACGTTCTGGATCAGGTACGCGCTCACGCGTCGTTCTCGCTTTCGTCGACGCCCGTGACGCCCTCGGCGCCACTGAGCAGGAGGTAGAGGACGGCCATGCGGACGGCGACGCCGTTGGTGACCTGCTCGACGATCACCGAGCGGTCGGAGTCGGCCACGTCGGCGGTGATCTCCATGCCGCGGACCATGGGGCCGGGGTGCATCACGATCGTGTGGTCCTGCAGCGTGCGCATGCGCTTGCCGTCGAGGCCATAGCGGCGGGAGTACTCGCGCGCCGTCGGGAAGAACGAGGCGTTCATCCGCTCGCGCTGCACGCGCAGCATCATCACGACGTCGGCCTTGGGGATCACCGCGTCGAGGTCGTAGGAGGTCTCGACGCCCCACGTCTCGATGCCGACCGGCAGCAGCGTCGGCGGGGCGACCAGCGTGACCTCGGCACCGAGGGTCTGCAGCAGCAGCGCGTTGGAGCGCGCGACCCGGCTGTGCAGCACGTCGCCCACGATCGCGACCCGGCGCCCGTCCAGGCCACCGCCGTCCTTGGCGAGGTGGCGCCACATGGTGAACGCGTCCAGCAGGGCCTGCGTGGGGTGCTCGTGGGTGCCGTCACCGGCGTTGACGACGCTGGAGTGCACCCAGCCCGAGTGCGCGAGCCGGTGCGGTGCCCCGCTGGCGCCGTGGCGTACGACGACGGCGTCGGCGCCCATCGCCTCCAGGGTCAGCGCGGTGTCCTTGAGGCTCTCGCCCTTCGACAGGCTGGAGCCCTTGGCGGAGAAGTTGATGACATCCGCGCTGAGCCTCTTGGCCGCAGCCTCGAAGGAGATCCGGGTGCGCGTGGAGTCCTCGAAGAACAGGTTGACCACGGTGCGGCCGCGCAGCGCCGGGAGCTTCTTGATGGGGCGGTTGGCGAGCGAGCGCATCTCCTCGGCCGTCTGCAGGACCAGCTCGGCGTCGTCGCGGGTCAGATCGGCTGCGCTCAGCAGGTGCCGCTTCATGCGGGGCTCCCTTCGGTGGGGGCGTCGATGGAGACCGCGTCGACCTCGTCGGTCTCGGCCAGACGGACGCTCACCCGCTCCACCAGCGAGGTGGGGAGGTTCTTACCGACGAAGTCGGCGCGGATCGGCAGCTCGCGGTGGCCGCGGTCGACCAGGACCGCGAGCCGGACCGCCTCGGGGCGGCCCACGTCGTTCAGCGCGTCGAGGGCCGCGCGGATGGTGCGTCCGGAGAACAGCACGTCGTCGACCAGGACGACGACCTTGCCGTCGATCCCGCCCTGGGGGATCTCGGTGGGCAGCAGCGCCCGGGCGGGCTTCATCCGCAGGTCGTCGCGGTACATGGTGACGTCGAGGGAGCCGACGGGGACCTCGAGGCCCTCGACGGCCGAGATCCGCTCGGCGATCCGCACGGCGAGGGGCACACCGCGGCGCGGGATCCCCAGGAGCACGAGGTCGCCCGCGCCCTTGTTGCGTTCGAGGATCTCATGCGAGATCCGGGTCAGCGCCCGGGCGATGTCACGGGCGTCGAGAACCACGCGGCCGGTGGTCTCGGCGGGGGCGGGTTGTCCTGCAGGCTGGGCACACACGAGCTGCGCTTGACCTCCTTCTCCGCCTCACCGGACGGCTCGTTAAAGGATGTCGATCGGGCTTCACCCTACCGTGTCAGCGGCGGTTACGTTGGACCTCCCCACCTCAGGAGGTTCTCGTGGCAATCCTGCCCTTCCCCGACGCCGTACGCGATCTGCTCCGACAGCCCAACCCGGCCGTGGTGGCCACGCTCCGTTCCGACGGCCAGCCGGTCTCGGTGGCGACCTGGTACCTGCTCGAGGACGACGACCGGGTGCTGCTCAACATGGACCACACCCGGGTCCGCCTCAACCACCTGCGCGCCGACCCCCGCGTCTCGCTCACGGTCCTGGCCGCAGACAACTGGTACACCCACGTCTCCCTGCTCGGCACCGTGGTCGAGTTCAAGGACGACGAGGACCTGACCGACATCGACCGGCTGAGCACGCACTACGGCGGCTCGCCGTACCCCGACCGCGAGAGCCCGCGCGTCAGCGCCTGGATGCGGGTCGACCGCTGGCACGGCTGGGGCGCCGCCCGCACCGACTGACCCGTCACCAACTGCACGAAATCACCGCTGACCCGTCAGAAAGTTTCTGACGGGTCAGCGGTCGGAGCGGTGAGTTGGGGACGGGTCAGTCGGTGAACGCCTGGGAGGCCGCCTCGACGAAGGCGTCGAGATCGTCGGGGTTGCGGCTGGTGACGAGGGTCCACTCGTTCTCGGTCGAGACCACGGCCTCCTCGTCGACCCAGGAGCCGCCGGCGTTGCGGATGTCGGTCTGCAGCGAGGGGTACGACGTCAGCCGCTTGCCGTCGAGCACGTCGGCCTCGACGAGGGCCCATGGCCCATGGCAGATGGCGGCGATCGGCTTGCCGTCGTCGGCGAACGCCTTCACGAACGCGACCGCGTCGGTGTCCAGACGCAGGGAGTCGGCGTTGGTGGTGCCGCCGGGCAGCACCAGGGCGTCGTAGTCGTCGGCGTCCGCGTCGCTCACCGCGAGCTCGGCCTCGAAGGTGTCGGCCTGCTCAACGTCGTTGGTGAACGCCTGCACCTTGCCTGCCTCGGGCGCGATGAGCGTGGTCTCGGCGCCGGCCGCGCGGAACGCCTCCCAGGGGGTGGTCAGCTCGGGCTGCTCGACACCGGAGTTGTCCAGCAGGAACGCGATCTTCTTGCCTGTCAGGTTTGCGGTCATGACTTCCGGTACCCAGCCCTCGCCGGGCACATGACCCTCACCCGACGTCGATCAGCACCTTGCCGACCACACCGGCCTGGACCGCGTCGTGCGCGGCCGCGGTGTCCTCCAGCGCGAAGTGGTGCAGGGGCACCCCGGCGTCCTCGCCGACGCGCAGCGCACCGGCGGCGACCGCGGACCCGATGTCCTCGGCCGCGGCACGGACCAGCGCACGGTCCAGGGTGTAGAGCAGCAGGAACTGGTAGCTCAGGTTGCGCGAGAACGTCGGGCGGATCTCGATGTCGAACGTCTCCCCGCCGTTGTCGGCGTAGATCGCCACCGTGCCGTGGTTGCGCACGACGGCCAGGTCGAGGGCGTTGTTCTGAGCCGGGGCCACCTCGACGGCCAGGTCGACGCCGTCGGGGGCGATCGCGAGGATCTCGCGCGCCGCGTCACCGGTGCGGTAGTTGACGACGTGGTCGGCCCCCGCCGCGGTCGCGAGCGCCGCCTTCTCGTCGCTGCTGACGGTCGTCACGACTCGCGCGCCCGACCACGTGGCCAGCTGGATCGCCGCGTTGCCCACCGCGCCGGCTCCGCCGGCCACCAGCACCGTGCGTCCCTCGAGCGCCCCGGGCCCGAGCCGCCTCGGCCCGAACTGCATCGAGGTCAGCGCACGGTGCGCCGTCACGGCGGGTACGCCGAGGCTCGCGCCGAGGTCGAAGCCCGCTCCGTCGGGCAGGGGCACGACGAGCTCGGCCGGCTGGACGGTCAGCTCGACGGCCGTGCCGTAGGGGCGGCCGTACTGGGCCAGGATCAGCCAGACCCGGTCCCCGACCGCCAGCCCCTCGACTCCCTCACCCACGGCATCGACGACGCCCGACCCGTCCTGCCCCGGCGCGACCTCGTCGAAGCCCAGCGACGCAGCGGTGCGGAACTTCCAGTCCGTGGGGTTGACGCCGGCGCGGACCAGACGCACCCGCACCTCACCCGGTCCCGGCTCGGGCACCGGTCGATCGACGAGGTGCAGGACGGAGGAGGGACCGGTCTCGGTGTAGACGACTGCGCGCATGTTCACCCCCAAGTCCGCGAGCTCCCGCAATGTTCCCCGCTGTCCCCGCTGACCCGTCAGAAAGTTTCTGACGGGTCGGCGTCAGAGAGCGGCCGCCATGCCGGCGCAGGCCTTGAGCCACGACATCTTGGTGGCCTCGGAGAGCTGGGCGTAGGGGACGATCGAGCCGGCGACGAGTGCGGAGTCGTACGGCACCCGGTAGACCGCGCGGGTGCGCTGCTCGTAGACCTGCACGAGGTCGTGCGCGAGCTTGCTGTCGACCTGCGGGGAGGGGTCCGAGAGCACCGTGACGGCCTTGTACTTCAGGTTCTGCATGCCCGCGTCCTGCAGTGCGTCGAGCATCCACAGCCCGCTGTAGCCGGTGTCCTCGCGCACCGTGCTGGTGACGACGAGCAGGTCCGCGGCGTCGGCGGAGGCCAGCCAGTTCTCGGCGCGCATGTTGTTGCCGGTGTCGACCAGGATCACGCGGTAGAACCGCTCCAGCAGGCGGTGCACGGCGTTGAAGTCGTCCGCGCGGATCGTCCCGGTGACGTCGGGGCGCTCGTCGGAGGCCAGCACGTCGAAGTGCGCGTCGCCCTGGGAGCGCACGAACGCTCCCAGGTCGCCGATGCGCGACTGGTAGACGTCGCTGAACCGCTCCAGGTCCTCCAGCAGCTCACGCGTGGTGTTGCGGTGCGAGCTGCGGGTGCCGCGGATGCCCAGGGTGCCGCGGGTCTCGTTGTTGTCCCACGCCACGACGCCGCCACCGCGCACGGTGCCGAAGGTGTAGCCGGCCGCCAGCACGCCGGTGGTCTTGGCCGCACCGCCCTTGGGGTTGATGAACGCGATCGTGCGCGGGCCGTCGAAGTCGCGCTGGATGGCGCGGCGGTTGTCCTCATACTCCAGCTCGTCCGGGCCCATCTTCGGCGCGATCAGGCCGCCGGTCCACCGGCGCATGCGGCCGCGCCAGCCCCACGTGGCCGGGCCGTGCTCCTTCTCGCTGTCGCGGCGATCCAGGAAGTCGGTGGCCGTCATGAACCGGCGCACCTCCGGGTCGCTGAGGTCGGGCTCCGGCGCGCTGGTGCCGGCGGGGCGGTCCGAGGCAGGGCCCCCGATGGGCGGAGCAGCAGGCGCGCTGTGGTGTCCCGTGGGCGGCGCAGGCGCAGGAGCCGGAGGCGCACTGGTGAACGGCGCAGGGGGCGGTGGCGCGGAGGGCGGCGGTCCGATCGGGGGCGCGCCCAGGGGCGCGGACGCCGGCGGCGGTGCCGGCGGTGCCGGCGGTGCCGCCTGCGCAGGCGGGGCCGGTGGGGCCGGCGGGGCCGACGGGGCCGGAGGCCCGGCCTGGTACGCCGGCAGCGGGTCGGTCAGCGGGTCCGTCAGCGGGTCGCCGTGGACCGCGGGCGCCGGCGCGGCGTTCTGCTGCGCGGTGTAGGCGCTCAGCTCCTCGGGCGTGTAGAGACGGTCGCTGGTGTCGGAGATGTCGTAGTCCTCCGGGACCGGCGGGTCCTGCTGGGTCATCTGGTTCCTCCGTTTCGGGCCGAGGGGTCTCGGGTGAGGCTGGGTGGGGTCAGAGCCGGCAGGCACGGGTCGCGGCTCGGTCGTACTCGTCCCTCGTCACAGATCCGCAGACGTGGGTGCGCGGCCGCTGAGGGACCGACACGGTGCTGAACTTCCCGGTCAGCCGCACGACCTGGCTGCCGTCGTTGTACGGCGCACCGCACCGCGTCGCGGACCAGGAGCCGTGGAGCGCGCCGGCTCCCTGGTACCGCACGAACCGTCGGAACTGGTTCGCCGTGTCGTTGCTGACGTCGTAGGAGAACGGCCCCGACTCCTGGGGCGGGCCGGACCTCGGCCAGGCCGGACCCGCCGCGCCGAGCACCGCGCGGCGCAGCTCCTCGGGGACCTCGCTCGACGAGGAGGTCACCCGCACGGGGGCCAGGTCGTAGCGGCTGAGCATCTCCTTGCCCGAGGCGGCGGTGCCGGGCGACATCTCGTGGGTCGCGGCGTAGAGCACGACGGCGCTCCGCCGGTGGAGCACCGTCTTCTCCTCGGGGCTGAAGCCCGCGACCGTGCACGGTACGGCTTCGCTGCTCGGGGTCGGCGGCTGCGGCGTCTCGGGCGCGGCCTGGGGCTCCCCCGCGTCGCTGCTGCAGGAGCTGACGGAGAGCGCGAGGGCGAGGCCCAGGGCAAGGGCGCGCCACGTCACGGTCATGGGCGAAGTGTGTCCACCCGACCGCCCCTCAAACCACATCGGTCTCAGCTGTCCAACCCGGCGAGCGCGACCTCGATGGCGCGGTGGAACGTCGGGTAGGCGAAGTGCATCGTCCGCAGCGTCGCGAGGGGGATCTCGGCGTGCACGGCGGCCGCCAGGAGACCCAGGACCTCGCCACCGGACGGGGCCACGGCGGAGGCGCCGACGAGCACCCGCCGGTCGGCGTCGCCGACCAGCTTGATGATGCCCTCGTTGCCGACCTGGTGGATCCAGCCGCGGCTGGACTCGGGGATCTGGGCCACGCTGACGACCACGTTCAGCCCTGCCTCGCGGGCCTGTCGCTCGGTCATCCCGACGGAGCCGACCTCGGGGTCGGTGAACGTCACCCTGCTGACGGCGCGGTAGTCGGCCCAGGGACCGTCCTCACCGAGGAGGTCGCGCACGGCGACGGCGGCCTGGTACATCGACACGTGCGTGAACTGGCCCTTGCCGGTGATGTCGCCCACCGCCCACAGTCGCTCCCCCGCCCGCAGCCGCTTGTCGGTCTCGACGACCTTGAGGTCGTCGGCGAGGCCGACCGTCTCCAGACCGATCCCGCTGAGCTGGGTGCGCCTGCCCGCGGCCACGAGCAGCTGGTCGGCGCTCACGACCTCGCCGCCGGCGAGCGCGACCCGGAAGCCGCCGTCGTGGGCGACGCTGTCGATGCGCACCCCCGCACGCACGTCCACGCCCTCGACGGTGAGGACGCCGTGCACGACCTCGCTGCTCTCGGGCTCCTCGGGACCCAGGATCCGGTCGGCCACCTCCAGCAGGGTGACCCGCACGCCGAAGCGCGCGAACGCCTGCGTCAGCTCGCAGCCGATCGGCCCGGCCCCGATGACGACGATCGACTCCGGCAGCTCGGCGAGCCGCACGACCTCCCGGTTGGTCCAGTACGGCGTACCCTCGAGGCCGGCGATGGGCAGCGTGGCGGGGACCGTGCCGACGTTCAGGATGACGCCTCGCGCGGCCACCAGCTCGTGCGTGGACCCGTCGGTGCCCGTGACCAGCACCCGGCCCGGGCCGTCCAGCCGACCGGTGCCGCGCAGGATCTCGACGCCGGCGTCGGTCAGGCGCTCGACGTGGGAGCTGTCGTCCCAGTGGTTGGTGGCCTGCTTGTCGATGCGCTCGGCGACCAGCCGCCAGTCCGGCGTCACCTCGACCTCGCCCCCGAGGGTGACGGCACGCCGCGCCTCGGCGAGCGAGTCGGCGGCCCGGATCATCATCTTCGAGGGGATGCAGCCGTAGAACGGGCACTCCCCACCGACCAGCCCCTTGTCGACGCCCACGACCCGCAGGCCGGCCTCGGCGAGCTTCTGGGCGGCGTACTCCCCGCCGGGCCCGAGCCCGAGCACGACGACATCGACCTCGGTGGCAGCCATGCGCTCAGCCTGCCATGCGAGTCAACGTCAGCTGGGCGAGTCCTGCTTGGCCCGCGCGAACGCGAAGAGCCCGTAGGCGGCGATGCCGAGCGCCACGAGCGTGAGCAGCACCGGCCCGAACGGCTGGTCCAGCACCTCGACCAGGGCCTGGTCCAGGCCGCCGGACTTCTGGGGCTCGTGCGTGGCGGCGGCGTAGACGAAGAGCCCGCCGACCACGCCGATCGCGACCCCCTTGGCGGCGTAGCCGGACTTGCCGAACCACTTGAACGCCGTGCCGGTGTTGCCGGTCTGGTCCTCGCCGTCGATCTTCTTCAAGAAGCGCTCCGACCAGGCCGTGTAGATCAGCCAGGCGCCGTAGCCGATGACGGCGAGGCCGGCGGCGCCGACGAGCAGCTGCCCTCCGGTGACATCCATGACCTTGGCGGTGGTGGAGTCGGTCCCACCGCCCTTGCCGCCGCCGGAGCCGGTGGCCACCCGCACCGCGCTGATGCCCACGGCGATGTACAGGATGGCCTTGCCGACTCCCACCGCCCCTGCCTTGAGGCGGTCGGAGTCGTCGTCGGTGGCGTGCCCGAGGATTCCGTCGAGGATCCGCCAGATGGCCAGCAGGAACATCCCGATCGCCACCGCCCAGACCAGGAAGCCGCCCAGCGGCTGCTCCGACAGCTCCTGCACGGCGCCGCTGCTCGAGGCCTCGCCCGAGCGGTCACCGAAGGCGAGCTGCAGCGCCAGCCAGCCGACCATGAGGTGGACGACCCCGTAGGCCACCAGCCCGATGCGTCCCGCAGTGTCCATGGCGTCGTGTCGGTCGGCGTTCATGGACCGCAGCATGTCAGGCCGAGCGGCTGCGTTGAATAGCGCCCAGGATCCCGTTGACGAACGGCGGCGACTCGTCGGTCGAGAGCTCACGGACCAGCGCCATCGCCTCGGAGACCGCGACGGTGTCGGGCACGTCCTCGGCGTACAGCATCTCCCAGACTCCCAGCCGCAGGACGTTGCGGTCGACGGCCGGCATCCGGTCTAGCGTCCAGGCCTCCGAGTAGGTCGCCAGCAGCTCGTCGATCTCGCTCTGGTGCGCCACCACGCCGCGCACCAGGGTGGCGGTGTAGTCGTTGGTCGGGCCTTCGCCGTCGGCGATGGCGCGGTCGAGCGCCTCGGTGGGCGACTCCCCGCGCATCTCCGAGGCGTACAGCAGGTCGAGAGCGCGCTTGCGGGCCTTGGACCGGGCCCCCATCAGACGACCGCCATCAGGACTTGACGCGACCCAGGTACGACGAGTCGCGGGTGTCGACCTTGACCTTCTCGCCCTGGTTGATGAAGAGCGGGACCTGGATCTCGTGGCCGGTCTCGAGCGTCGCGGGCTTGGTGCGGCCGGTCGCGCTGTCGCCGGCGAGGCCGGGCTCGGTGAACGTGATGACCAGCTCCACCGACGCGGGCAGCTCGACGAAGAGCACCCGGCCCTCGTTGGTCGCCACGATGGCCTCCTGGTTCTCCAGGAGGAAGTTGGCGCCGTCGCCCAGCACCTCGGGCGGGACCTCGATCTGGTCGTAGGTGCCGGTGTCCATGAACACGAACGACGTGCCGTCGTTGTAGAGGTACTGCATCGTGCGGCGGTCGACCGTGGCGGTCTCGACCTTGGTGCCGGCGTTGAAGGTCTTGTCGACGTTCTTGCCCGACTCGACGTTGCGGAGCTTGGTCCGCACGAACGCGGGGCCCTTGCCCGGCTTCACGTGCTGGAAGTCGACGACAGCCCAGAGCTGACCGTCGATGTTGAGCACCATGCCGTTCTTGAGGTCGTTGGTCGATGCCATGCGCGCGTGTCAGCCTTCGCTCGGGGGTTCGGTACGCCGCCCGGAGATCTCGCGGGCAACAGCCGACGAGTCTAGTGGTTCCCCGTCACCCCTCCTATCGGAGCCCCGCCGTCCATCCCGCTCAGCCCCGCGCGACGACCTCGAGCGCGAGGCGATAGCCGTCGATGCCGTGCCCCGCGATGACCTCCACCGCGTAGGGAGTCACCACGGAGGTGTGCCGGAACTCCTCCGGGCGCTGAAGCGGGTCGGAGATGTGCACCTCGACGAGCGGCGCGGTGAGCTGGGCGCACGCGTCGAGGAGCGCGTAGGAGTAGTGCGTCCACGCGGCGGCGTTGAGGACGACGGCGTCCCCGTCGTCGGCCGCGGTGTTGAGCCAGTCGAGCATCACGCCCTCGTGGTTGGTCTGGCGGACCTCGACCTCGAGGCCCAGCGCCGCACCCCAGGCCAGGCACTGCTCGGCCAGCTGGGCGTGCGTGGTGGTGCCGTAGATCTCGGGCTGGCGCCGTCCCAGCCGTCCCAGGTTGGGGCCGTTGAGCACCAGCGTCCTCACGACCGGCCGCCGGTGACCACGTCGTAGGCCGCGCGCAGGTCCTGCTCCGAGGGGCCGGCCAGGACGACCGGCCTCCCGATGTCCTCGAGCACGACGAACCGCAGCTGCGAGCCGCGCGCCTTCTTGTCGACCGCCATGGTGGCCAGGAGCTCGTCGAAGTCGCCGCCACCGTAGGTCGTCGGCAGCCCGACCCGTGCGAAGGCGGTGTGGTGGCGGTCGGCGACCTCGGGGGCCAGGATCCCCGCGGCGCGGGCGAGCTCGGCGACGTAGACGCAGCCGATCGCGACCGCCTCGCCGTGCCGGATGGCGTAGTCCTCGGCGCGCTCGATGCCGTGGGCGAGGGTGTGCCCGTAGTTGAGCGCCTCGCGCCCCGGGTGGCCTTCGGTCCCGCCGGTCTCGCGCAGGTCGGCGACGACGATGTCGATCTTCACCGCGATCGCCCGCTCGACCAGCTCGCGCAGCACCTCGGAGCCGGGCGTCAGCGCCGCCGGATCGGTCGTCTCCACCAGCCGCAGGATCTCGGGGTCGGCGATGAAGCCGCACTTGACCACCTCACCCAGCCCGGCGACGAGCTCCTCGCGCGGCAGCGACTCCAGGAGCCGCAGGTCGCACAGGACGCCGGCGGGTTCGTGGAACGCACCGACGAGGTTCTTGCCGGCGCCGGTGTTGATGCCGGTCTTGCCGCCGACGGCGGCGTCGACCATTGCCAGGAGCGTGGTGGGCACGTGGACGACGCGGACTCCGCGCAGCCAGCTCGCGGCCACGAAGCCGCCGAGGTCGGTCGTGGCGCCGCCGCCGAAGGTGACCACCGCGTCCGAGCGGGTGAAGCCGGCCTCGCCGAGCGCCTCCCAGCAGTCGTTGGCGACCGAGGCGGTCTTGGCGCGCTCCCCCTCCGGCAGGCCGAGCACGAGCACGTCGTACTCCTCGCGCAGCGCGTCGAGCACCGGCTGCGCGTGCTCGACGAGCTCCCCGGCGCAGAGCAGGGCGACCCGCTGCACCTCCTCGCCCAGGATGGCGGGGAGCCGTCCGGCGAGGTCCGCGCCGACCACGACGTCGTACGGCGAGGCGCCGCCGACGTGGAGGACGCGGTCGCTGGTGGTGGCGCTCATGGCAGGGCCTTCTCGATCTCGGCGACGATGTCCTCGGGAGTGCGCTCATCGGTGTCGACGGTGAGGTCGGCGACGGCGGCGTAGACCGGCGCGCGCTCGTCGAGCAGCGCCTTGATCCGCGAGCGGACGTTGCCGAGCAGCAGCGGGCGTCCGGTGCCCAGGCCCACACGTTTGACGGCCTCGGCCAGCCCGACCCGCAGGAAGACGACCCGGTGGTCGACCAGGAGCTCGCGGGTCTCGGGGTCGAGCACCGCTCCCCCGCCGAGCGACACGACCCCGTCGTGCTCGGCCAGCACCTCGCGGACGGCGGCCCGCTCGAGCTCACGGAAGTGATCCTCGCCGGAGTCGACGAAGATGTCGGAGATCGAGCGCCCTTCGCGGGCCTCGATCTCGGAGTCGACGTCGCGGACGGTCACCCCGAGCGCCTCGGCGAGCAGGGGCGCGACAGTCGACTTGCCCGACCCCATGGGCCCGACCAGGACGACGCTCACCGGAACCTCAGCGTCTCGAGGTAGCTCGCGACGTTGCGGCGGGTCTCCTGCACCGAGTCGCCGCCGAACTTCTCCACGACGGCGTCGGCCAGCACCAGCGCCACCATGGCCTCCGCGACGATCCCCGCGGCGGGGACCGCGCACACGTCGGAGCGCTGGTGGTGCGCCACGGACGCCTCCCCGGTCGCGACGTCGACGGTGCGCAGCGCACGCGGCACGGTGGCGATCGGCTTCATCGCCGCGCGCACGCGCAGCACCTCGCCGGTGGTCATGCCGCCCTCGGTGCCACCGGAGCGGCCCGACGTACGCCGGATGCCCTCCTCGGTCGGCACGATCTCGTCGTGGGCCAGCGAGCCCGGCGTGGCCGCGAGCGCGAAGCCGTCCCCGACCTCGACGCCCTTGATCGCCTGGATCCCCATGAGCGCCCCGGCCAGGCGGGAGTCGAGACGGCGGTCCCAGTGGACGTGCGAGCCGAGGCCCGGCGGCAGCCCGTGCACGACGACCTCGACGACCCCGCCGAGCGTGTCGCCGTCCTTGTGGGCCTGGTCGATGGCGGCCACCATGCCGGCGGACGTCTCGGGGTCCAGGCAGCGCACCGGGTCCTCGTCGAGGCGCGCCACGTCGTCGGCCTCGGGCCACAACCCGTCGGGAGCGCGGACACCGCCGAGCTCGATGACGTGCGAGACGATGCGGGCTCCGGTGGCCTGCTCGAGGAAGTTGCTCGCGACCCGACCGAGCGCCACGCGCGCCGCGGTCTCGCGGGCGGAGGCCCGCTCCAGGATCGGGCGGGCGTCGTCGAAGTCGTACTTCTGCATGCCGGCCAGGTCGGCGTGGCCCGGGCGGGGCCGGGTCAGCGGGGCGTTGCGGGCCATGGCCTCGAGCTCGACGGGGTCCACCGGGTCGGCGGACATGACCTTCTCCCACTTGGGCCACTCGGTGTTGCCCACCTGCAGGGCGACCGGACCGCCCTGGGTGAGCCCGTGGCGCACCCCTCCGGTGAGCGTGACCTGGTCCTGCTCGAACTTCATCCGAGCGCCGCGGCCGTAGCCGAGGCGTCGCCGGGCCAGGGAGTCGGCGATGTCGTCGGAGGTCACCCGGACATGGGCGGGCAGCCCCTCGAGGATCGCGACCAGGGAGGGGCCGTGGGACTCGCCCGCGGTGAGCCAACGCAGCATGGGGTCAGTCTTTCATTGACGACCCCGACGCCCGCGCCGGTCACCCCCCGACGAGACTGCGGAGCACCCGGTCGCCCACGGCGACGCCGACGAGGGCGCCCACGAGCATGAACGGCCCGAACGGGAAGGCGCGGCGCTCCACGACCCGCAGCAGCGCCAGCAGACCCCCGCCGACCCCGCCGAGCAGGAAGCCGGCGTACATCCCGACGACCAGCTCGCCCCAGCCCAGGTAGCCCAGCGCGATCCCGAGGACGCCCGAGAGCCGCACGTCCCCGTAGCCGAGCCCGCGCGGGTGCACGAACCACAGCAGCAGGAACGAGCCGCCGCTGATGGCCCACCCCCAGCCGGCCCGCGCCAGGTCGTCGACGTCCCCGGTGACGGCGGTGGCCACCGCCACGAGCGCGACGGTGAGGACGTACGCCGGCGCGATCACCCGCGTGGGCAGCAGCCGCGTGCGCCAGTCGATGACCGCCAGCGCGACGCCGATCGGGACCAGCGGCACCAGGTAGAGCAGCGGCCACTGCGCGCCCACCGCTGCCCCGATCACCGCGCCGGCGACGGCGGAGGCGAGCGCGGCCCTGCCGGCCAGGCCGGGGCGGTCCCCGATGGCCGCGTAGGTCTCCTTGGGCGCTGCGTCGTCGGCGACGGCCGGCTCGGGCACCCGGCGCACCAGCTCCGGCACGAGCAGCCCGAGGACACCGCAGGCGGCCATCGCCAGGAGCAGGCCCGCGGGGACCTCGCTCACGCGCTGGACCGCTGGGCCAGCTCCCGCTCTCCCGCGGCGCGCATCGCGTCGAGCGGGGCCGGCCGTCCGGTGAAGAGCTCGAACTGCACGGCCGCCTGGTGCACGAGCAGGTCGAGGCCGCCGACCAGCGGTCGCGACCCGGCGCTGGCCGCGAGCGGGGTCGGCCACGGGTCGTAGAGCACCTCGAACAACACCGGGATCCCCGCGGCTCGCCCCACGAGCTCTGGCGTCTGGGCCCCGGCGGGGATGGTCGAGACCAGCACGTCGCCGGTCGGTACGTCGTCGAGCGAGCCGACCCGCACCTCGGGGGCGGTCGGGTGCCTGCCGATCGCGTCGAGCGTCTCCTGCGCCCGCTCCGGCGACCGGGCGAGCACCGTCACCGTGCCGGCTCCCAGCTCACACAGGGCCAGGCCCGTGGACGCGGCCGTCGCGCCGCCGCCGAGCACGGTGCCGGCCCGTACCGGACCGTCGTACCGCTCCCGGACGGCGGCCACGGCGCCGGGCAGGTCGGTGTTGTCCGCCGAGATCCGGCCGTCACCGAGCACCAACGTGTTGGCGGCACCGACCAGCCGCGCCCGCTCGGTGACCTCGTCGGCCAGTCCCATGGCCTCCCGCTTGAGCGGCATCGTCAGCGAGAGCCCGCGCCAGCCCGCCTCCGGGCGCAGCTGCGCCGCGAGCTCGCCGAGCCCCACCCGCACCGCGTCGTAGGTCCAGTCGAGACCCAGCGCCTCGTAGCCGGCCCGGTGCAGCACCGGCGACAGCGAGTGGGCGATCGGGTCGCCCAGGACGGCACACCTCATGACGGCGGCCGCTCAGCAGCGGTCGGACTCGTTGGCGCAGTAGTCGCGCAGCTGCTGCTTGTAGGCGAGGAACTCGTCGTAGCTCTCGGTGAACTTGGTCTCGCCGGTCTCCAGGTCGACCGTGACGTAGAACAGCCAGTCTCCGTCGGCGGGCTTGCTGGCCGCCTGGATCGCCGCGTCGCCGGGCGCCTCGATCGGCCCCGGCGGCAGGCCGACCACCTCGTAGGTGTTGTACGGCGAGTCGACCTTCAGGTCCTCCGACGTCGGGATGGCCACGAGCGAGCGGTCCAGGGCGTAGTTGACCGTCGCGTCGATCTGCAGCTTGCCGACCGTCGGCCCGCTCGGGTCGGCCAGCCGGTTGTAGATCACGCGCGCGATCTTGGGCATGTCGTCGCCGCGGCCCTCGGCCTCAACCAGGCTGGCCACGGTCATGAGCTCGTGGGGGGTCAGGTCCAACTCCGCAGCGGCGGCCTCGAGGTTCGCGTCCTCGGCAGCCTGCTTCCAGCGGTCGACCATGGCCTTGAGCATGGACGCCGGGGTGTCCTTGGGACCGAAGGAGTACGTCGAGGGGAAGAGGTAGCCCTCCGGGTTGCCCTCGGCGTAGCCGGGCAGGCCGAGCTTGCCCGGCTGGGCCAGCGCCTTCTCGAACGCCCCGCGCTTGAAGTCGGTCTTCTCCGCGAGGATGTCGACGATGTCGACGACTCGCAGGCCCTCGGGGATGGTGATGGCATTGGTGACCAGGTTGCCGGGCTCGATCAGGATCGCGAGCGCGTCCTCGGCGGCCATCTCCTTCTTCAGCGAGTAGAAGCCCACCTGGATCCCGCCCGCCTTGGGCTCGCCGTTGGCCGCGCTGACGAACGCGTCCACGGACGCCACGACGCCCTGGTCCTTGAGGTTGCGGCCGATGTCGGTCGCGGTGTCGCCGGAGCTGACCTCGAAGCTCACCTGCCCGGAGCCCGGGCCGGGGTAGTCCTCGGCCTCGCCGAACTGGTCCTTGACGAAGTCCACGCCCTGGGTGACTCCGACGTAGAGCAGACCGCCGAGCACGGCCAGGACGATCAGCACGGGCAGGCAGCCCGAGACCCCGCGTCGCTTGCGGCGCCGGCCGCCCGGCCGGGGCTCGTAGACGTCGTCCACGAAGGAGCCCTCGTCGAGGTCGGGGTCGTCGGCCCGGTCGGCCGCGGACTGGTTCATCGGCTCACTCATGGGTCTCCTCCACGATCTCACCCGGTGCGAGCCCCGAGGCGCGTTCGGTGTCGAGCGCGTGCTGCAGGATCAGGACGGCGGCCGCCTGGTCCACCACGGCACGCCGTTTGCGGCCCTTCTGGCCACGGTCGCGCAGCATAGCCTCCGCCGACACGGTGGTCAGCCTCTCGTCGCACAGCCGCACGGGGACGGGCGCCACCGCGCGGGCCAGCCGCGCCGCGAACTCGCGCACCTTGGCCGCCGCCGGGCCCTCCCCGCCGGAGAGCGAGCGGGGCAGGCCGACGACCACCTCGACGGCCTCCTCCTCGGCCAGGATCTGCGCGATCCGGCGCAGGTCCCCCTTGCCGCGCCGTACCGTCTCGACCGGCGTCGCCAGGAAGCCCGAGGGGTCGCTGCGCGCCACCCCGATCCGGGCGTCCCCGGGGTCGATGCCGAGCCGTACGCCGGAGCGCATCAGCTGCGAGCCACCTCGACCGGGACCAGGGCCAGCGCCTCGTCGATGCGCGACGCATCGGTGCCGCCGCCCTGGGCCACGTCGTCCTTTCCGCCGCCCCGGCCGCCGAGCAGCGGCCCCACGGCCCGCACCAGCGCGTTGGCCGAGAGCCCCCGCGCGCGGGCCTCGTCGTTGACTGCGGCCACGACCGCGACCTTGGCGTCCGCCCCGGAGCCGGTGGAGCCGACGATCACGACGACCCCGGGCTCCGAGGGGCTCATCCGGCTGCGGACGTCGAGGGCGAGCGTGCGCACGTCCGCTCCGCCGGCACCGTCGGCGCGCTGCGCCACGACGTTGACGTCGCCCACCTTGGTCGCGGACGCCGCGAGCTGCCCGGCGCCGGCGAGCAGCTGGGCGAGCCGGCCCCGCTCCAGCTCCTTCTCGGCCTGGCGCAGGCGCTCGACCAGGTCGCTCACGCGACCCACCAGGTCGTCGGGCTGGGTCTTCAGCAGGCCGGTCAGCTGGTCGACCACGTCGCGCTCACGCGCGAGGTAGGCGAAGCCCTCGACGCCGGTGAAGGCCTCGATGCGGCGGTTGCCGGAGCCGACCGAGGACTCACCGGTGACGACGATGGTGCCGATCTGCGAGGCGTGCGAGACGTGGGTGCCGCCGCAGAGCTCGCGCGACCAGGGGCCGCCGATCTCGACCACGCGGACCTTCTGGTCGTCGTAGGTCTCGCCGAACAGGGCGATCGCGCCCCACTCCTTGGCCTCGGGCAGGGTCATGTACTGCCAGTGCACCGGCAGGTCGGCGCGCAGCGCCTCGTTGGAGACCTGCTCGATGTCATGAACCTGCGCAGGCGAGAGACCGGAGGTCCAGCCGAAGTCCAGCCGCAGGTAGCCCGGACGGTTGTAGGAGCCCGACTGGAGCGCGCTGGGGCCGAGCACCTGGCGCAGCGCGGCGTGCACGACGTGGGTGCCCGAGTGCGCCTGCCGCGCACCGACGCGCCAGTCGCGGTCGACCTTGGCGTGCAGCAGCGAGCCTGGGGTGAACTCCCCGTCCACGACCCGCACCTGGTGAACGACGAGCCCGCGCACCGGGCGCTGCACGTCGAGCACCTCCAGCCGGCCGCCGTCGAACTCGATGGTGCCCGCGTCGGCGACCTGACCGCCGGACTCGGCGTAGAACGGCGTGCGGTCGAGCACGAGCTCGCCCACCTCGCCCTGCGCCAGCGAGGTGGCCGGAGCGCCGCCCGTGAGCAGCGCCAGCGCGCTGGACTCCGTCTCGTCGGTCTCGTAGGCGAGCCACTCGGTGGGGCCGTGGGCGTCGAGGATGCCGCGGTAGACCGTCGTGTCCGCGTGCTGGCCCTTCTTGGCACGGGCGTCGGCCTTGGCCCGCTCGCGCTGCTCGGTCATGAGCGCGCGGAAGCCGGCCTCGTCGACGCTGAGCCCGGCCTCGGAGGCCATCTCCAGCGTCAGGTCGATCGGGAACCCGTAGGTGTCGTGCAGCGCGAAGGCGCGGTCTCCGGACAGCGTGGTGGCGCCGCTGGCCTTCACCTGACCCGCGGCGAGGTCGAAGATCTGGGTGCCGGCCTGCAGCGTCTTGCGGAACGCCTCCTCCTCGGCGTACGCGACGCGGGCGATGCGGTCCCAGTCCCGGTGCAGCTCGGTGTAGGTCTCCCCCATCTTGTCCCGGCTGATCGGCAGCAGCTCGGGCAGCGCCGGGTCCTCGTAGCCGAGCAGGCGCATGGACCGGACGGCGCGGCGCAGCAGTCGCCGCAGGACGTAGCCGCGCGCCTCGTTGCCGGGCGTGACGCCGTCGGCGATGAGCATCATCGAGCTGCGGACATGGTCGGCGACGACCCGGAACCGGACGTCGTCCTCGTGGCTGGTGCCGTAGGTGCGACCGGTCAGGGCCATGGCCCGCTCGATCACCGGGAACATGACGTCGATCTCGTACATGTTGTCCTTGCCCTGCAGCAGGTACGCGACCCGCTCCAGGCCCATGCCGGTGTCGATGTTCTTCTTCGGCAGGGTGCCGGAGATGTCGAAGTCCGACTTGCTGCGCACGGCGCTGAGCTCGTCCTGCATGAAGACCAGGTTCCAGAACTCCAGGTAGCGGTCACCGGCGTCCCAGTCGCGCTCCGCGCCGTAGGCGGGGCCACGGTCGATGAGGATCTCGCTGCACGGGCCGCCGGGCCCGGGCACGCCCATGCTCCAGTAGTTCTCGGCGGGGGGCAGGCGCACGATCCGGTCGTCGGGCAGGCCGGTGATCCGCCTCCACAGCGCCACCGCCTCCTCGTCGCCGTCGAGCACCGAGGGGTACAGCACGCCCTCGTCGAAGCCGAAGCCACCGTCGGCCTGGGACTTGGTGACCAGGTCCCAGGCGAGCTCGATGGCGCCCTCCTTGAAGTAGTCGCCGAAGGAGAAGTTGCCGCACATCTCGAAGAAGGTGCCGTGGCGCGTGGTCTTGCCGACGTCCTCGATGTCCGGGGTCCGCACGCACTTCTGGACGCTGACCGCGCGGTCGTACGGCGGGGTCTCCTGGCCGAGGAAGTACGGCTTGAACGGCACCATGCCGGCGTTGACGAACAGCAGGTTCGGGTCGTCGAGCAGGAGCGACGCCGATGCCACCGCCTGGTGGGCCCCCACGGTCTGGTTGCGCTCGAAGTGAGCCACGAACCGTCGGCGGATCTCCGCGGTGTCCATCAGCTGGTGCCTTCCTTGTCCTGGGTGGTGATCTGAGTGGTCGAGTCGTGCGGTGCCGGGCCGGTGAGCTCGGGGGTCCCGTGGGGGGTGAGACCGAGTCGCTCGCGCAGGTCCGACTCCGCGTCGGCCTTGCCCTGGGCGACCTCGTCGCGGAACATCCGGGCGCCCACGACGGCGGCGCCGACCCGGTCGCGCAGTCCGTCGGCGGTCAGGGCCTCGGCGGCGCGGCGCCCACGCACCATGGCGTAGACCCCGGCCCCGGCCCCCGCGACGAACCAGAGGCCGCGCCTCATGCGGCGGGGTCCTCGGTGTCGAGGCCGGCGCGCTGACGCGCCTCCCGCTCCCGCCTGGCCTCCTTGAGGTCCGCGCGGCGCTGCTTGCGCGAGCGCTTGACCTCGCGCTTCATCTCGAAGCGGATCCGGTGGCGTGCCTCGGGGGCGAGCGCTCGGCGCAGCCCCGACACCAGGGACGCCGCCTGCACGACGCTCTCGCGCAGCACCAGGTCGGCGAACAGCGGCGCGGCGACGGCGGGCACCGGTGTGGAGAGCGCCGCCGGCTCCCCGATCCGGGTGATGACGTAGTCGGTGTCGTCCGCCGGGGCGGTCACCGGGGCGGTGGCGACCGCGGTGTCCAAGCGCCGCTCGATCTCCGCCACCTGCGTCCGAAGGGCCTCGGCCTCGGCCTGCGCCGCAGCCCGGTCGCGGAGCGCGCGGCGACGCCCGCGCACGGTGGCGACGGCGAGGGCGCCGACCACCAGGAGCATGACGACGAGCGCGGACACGATGGTCCACGCCGGCACGGTCCAGTCCTCGCTCACAGTCGTCGACCCTATCGCGACGGTGTCGGGCCTCCACCTCGGATGAGGCGGCGGATGCGGTCCCAGCGCTCCTTGACCGCCGCCTCGGCGCCCAGGCCGGTCGGGCGGTAGTACTCGGCGTCCTTGACGACGTCCGGAGCGTACTGCTGCTCGGCGACCCCGTAGGGCTCGTCGTGGCTGTACTTGTAGGCCTTGCCGTGCCCGATCTTCTTCGCGCCCGCGTAGTGCGCGTCGCGCAGGTGCGGGGGCACGGGGCCGATCTTGCCGGCCCGTACGTCGGCGCTGGCGGCGTCGATGCCCTTGATGACCGCGTTGGACTTCGGCGCCACCGCGAGGGCGATCGTGGCCTGGGCGAGATTGAGCCGGGCCTCCGGCATCCCGATCAGCTGGACGGCCTGGGCCGCCGCCACGGCCGTGGTCAGCGCGGTCGGGTCCGCGAGCCCGATGTCCTCGCTGGCGAGGATGACCAGGCGCCGCGCGATGAAGCGCGGGTCCTCCCCCGCCTCCATCATCCGCGCGAGGTAGTGCAGTGCGGCGTCGGCGTCGGAGCCGCGGATGGACTTGATGAAGGCGCTGGTGACGTCGTAGTGCTGGTCTCCCTGCCGGTCGTAGCGCACCGCGGCCTGGTCGACGGCCGTCTCCGCGGTGCTGAGGTCGACCACGTCGGAGCCGCGGGCCGCCGCGGCGCCGGCCGAGGCCTCCAGGTAGGTCAGCGACCGGCGGGCGTCGCCCCCGGCCAGGCGGACCAGGTGGTCCAGTGCCTCGGGCTCCACGCTGAACCGGCCGGCGAGGCCACGCTCGTCGGTGATCGCCTGGTCGAGCACCCGGCGTACGTCGTCGTCGGTCAGTGACTCCAGCCGCAGCAGCAGGCTGCGCGACAGCAGCGGCGAGATGACCGAGAAGAACGGGTTCTCCGTCGTGGCCGCGACCAGCGTCACCCAGCGGTTCTCGACCCCCGGCAGCAGTGCGTCCTGCTGCGCCTTGCTGAAGCGGTGCACCTCGTCGACGAAGAGCACGGTCTCCCGCTGGGCGTTGACCAGCTCGGCGCGGGCGGCGTCGATGGCCGCACGGACCTCCTTCACCCCGGCCGAGACCGCCGACACCTCGACGAAGCGCCGGTCGGTCTGCTGGCTGAGGATCGCCGCGATCGTGGTCTTGCCGGTCCCCGGCGGCCCCCACAGGAGCAGCGACATCGACTGGTCGCCCTCGATCAGCTGACGCAGGGGGGAGCCGGGGGCGCGAAGCTGGGCCTGACCCACCAGCTCGTCCAGCGTCCGGGGACGCATGCGCACCGCCAGGGGGGCGGAGGCATGCGTGTTGCCGGCCAGGGAGCCGGCCCCGGAGCGCTGTCCTCCCGACGAGGAGGTCGCGGGCGGTCCGAACAGTCCCTCAGGCTCGTCCAAGCGCCTTCGCATCCAGGTCGAACCACGTGTCGTCGTAGCCCGGCTTGTTGGTGATCAGCGGGCTCGGGCTGGCGCCCGGGTCGGGGCTGCCCGTGTCGTCGGTGCCGAGCAGGCGCGCCGTGATCGGCGTGTCCGGGTGCTGCCCGATACGTCCGGGGAAGTGGCAGGCGACCTTGTGGCGCGCGCCGATCTGAAGCAGCGGCGGCTCGTGCTTGGCGCAGATCTCCTGGGCGATCGGACAGCGGGTGCGGAACCGGCAGCCCGAGGGCGGGTTGATCGGGCTCGGCACGTCGCCCTGCAGGCGGATCCGCTCGCGGCGACCGCCGATGGCGGCCTGCTTGACGTCGGGCACGGCGGACAGGAGCGCCTGGGTGTAGGGGTGGCGGGCGTTCTCGTAGATGCTGTCGCGGTCGCCGATCTCGACGATCTTGCCGAGGTACATCACCGCGACCTCGGGGCAGAAGTGCCGCACGACCGCGAGGTCGTGGGCGATGAAGAGGAACGCGACGTCGAACTCCTTCTGGATGTCCTGGAGCAGGTTGATGACCTGCGCCTGGATGGACACGTCCAGGGCGGAGACGGGCTCGTCGGCCACGAGCAGCTTCGGGTTGAGCGTCAGCGCCCGCGCGATGCCGATGCGCTGACGCTGGCCGCCGGAGAACTCGTTGGGGTAGCGGTTGTAGTGCTCGGGGTTGAGCCCCACGATCTCCAGGAGCTCCTGCACACGGGGCAGGATCTTGTTGCGCGGCAGCACGTTGTGCACCTGCAGCGGCGTGGCGATGATGGAGCCGACCGTGTGGCGCGGGTTCAGCGAGCTGTAGGGGTCCTGGAAGATCATCTGGACCTCGCGGCGCAGCGGCTTGAGCTGACGCTTCTTCAGCTCGGCCATGTTGCGGCCCTCGAAGAGGATCTTGCCGCCGGTGGGGTCGTAGAGCCGCGTCACGAGCAGCCCGGTGGTGGACTTGCCGCACCCGGACTCGCCGACGAGTCCCAGCGAGCCGCCGCGCGGGACCTCGAAGGAGATGCCGTCGACCGCCTGGACGTCGCCCACCTTGCGGCGCAGGAGGCCCTTGGAGCGGACCGGGAAGTACATCTTGAGGTTGTCCACCTCGAGCACCGAGCCCCGCGAGACGTCGAGCTCGGAGGCCGAGTGCGCGAGCGCCGCCTGCTCCTCGAAGGTGATGGCCTCGGGCTCGGCCTCGAGCGCGACCGGGTCCTCCGGGAGGCTCTCGGTCACGGCGTCACTCTCGGGCATCGGGGGTCTCCTCGGCCAGGTCGGGGGCGATCACGGTCAGGACCTCGCGTGCGTAGATCTCGTCCGGATCCACCAGGTGGCAGCGCTTGAGGTGCGCCGGGCTGCGGCCCGGGAGCAGCTCGGGCGTCGTGGTGAAGCAGAGGTCGCCGGGCACCTTGTCCACGTGCGTGCAGCGCGGGTGGAACGGGCAGCCGCTCGGCGGGTCGAGCAGGCTGGGCGGGCTGCCCGGGATGGGGATCATCCGGGCGCTCGTGTCGGCGTGGACGTCCGGGATGCTGGAGAGCAGCCCCCAGGTGTAGGGCATCTCCGGGTGCGTGAGGATGTCCTTGGCGCTGCCGTACTCGACCGCGCGGCCGGCGTACATCACCAGCACGTCGTCGGCCATCTCCGCCACGACCCCGAGGTCGTGGGTGATGATGATGACCGCGGAGTTGAACTCCCGCTGCAGGTCCTGCAGGAGGTCCAGGATCTGCGCCTGCACCGTCACGTCCAGCGCCGTGGTCGGCTCGTCGGCGATCAGCAGCGACGGGTCGTTGATCAGGCCCATCGCAATCATGGCGCGCTGACGCATGCCGCCGGAGAACTGGTGCGGGTAGTCGTCGACGCGCTTGTCGGGCTGCGGGATGCCCACGCGGTCGAGCATCTCGATGGCCTGCCGGCGGGCGTCGCGCTTGCTGGCGTGGGGGTGGTGGACCAGGTAGGCCTCGCTGAGCTGCTTGCCGATCCGGAAGAACGGGTGCAGTGCGGCGAGCGCGTCCTGGAAGATCATCGCCACCGAGCTGCCGCGCAGCTCACGGAGCTTGTCCTCCGAGAGGCCGACGACCTCCGTGCCACCGACCCGGATCGAGCCCTCGATCTGGGCCGAGCGGCGATCGTGCAGGCCGAGCACGGCCATGCTCGAGACGGACTTGCCCGAGCCCGACTCCCCCACGATGCCCAGCGTCTTGCCAAGCTCGACGGAGTAGGACAGGTCGGTGACGGCCTGCACCAGGCCGTCGGCCGTGGGGAAGCGCACGGTGAGGTTCTCGACCTGGAGGTACGGCGCGCCGGTGGCGCGTCCGCGCGAGTCCAGGCCGGTGTCCAACGCGGTCATGCGAGTCTCACTCTCGGGTCCAGCCAGCTGTAGACGATATCGACCACGATATTCATGATGACCACTGAAACAGCCAGGACCAAAGACGTGGCCTGCACCACGGGCAGGTCCTTGATGTAGGTGGCGTCGATCGCCCACTTGCCGATGCCTTCGAGAGAGAAGATCTGCTCGGTGAACACGGTGCCGGACAGCAGGAACGCGACGTCCAGGCCGAAGATCGTGACCACGGGCACCAGGGCGGACCTCAGCGCGTGTTTGCCGACCACCGTGCGGCCTTTGAGACCCTTGGCTCTCGCCGTGCGGACGTAGTCCTCGTTGAGCGCCTCCACCATGGCCCCTCGGGAGTAGCGGGTGTAGGAGGTGGCGCCGTAGATGCCCATGACCAGCCACACCAGGAGCAGTCCCGAGGCCCACTTCAGGGGGTTGTCGAAGAACGACACATAGGTCACCTCGGGGAACAGCGACGTGCTCAACGTGAGCAGCAGGAAGCTCAGCAACGCGACCAGGTAGTACGGGATGGAGCTGAAGACCAGGGTCGAGGCCACCAGCATCTTGTCCGCCACGGTGCCGCGTCTTCGCGCGGCCAGGACCCCGATGGTGACGCCGACGAGCAGATAGAGGGACGCGGCGCCGATCGCGAGACTCACCGTGACCGGGAACCGCTCCTTCAGCTGCTCGGTGACCTGGCTCTTGTCGCGGTAGGAGAGACCGAGACAGGGCGCCGCGCAGTCGTAGGTGGCGGCGCCGAGCTGGATCTCCCGGTCGGTGACCAGGCCCTTGACCCACTTGCCGTACTCGACGTAGACGGGGTTGTTGTAGCCGAGACGCTCCTCGTACTCGGCGAGCCGGGGCGAGGTCTCGCCGCACCGGCCGTTGGTGTCGCGGCGGCAGAGCTCGAGCGCGGGACTCTTGGGGCCGTACCAGAACAGCAGGTAGACCAACATCGAGACCATCACGACGATCAGGAATCCGGAGATGATCCGCCTGACCAGGAACGAGAGCATCGAGCTCCTCCAACTATGACTTGCGGGAGCCGGGTGGGGTCCGTGGACCCCACCCGGCCCGCTGGGTGGTGTTACCGGGCTACGCGGATCTACTTGATGTAGATGGACCGGTAGTCGGGAGCGCCGCCGACAGAGGTGTCGTTGGCGAACCCACCGACGGTGCTGCCGATGCCGAAGATGTTCTGGTAGAAGCCGGAGTTGATCACGGGCATGTACTCCGTCATCACCTCGTTCTCCAGCTCACCCCAGGCGTCGGCCTGCTCGTCGACGGGCAGCCTGCGGATCTCCTCCATGCGGTCGTCCACGGCCTTCTCGGAGAAGGCGCCGGTGTTGTACGCGGCACCGGTCTCGAGGATCGGGGGCAGGAACGTCGCCGCAGACGGCCAGTCCTGGCACCAGGCGGTACCGAGCAGGTTGATCTGCTTGTACAGCTTGCTGTCCGGGTTGGTCCAGACGTCGTAGAGGCTGCCACCCGTGTAGGGGTACATCTCCACCTTGAAGCCGGACTCCTCGTAGCCGCGCTTGCGCTGGTTGGCGCCGGCCTCGCCCTCAGGCGTGGAGGCGTCGTAGACGAACTGGACCTCGTACTCGCCCGGCTCGAAGCCGGCCTCCTTCAGGAGCTCCTTGGACCGCTCGGGGTCGTAGGTGATCTGCTCGTCGTCGATCGGACCCTCCCACGGGATGCGTCCGGCCATGCCCGGGGGCAGCAGGCCGTAGCCCAGCGACTCGTCCGTGACTCCGTTGGCGCGGGTGACACCGGCGACCTCGCCGGCAGCCGACCAGACGTTCTCGTAGTCGTAGGCGAAGGCGAGCGCCTGACGCACCTCGAGCTCGGGGATCTTCTCGTAGTTGGGCATCACGAAGCTCGTGCACGGCTGAGGACCGACGAGGATGTTGTCGTCCTTGCCCTCCTGGCGCGCCTTGTTGTAGTCCGTGCCCTGCAGTGCGGTCACGACGGTGTTCGTGCCGGCGTCGCTGAGGACGGTCTCGCCCGCGACCTGGGGCTGGACGTCGAACTCGAAGGTGTACTTGTCGACGAGCTGACGACGGGCCGGGTCGGTGGCCGGGTCCCACTGGTCGTTCTTGACCAGCGTGAGGGACTGGTTCGGGACGAACTTCTCGATCTTGTAGGGGCCGGTCGACAGCGGCTTCTGGCCGTAGTCGGTCTTGTCGGCGTTCAGCGGCACCGGGCCGATGGCCGGGAAGATGGAGTAGTAGTCCATCTCCGGGAACGGGGTGCTGAACTTCATGACGATCTCGTTGCCCTCGGTCGTGACCGCGGGGTAGTTGTCGCCGTCGACGTAGGGACCGTTGTACTCCTCGCCACCCTCGAAGTAGGGCTTGGAGTACGACGTGCCGGGGCCGGTCGCGAAGGTGTCGGCGTCGAAGGTGCGCTTGATGCCGAAGGCGACCTCCTCAGCGGTGACCGGCTGGCCGGTCTCCCACTTGATGCCGTCCTTCAGGGTGAAGCGCCACTCGGTGAAGTCCTCGTTGGGGGTGCCGAGGTCGGTGGCGAGGTCGGGGACCAGCTCGTAGGCGCCGTCGTCGTTCTGGCGGAACGTCGTCAGCGAGCGCAGCAGCAGGTCCTGCGCGATGGCGTTGTCGGTCACCGACCACAGCGCGGCGGGGTCGAGCGTGTCCGGGCCGTCGTCCGGGTCCGGAGCGAGGACCTTCAGCTCGCCGCCGGCCTTGGCACCCTCGACCTCGGGGGCGGGCCCCTGAGCCTCGGGGTCCTTGCCACCCGCGGACGAGTCGGTCTCGGTGAACGAGTTCTCGTTCCCGTTGTCACCGTCGTCGTCGCCGCCGCCGCAGGCCGCGAGGGTCAGCGCCAGTGCCGCAGCGCTCACGCTGGCGACCAACACCTTCTTGCGTTTCATAGTCGTGCCTTTCGTTGTGTGCGTTGGCTGCGCGATCGGCGCAGCCGACGTGGGGGGAGCTGCTAGCGACGCGTCTTGGGGTCGAACGCGTCCCGGATGGCGTCGCCGAGCAGGTTGAGCGCGACCACCAGCACCGCGATGCCGATGACCGGGGCCAGCATGAACTGGGGGTAGAGCTCCCACCAGTTCGTGGCCGTGTTGATCGTGCGGCCCCACGACTCGCGGCCGAACACACCGATGCCGAGGTAGGACAGGCCCGCCTCCGCTGCGACGTACGCCGGGAGACCGAGGGAGAACGACACGACGATGGGCGCGATCAGGTTGGGCAGCATCTCGCGGCGCAGGATGCGCGAGGTCGGCACGCCGATCACCCGGGCGGCCTTCACGAACTCGCGCTCGCGCAGCGAGAGCACCTCGCCGCGCACCAGGCGGGCGACTCCCATCCAGCCGAAGATCACCAGGATCGCGACCAGCGACCAGAAGCTGACCGTGCGCATCATCTCCGGCTCCGTGCCGAAGCGCTCGTTGATGATCGGCGCGATCGCCAGGGCCGCCACCAGGAACGGGAAGGTGAGGAACAGGTCGGTCACGAAGGAGATGACCGCGTCGACCACGCCGCCGAGGAACCCGGCGAGCAGGCCGAGCGTGACCCCGACGAGGGTGGAGAGCACCGCCGCCATGGTGGCCAGGAACAGCGAGGTCCGGCATCCCTCGAACCAGACCGCGAGGTTGTCGGTGCCGGTGGACGGCGCCACACCCAGCGGGTGGTCGGGGTCGAAGCTGCCGTTGGGGGGGCCCTTGAGCGGCAGGCCCGACGCGAGGTTCACCCGCTCGCTGGCACGGACCGTCTCGGTGGACACGCCGAAGAGGCTGCACAGCTGGTCGGCGAAGATCGCGATCAGCGCGAAGATCACCACGATCGCGAAGCAGACCACCGCGATCTTGTCCTTGCGCAGACGGTCGACAGCGATGCGCGTCGGCGAGCGGCCTGCGATCTTCTTGCGCTCCGTCTCCGGAAGCGGCGCAGCATCCTCCGGCGTCCCGAGCTCTTGGACCGGCAGGGTCATGCAGTTCCCCTCTGGGTGTGGTGGGCAGGCACGGCCGGGGCGGTGCCGCCCGTGACTCTATGTGACACAGTGCGCCGTCCGGGTCTCCGCGACGTAACGATCTGGTCTCGGCAGGTTTGTCGAGTGTTTATCTCGCCCCTCAGGACGTGGAGAGGGAATCCTTCGCAGGAACGGCGTCGACACCGGCCTCCTTGCGTTGGGCCGCGGTGATGGGAGCGGGCGCCGCCGTGAGCGGGTCGAAGCCCCCGCCGGACTTGGGGAAGGCGATCACGTCGCGGATCGAGTCGGTGCCCGCGAGCAGCGCGACGATGCGGTCCCAGCCGAACGCGATGCCGCCGTGGGGCGGTGCGCCGAACTTGAACGCGTCGAGCAGGAAGCCGAACTTCTCCTGCGCCTCCTCCTCGCCGATGCCCATGATCGCGAAGACCCTGCGCTGCACGTCCTCGCGGTGGATACGGATCGACCCGCCGCCGATCTCGTTGCCGTTGCAGACGATGTCGTAGGCCCAGGCGATCGCGTTGCCCGGGTCCTGGTCGAAGGACTCCAGGTCCTGCGGCGAGGTGAACGCGTGGTGCACCGCCGTCCAGGCGCCACTGCCCACGGCGACGTCGCCCGCGGCGGTCGCCTCGTCGGCCGGCTCGAAGAGCGGGGCGTCGACGACCCACAGGAAGCTCCAGGCGTCCTCGTCGATCAGGCCGCAGCGGCGGCCGATCTCGAGACGGGCGGCACCCAGCAGCGCGCGGCTGGGCTTGGGCAGACCGGCGCCGAAGAACACGCAGTCCCCCGGCTCGGCCCCGACGTGGGCGGCCAGGCCGGCCTTCTCCTCGTCGCTGATGTTCTTGGCCACGGGGCCGGTGAGCTCCCCGTCCTCCTGGACCAGCACGTAGGCCAGCCCGCGGGCGCCCCGCTGCTTGGCCCACTCCTGCCAGGCGTCCAGCTGCTTGCGCGGCTGGCTGGCGCCGCCGGGCATCACGACGGCGCCGACGTAGGGCGCCTGGAAGACGCGGAACGGCGTGTCCTTGAAGTACTCGGTGCACTCGACCAGCTCCTGGCCCATGCGCAGGTCGGGCTTGTCGGAGCCGAAGCGGGCCATCGCCTCGGCGTAGGTCATGCGCGGCAGCGGGGTCGGCACGTCGTGCCCGATGAGCTTCCACAGCGCCGTGAGGATCTCCTCGGCGACCGCGATGACGTCGTCCTGGTCGACGAAGCTCATCTCGAGGTCGAGCTGCGTGAACTCCGGCTGCCGGTCGGCGCGGAAGTCCTCGTCGCGGTAGCAGCGCGCGATCTGGAAGTAGCGCTCCATGCCGGCGACCATGAGCAGCTGCTTGAAGAGCTGCGGGCTCTGCGGCAGCGCGTACCAGCTGCCCGGCTGCAGGCGGGCAGGCACCAGGAAGTCACGCGCGCCCTCGGGGGTGCTGCGCGTCAGCGTGGGGGTCTCGATCTCGACGAAGCCGTGCTGGTCGAGCACGTCGCGGGCGGCCTTGTTGACCTTGCTGCGCAGCCGCAGTGCGGCGTTGGGACCCGAGCGGCGCAGGTCGAGGTAGCGGTGCTTGAGCCGCGCCTCCTCCCCCACGTCGACGTGGTCGCTGATCGGGAACGGCAGCGGGGCGGCCGCGCTGAGCACCTCGACGTCGGAGGCGACGACCTCGATCTCGCCGGTCGCGAGGTTGGGGTTCTCGTTGCCCGCCTTGCGTGCGGTCACCTCGCCCGTCACCTTCAGGCAGTACTCGGCCCGCAGCTGGTGGGCGACGGCCTCGTCGCGGATCACGACCTGGACGACGCCGCTCGCCTCGCGCAGGTCGATGAAGGCCACCCCGCCGTGGTCGCGCCGGTTGGCCACCCACCCGGCGAGGGTGACGGTCTGGCCGACATGCTCGGCGCGGAGGGCGCCGGCGTCATGGGTGCGGATCACTGCTGCTCCTGGTGTTCGGTGGTCGTACGGTTCGAGACGACCTGCGGTCGCAGGTCCTCGGTGGGTGGGGTCCAGGCGGCCGGATCGGCGTCCACCTGCTCCCCGCTGCGGATGTCCTTGACCTGGTGGCCCCCGTCGTCCTGGCGGAACCAGACGAACGGGATCCCCCGACGGTCGGCGTAGCGGATCTGCTTGCCGAACTTCTGGGCCGAGGCGGACACCTCGGTGTTGATGCCCCGGGCGCGCAGCGCGGCGGCGATCGCCTCGCTTTCGGCTCGGGAGTCCTCGTCGGTGACCGCCACGAGGACCGCGCTCGGCACGGGCCGGCTGCCGGCGAGCACACCGTCGGCGAGCAGCGGGATGAGCGTGCGGGACACGCCGAAGGAGACGCCGACGCCGGGGTACGTCGTACGGCCGTCGCTGGCGAGGGCGTCGTAGCGGCCGCCGCCGCCGACCGACTTCAGCCGCTCGTAGCCGGCCATGAAGATCTCCACCACGGTGCCGGTGTAGTAGTCCAGGCCGCGCGCGATGCGCAGGTTGGCCTCCACGGTGACGTGGCGCCGCTCCCCTGCGCCGCAGCCGGCCACGACCGCCGCCAGCTCGGCCAACCCCTCCTCCAGCAGCGGGTCCTCGACGCCGAGCGCGCGCACCCGCTCGACGAAGGAGGTGTCGGCCACCCGGATCGTGGCGAGCTCCAGGCAGCGCTGGGCCTGCGCGGGCGTCGCGCCGGCGTCGCTGACCAGCAGCGCCGCGACCTGCTCGGCCGGCAGCTTGTCGAGCTTGTCGATGGTGCGGATGGCGGCGGTGACGTCGGGCACCCCGAGGCCGCGGTAGAAGCCCTGGATGAGCTTGCGGTTGTTGAACTGGAAGCTGAGCGGCGGCAGCGGCAGCGCGTCGAGCGCCTCCACCATCACCCGCATCACCTCGACGTCGTGGTGGAAGGGCAGCTCGTCCTTGCCCACGATGTCGACGTCGGCCTGGGTGAACTGCCGGTAGCGGCCCTCCTGGGGCCGCTCCCCTCGCCAGGCCGGCTGGATCTGGTAGCGGCGGAAGGGGAACTCGAGGTGGCCGGCGTGCTCCAGCACGTAGCGCGCGAACGGCACCGTGAGGTCGAAGTGCAGGCCGAGACCGGTGTCGTCGGCCGCGTCCTCGGCGTGCAGCCGCCGCAGGACGTAGATCTCCTTGTCGACCTCGCCGCCCTTCGCGAGCCGGTCGAGCGGCTCGACGACGCGGGTCTCGATGTTGGCGAAGCCGTGCAGCTCGAAGCTGCGCGAGAGCGAGGCGACGACCTCGCGCTCGACGGCGCGGGGGGCGGGCAGCAGCTCGGGGAACCCGCTGAGCGGGGTTGGCTTGGCGTTCATGGCTCAGAGACCTCGGGTCACTCGGCCTGCGGACCCGCCGGTCGCCAGGTCCTGCAGGAAGGGGTTGGTCGCGCGCTCGCGGCCGATGGACGTCTGCTCTCCGTGGCCCGGCAGCACCACGATGTCGTCACGCAGCGGCAGCACCTTCTCCGCGAGGCTGCGCAGCATGGCGGCGTGGTCGCCCCCGGGCAGGTCGGTGCGGCCGATCGAGCCGGCGAACAGCAGGTCTCCGGAGAACATCACCTCCGAGACGTCCTCGGCGTCGTACGGCGAGCGGAAGGTCACCGAGCCCTCGGTGTGGCCCGGTGTGTGGTCCACCACGAACCGCAGGCCGGCCAGCTCCAGCTCCTGGAGGTCGGAGAGCTCCTGGACGTCGTCGGGCTCGGCCCACTCGTAGCTGCCCCCGAGCAGCATCGCGGTGCTCTCGCGCGACATGCCGGCCATGGGGTCGGTGAGGAGGTGGCGATCGCGCGGGTGGATCCAGGCGGTGGCGTCGTACGCGCCGGCGACCGGGGCCACGCACCACATGTGGTCGATGTGACCGTGCGTGACCAGGACCGCGACCGGCTTGAGCCGGTGCTGGCGCACGACCTCGTCGACGCCCGCCGCGGAGTCCTTGCCGGGGTCGATGACCACGCACTCGCTGCCGGGTCCCGTCGCGGCGACGTAGCAGTTGGTGCCCCACGGTCCTGCGGGGAATCCGGCGATCAACACTCCGCAACAGTATCGAGACGAGCGATTGGTCGTCCCGCCGGTATCTGCGCACTAGTGTGGGCCACTGCTTCTGCCGGGCAACGAACGAGGGACTGCAGTGACGAGCACCGAATGGGGCCGCGTCGGGGACGACGGCACCGTCTACGTGAAGATCGCCGACGGCGAGCGTGCCGTGGGGCAGTACCCCGTGGGCACGCCGGAGGAGGCGCTGAAGTTCTACACCGACCGCTACCTCGCGCTGGAGACCGAGGTCTCGCTGCTCGACCAGCGCGTGCGCTCGGGGGTCCTCGGACCGGACGAGGCGGCCGAGTCGGTCAAGCTCGTGCGCGCCCAGGTGGTCGACGCCAACGCGGTCGGGGACCTCGCGGCTCTTGCCGCCCGGCTCGACTCGCTCGGCCCGGTGCTCGCGCAGCAGCGCGCGGCCCGCCGCGCCGAGAAGGCGCAGAAGTCCGCCGAGGCCAAGCAGCAGAAGGAGAAGCTGGTCGCCGCCGCCGAGAAGATCGCGGAGGGCACCGACTGGCGCCACGGCGCCAACCGCCTGCGCGACCTGCTGGAGGAGTGGAAGGCGCTGCCGCGCATCGACCGCGCCTCCGACGACGCGCTGTGGAAGCGATTCTCCGGAGCGCGCACGGCGTACACGCGTCACCGCAAGGCGCACTTCGCCGAGCAGGACGTGAAGCGCGAGTCCGCGCGGGTCATCAAGGAGCGGCTGGCCAAGGAGGCGGAGGAGCTCGCCGGCTCGACGGAGTGGGGACCGACCGCGGGGCGCTACCGCGACCTCATGCGCGACTGGAAGGCCGCCGGCCCGGCACCCAAGGACGTCGACGACGCCCTCTGGGCCCGATTCCGCGGCGCCCAGGACGCGTTCTTCGGGGCTCGCGACGCCGCCAACGCGGCCCTGGACGCCGAGTTCGCCGCCAACGCCGAGGTCAAGGACCAGCTGATCGTCGAGGCCGAGGCGCTCCTGCCCGTCACCGACGTCGAGGCCGCCAAGCGGGCCTTCCGCGACATCGCCGACCGCTGGGACGCCGCCGGCAAGGTCCCCCGCGACCGCATGAAGGACCTCGAGGCCCGGATCCGCAAGGTCGAGCAGGCGATCCGGGGCCTCGAGGACGAGCAGTGGCGCAAGTCCGACCCCGAGAAGTCCGCCCGGGCCGGTGACATGGTCTCCAAGCTGGAGGCCGCCATCGCCGGCGTCGAGGCCGACCTCGAGAGGGCTCGTGCCGCGGGCAACGAGAAGCAGGTCAAGGAGCTCGAGGAGAACCTCGCCTCCCGCCAGGCCTTCCTCGAGATGGCCAAGCGCGCCGCCCAGGAGTTCTCCGGCTGACCCGTCGGGCTGAGGGACGAGCAGCTACACGGGGTCGCCGAGGACGCAGTCGCACTCGAGCATGAGCTCGGTGAAGTGGGGGGGCAGGGAGGTCCCGCGGTAGATGCCGGAGCCGGCCGTGCTGTGGCCGTGGGTCTCGCCGAGCGCGTCGACGGCGAGGATCACCGCCGCCGCGGTGTACGTCGTGTGCTCCTGCGGCCAGTAGACGTCGTCGCCGAAGACCCAGCCCGTCCAATACCCGCCGTCCTCGCTGCGCAGGTGCTGCATGTCCGTCAGCAGCGTCAGCGCGCGGCGGTGGTCGCCCAGGCCGTCGAGCGCCAGGACCAGCTCGCAGGTCTCGGCACCGGTCACCCACGGGTTGGTGTCGACGCACCGGATGCCCAGGCCAGGGACGACGAACTCCTCCCAGCGGCTCTCGATCAGCGCGAGGGCGTCCTCGCCCCGGACGGCCCCGCCGAGGATCGGGTAGTACCAGTCCATCGAGTACGTCGACTTGTCCTCGAAGAGGTCGCGGTGCTCGCGCAGCGCATGGCCGAGACGGCCGCCGGCGAGCTCCCACTCGGGTTGGGGGTCGTCGAGCAGGTCGGCCAGCGCCACCCCCGCGCGCAGGGAGTGGTAGATGCTCGAGGAGCCGGCGAGCAGCGCGAACGGCTCGGTCGGGGTCCAGTTGATGCCGCCGAACGGCAGCTGCTGCGAGACCACCCAGTCCAGCCCGGCGCGCACCGACGGCCAGAACCGCTGCACGAACGCGAAGTCGCGCCGTACCAGCCAGTGGTGCCAGATCCCGACGGCGAGGTACGCCGACATGTTGACCTCGCCCCGGGGGTCGTCGACCTCGCCGGCGACGATCTTCATCGGCCACGAGCCGTCCTCGCGCTGCATGGTCGGGACCCACTCGTAGGCGCGCTTGGCGGCCTCGACCTCGCCGCCGACGAGCAGGGCCATGGCCGCCTCGACGTGGTTCCAGATGTCGACGTGCTCCCCGACCGTCCACGGGATCGCCCCGCAGGGCTCCTGCATGGACGCGATGGAGGCCGCGGTCGACGCGACGTCGGCCGCACTCAGCACCCCGTCGACGTAGGGCAGCCGCGCCAGCGGGTCAGACATCGCCGTCCGCGGCGGGGGCCTCGGGCTTGCGGAAGTACAGCACCATGCTCTTGCCGATCATCGGGTCGAGCACCTTGCCGGCCCACCTCAGCACCTTGGGCTGCTTCATGATCTCCCACACGAGGAGCCGGTGGTAGGCCCTGGCGAGCGGGTGGTCGTCGTCGTTGACGCCGACGGCGCACTTGATCCACCAGTACGGCGCGTGCAGGCCGTGGGCGTAGTCCTTGCCCTCGAAGACCATCGCGTCGCCCGGCGTGCCGTCGTTGAAGCGGCCGGCCTTGGTGACCTTGTCGATGAGCTCGTGGTCGGTGTAGATCCGGATGTGGCCGCCCTCGGCGTTGTGGTACTCCTCCGACAGCTTCCAGTTGATGACCTCCGGCAGCCACCGCGGCACCGAGATGGCCATCGTGCCGCCCGGGCGCAGGACGCGCACCAGCTCCTTGATCGCGTCGACGTCGGCGTGGATGTGCTCGAGCACCTCGGCCGCCACGATGTGGTCGAACTCCCCGTCCGAGAACGGCAGCTGCAGGGCGTCGCCCTGCTTGATATCGGCCTCGGCGCCCGCGGGCACCTCGCCGGCCTCCTTCATCGCGCCGAACAGCTCCAGCACGCCGGCCAGCTCGTCGGCGTCCATGTCGAAGGCGACCACGTCGGCACCGCGGCGGTACATCTCGAAGGCGTGCCGGCCGGCGCCGCACCCCATGTCGAGCACCCGGTCCCCGGCGCGCAGGCCGAGACGGTCGAAATCAACGGTCAGCAACGGAACGCTCCTTCTCGAAGTCGGCGATGACGTGCTCGTACGCCGCGGCGACCGTAGCCGCCACCGCGCGCCAGCTGAACAGCTCCTCCACCCGCTTGCGCCCGGCGGCGCCCATGCGGGCTCGGCGCTCGGGGTCGTCGAGCAGGCCCTCGATGGCGGTCTTCAGCTCGCCCACGTCACCGGGGGTGACGACCTCGGCGCACTCGCCCTCGGGGCCCACGACCTCGGGGATCGCGCCGGCGCGGGACACCACGAGCGGGGTGGCGCAGGCCATCAGCTCGGCGGTGGGCAACGAGAACCCCTCGTACAGCGAGGGGACGCAGGCCACCTCCGCGGAGCCCATCAGCTCGACCAGCTCGGCCTCGCTCACGCCGCTGACGAAGCGCACGGAGTCGCCGATCGCGAGCCTCTCGATGAGCTTCTCGGTGCGGCCGCCCGGAGCGGGCTTGGTCACCAGGACCAGCTCGACGTCGCGCTCGGTGCGGATCTTGGCGAACGCCTCCAGGAGCGTGTTGATGCCCTTCATCGGGGCGTCGGCACTGGCCATCGCCATGATCCGGCCCGGTACGCGCGGCTTGGTGGGGGGTCGGAACCCGTCGTCGACGCCGAGCAGGATGACCTGCATCTTCGCGGGGTCGACGCCGAAGTCCTGGGCGATGTCGCGCTTGGAGGTCTCCGACGGGGTCAGGATCCAGCGCAGCTGACGCACGACCTTGCGCTGCATCCGCAGGAAGCCGTACCAGCGCCGCAGTGTCAGCTTGCGCCATGGGTTGCGCGTCTGCTGCAGGTCGATGCGGCGATCGAAGGTGATCGGGTGGTGCACGGTCGCGACCAGCGGCAGGCCCAGCTTCTCGATGTCAAGCATGCCGTAGCCGAGGACCTGGTTGTCGTGGGCGATGTCGAAGTCGTCGACCCGCTCGGCGAGGAGCCGCGCCACCCGGGTGCTGAACGTCTTCGGCTCGGGGAACCCGGCCACGCACATCGTCGCGAACTCCTCCACGTCGACGAGGTCGCGGAACTCGTGCAGCTTGGGGACCCGGAAGGGATCGGGCTCGCGATACAGGTCGAGGCTCGGGACCTTGGTCAGGGTGACGCCCGGGTCGAGCTCGGGGTACGGCTGCCCGGAGAACACCTCGACGGTGTGACCCAGGTTGGTCAGCTCACGGCTGAGGTGGCGCAGGTAGATGCCCTGACCTCCGCAGTGTGGCTTGCTGCGATAGGACAGCATGGCGATGCGCACGTCTCGCGACCCTCTCTGTGGTTCGGCCTGGCTGCTTCGGATTCCGGACAATGTCCGGATGGCCGACCCCCCCGGGCCGGACGAGGTGGAACGCGTTCCTAGTATGTCGCACCAGGTTGGTAACCTGATCATGCACGCACTGAACCGCCCATGCTCCCTGGCACATTCCACCGTCGCAACGTGCCGAGGGACACACGATCTTGGGGAGCCCACGTGAGCACCGCCAACTCCTTGACGGTGGAGGATCTCGGATCTGCCGCCCAACGCGACCGCCGCAAGCGCATCCTCGATGCGACGTACGAGCTGGCATCGGAGGGCGGATTCGACGCCGTCCAGATGCGCGCCGTCGCCGACAAGGCCGATGTCGCGCTCGGGACCCTGTACCGCTACTTCCCGTCCAAGATCCATCTGCTCGTCTCCGCCCTGGGGCGCGAGTTCGAGCGCGCCGAGGCACTGCTGCGGGAGAAGCCCATCCCCGGCGACACCGCCTCCGAGCGGGTCATCTACGTCCTGAAGAAGACCACCCGCGGCCTGCAGGGCGACCCCCACCTCACCGAGGCACTGACGCGCGCGTTCATGTTCGCCGACGCCACCGTGGCCAACGAGATCCACGCGGTCGGGATGCTGATGACCTCGATGCTCACCCACGCCATGCACCCGGGCGCCACGGAGCTCACCGAGCACGACGTCGCGATCGCCCGCGTCGTCGGGGACGTCTGGCTCTCCGCGCTCGTCGCGTGGGTGACCGGCCGGTCCACGGCGGCCGAGACCAGCGCCCACATGGAGACCGCCGTCCACCTGCTGCTGCGCGACTAGAGGCCCTTGCCGACCAGGCCCACCAGGTCGGCGATCGAGTCGCAGACCATCGTCGGCCGGTAGGGGAAGCTCTCCACCTCGCCGGGGTGAGTCGAACCGGTCGCGACCAGGACCGTGCGGAGCCCCGCCTCCAGGCCGCTGATGATGTCGGTGTCCATCCGGTCGCCGATCATCACGGTCGACTCGGAGTGGGCGTTGAGCCGGTTGAGGGCCGAGCGCATCATGAGCGGGTTGGGCTTGCCGACGTAGTACGGCGTGCGGCCCGTGGCCGTGCTGATCAGCGCGGCCACGGCTCCGGTCGCCGGCACCTTCCCGTCGGAGCTCGGCCCGCTCGCGTCGGGGTTGGTGGCGATGAACCGGGCACCGGCGTCGACCAGTCGGATCGCCCGGGTGATCGCCTCGAAGGAGTAGGTGCGGGTCTCCCCCAGGACGACGTAGTCGGGGTCCCGGTCGGTCATCACGTAGCCGATGTCGTGCAGCGCGGTCGTCAGGCCCGCCTCCCCCACGACGTACGCCGTGCCGCGCGGGAGCTGGTCGTGCAGGAACTGCGCCGTCGCCATCGCCGAGGTCCAGATCGACTCCTCCGGCACGTCCATGCCGCTGCGCAGCAGCCGGGCCCGCAGGTCGCGCGGCGTGAAGATCGAGTTGTTGGTGAGCACCAGGAACTGCAGGTCCGAGCGCTTGAGCGCCTCCACGAAGTCCTGGGCGCCGGGGATCGGTACCCCCTCGCGCGCCAGCACTCCATCCATGTCGGTCAGCCAGGTCTTCACGGGTCGATCCATGACCCCAGTCTGGGCCACCCGCTGACCCGTCAGAAACTTTCTGACGGGTCAGCGGGGATTCGGTGCAGTTGTGACGGGTCAGCGGGGGCGCGCTACGACAGGAAGGCGGCGGTGGATCCGCCGAGGTCCATGGGGGCCAGGCCGAGCTTGCGGTGGTCCCAGCTGCGGGTGCGGACGGGGTCGAGGCGGACCACCACGCGGTTCTTGGCCATGAGCTCGACCAACGGCTTGAGCTCCTCGGTGTACGGCGCGTTGTAGCGCTCGAACACGTTGACACACACGTCCCACACCACGTCGGGGTCCTCGACCACCACGCCGGTGCCCTCGAGGGCGACGCCGCGCAGCTGGTCGTAGGTGTGGCCGGCCTCCACCAGGAACGACATGGTCGGGTCGCGACGCAGGTTGACCACCTTCTGCGACTTGGCCTTGGTCTCGATCCAGACGTGGCCGTCGTGCACGGCGTACCACATGCCCACCAGGTGCGGTCGGCCCTGCGGCCCCAGGGTGGCGACGGTGGCGCTGCGCTGCTGGTGCAGGAACTCCACGACCTCGTCGTGGCTCATGACGATCTGTGCTCGCTGGTTGGCCATGCGCTCAGGCTGTCACAGTGACGCTGTCAGCGTGACCCGGCTCACCCCCCGAACGCGTGCGTGGCCGTCACGCCTCCGTCGACGGCGATCTCGGCGCCGTTGAGGTAGCTCGACTCGTCGCTGGCGAGGAAGACGTAGAGCGGCGCGACGTCCTCGGGGTGGCCGACCCGGCGCAGCGGCACCCGCGACGCGCCGAACTCCATCGCGGCGTCACCGCCGTGCGCCCGCGTCATGGGGGTGTCGATCATGCCGGGGTGCACGGAGTTGACCCGGATCCCCTTCGGCCCCAGCTCCATCGCGGCGCACTTGGTCATGCCTCGGATCGCCCACTTGGTCGCGGCGTACGCCGTGCAGCCGGCCATGCCGGCCAGGCCCTCGACCGAGGAGGCGTTGATGATCGACCCGCCGCCGTTCCTGCGCATCGTGCGGCTGACCGCCTGCATGCCGAGGAAGCAGCCGAGCTGGTTGACCCGCCAGAGCAGCTCGACCTCGTCGGAGCCCATGCGCTCGATGTCGCCGAAGCGCAGGATGCCGGCGTTGTTGGCGAGCACGCTCACCGGTCCGAAGCGGGCCTGGGTCTCCTCGACGACGGCGGCCCAGGACGCCTCCTCGCTGACGTCGTGCGAGATGAAGTGGGCGTCGCCGCCCAGCTCGCCGCCCAGCTCGTCGGCCAGCGCCTGCCCCTGCTCCTTCGCGACGTCGGCGATCACCACGCGCGCCCCCTCGGCGACGTAGGCGCGGGCGATGCCGGCTCCCTGGCCCTGCGCGCCGCCGGTCACGATCGCGACCTTGCCGTCGAGACGACCCATGGTGGTCCTCCTCTAGATGGTGAGCTGCATGATCGAGTCGGCGGCGAACCCGCGGCCCGGGTCCCGGTCGCCGAAGTAGCCGCCGAGCTGCCGGTCGAGGTCCTCGAGCGTCCAGGCCGTCCCGGCCTTGTCGAAGCGCTGCTCGAGCACCGGCGCGGCGACCAGGGCGACCATCCCGCCGTACACGACGAAGACCTGGCCGGTGATCGACTCGGCGGCCGGTGAGGCGAGGTAGGCGACCAGCGGGGCGACGTGCTCGGGCGAGTACGGGTCGAGCTCGAGGCCGGAGTCGTCCTCGCCGAAGACCTGCGCGGTCATCGCGGTGCGGGCCCGGGGGCAGATCGCGTTGGCGCGCACACCGACCTTGCCGAGGCCGCGCGCGGTCGAGAGGGTCAGCGCGGCGATGCCGGCCTTGGCGGCGGCGTAGTTGGCCTGCCCCGGCGAGCCGCCCAGGAACGCCTCCGAGGCGGTGTTGACGACGCGGGCGTAGACCGGCCCGCCGGTCTCCTTCGACCTCGCCCGCCAGTACGCCGCGGCGTTGCGTGAGAGCAGGAAGTGCCCGCGCAGGTGGACCCGGATGACCGCGTCCCACTCGTCGTCGCTCATGTTGAAGAGCATCCTGTCGCGGGTCATGCCGGCGTTGTTGACCACGATCTCGAGCGAGCCGAAGCCGTCGACCGCGGCCGCCACCATCGCGTCGGCGGTGGCGCGCTCGGCGACGTCGCCCTCGACGATGCTCACCTCGCCGCCCCCCGCCTTGATCGCCTCGGCCGCCTCGTCGGCGGCCCCCGGCAGGTCGTTGAGGACCACCCGGGCGCCGGCGGCGGACAGTGCGAGCGCCTCGGCGCGGCCCAGGCCGGCGCCGGCCCCGGTCACGACGGCGACCCGGCCGTCCAGGGAGAGGTCGGTCGGGGTCATGCGGCTCCTCGTGGGCTAGTCGGTCAGGGAGATCGCCGCACGCGGGCAGGCCGCGACGGCACGCTTCACGCTCTCGACGTTCTCGTCGGTGGTCTGCTCGGTCTTGAGCTGGAGGAAGTCGTCGTCGTCCAGCTCGAACACCTCCGGCGCCATGGCCTCGCAGAGGCCGTTGGACTCGCAGAGGTCGAAGTCCACCTTGATCCTCATGCTGCCTCCTACTTCTGAGCCTGGGTCAGGCCTCGGACGAGTGGCCAGGAAACACCTTGGCCGTGGGGTCCATCGCGACGGTGGCGTTGTTGACCGCGGTCGCGGCCTCGCCGAAGCCGACCGCGATCAGGCGGACCTTGCCGGGGTACTCGGTGATGTCGCCGGCTGCGAACACGCGGGGCAGGTTGGTGCGCATCGACGGGTCCACCACGATGTGCCGCTTGAGGACGTCGATCCCCCAGGTCTGCAGCGGGCCCAGGTCGGCGACGAACCCGAGGGCCGCGACGACCGCCTGGGCCGGCAGGCGCGTCGTCTCGCCGTCCGTCGTGACGTCCACCGACGAGACGGTGTGCTCACCGTCGATCGCGCTCACCTCCGCCTTGGTGATGATGCGCACCGACGAGCCTCGCACCTGCTCCACGGTGCGCTCGTGGGCGCGGAACGCGTCGCGGCGGTGGACCAGCGTGACCGACTGCGCCACGGGCTCGAGGTGGACGGCCCAGTCGAAGGCGCTGTCGCCGCCGCCGACGATGACCACGTCCTTGCCGGCGTACGGCGCGAAGCTCGGCACGAAGAACTCCAGGCCCCGACCCAGCCAGTCTCCCTGCGCCGGCAGCGGCCTCGGGCTGAACTTGCCGATGCCGGCGGTGATCAGGACCGCGCCGGCCCGGACCTGGGTGCCGTCGTTGAGCCCGACGGTCACGCCGTCGTCGTCGTGGACGAGAGTGACGGCCGTACGGTCGAGCAGGTAGTGCGGGTCGGCGGTCGCGGCCTGGCTGACCAGCCCCTCGACCAGGTCGCGGCCCTTGACGCTCGGGAAGCCGGCCACGTCGAGGATCTGCTTCTCCGGGTACATCGCGGTGATCTGGCCACCGAGCTCGGGCAGCGAGTCGACGACGGCGACGCGGTGCCCGCGGAACCCGGCGTAGTAGGCGGCGAACAGGCCGGTGGGGCCGGCTCCGATGATCAGCAGGTCGGTCTCGACGCTCGGGCCGGTCGTCGGCGCAGGTGTGGTCACGTCGCGATCCTTCCGTGCTCGGGTACCTGGCTCAACCACCACGCGGGGAGGCGCGCCGAGACAATTACTGGAACGTGTTCTAGTTCGGACGCTATCAGAACGTCTGCATCTTGGAGACGAGCCATCCGGACTCGGTGCGGACGACGGTCACCAGGATCATGTACTGGCTGAACCGGGAGTCCTTGCCGTCGCTGGTGTTGGACTGGTCGAGGTAGACCAGAGCGACGACCTGCTCGGGCGAGGCCCGGACGACACCCTGCATCGCGACCTCGGCCGTGACCGCGGTCTTCTGCTCCAGGACCCGCCCCCGGGCGTCCGCCTTGGTCTTGCGGAAGTCACGGGCGAACTCCTCGGTCATCAGCGCCGCGTCGGCCTCGGTGTCCTCGTCGTAGGTCTCCCAGGACCACTGGGAGATCTCCTTCGCCGCGGTCGCGGCGACGTCGACGGCCGAGGCCGCGTTGACCTGTCCGACGACCACCGGGCGGGAGGAGGAGACGACCGGGTCGTCGGTGCCCCACAGGTAGAAGGCCTCACCGCCGGCCACCGCGGCGAGCAGCACGATCGCCGCGACCAAGACCGCGGTCGCCCGCCGCGGCCCGGGACGCGGCTCCTCGGTGGGCCAGTCGGCCTCGTCGGCCTCGCGGGCCTCGTCGACCTTGTCGGGCGGGTCGGCGTCGGGGAGCGGCTCGGGCTCGAGGACCTCGGGCTCGGCGAGGACCTCGGGCTCCTCGGTGCGGCTGTCCTCCCCCGCTGGGCCGGAGGCGGCCTCCCGGCCGGCGACCCGGCGCGGGCGCGAGACGGGGGTCCGCGAGCCGAGGGGCGGGCGGCGCGGAGGACGCGGGGCGCTCATCCGACGAGCTCCAGCTTCTCGGTGCGCCACTCGCCGTCGACCCGGACCACGTCCAGCCGGAAGCGGAAGCGCCGCTGCTGCGGGTCCTCTCCCGTGGCGGTGTTGCGGGTCGTGCCCTGCGTCGCGACCATGACGGTCGCGCTGTCGGCGTCGATGTTGGACACGGCCGCGGCGCGCACCTTCCCGGTCGAGATCGACTTGGCCTGACCGAAGATCTTCTCCTGGTCCTTCCAGGAGCTCTGGTACTCCTTCAGGAAGGCGCCGGTGGCGCCGGCGGTCACCGTGTCGTAGGTCGTCTGGAGGTCGCGGTAGTCGAGGTTGACCAGCGCCTCGGCCACCCCGGTGGCCGCCGCGACGACGTCGCCGTAGCGCTCCTGCTCGACCTTCGCGTCCTGGCGGTCCTCGTGGGCCCTATACGTCGCGACGCCGCCGGCGACGCAGGCGGCCGCCAGGACCAACGCCAGGCCGTAGAGGACGGCGTCCAGCCACGGGGCGCGACGCGCCGGCTCGCTCGAGGTGGTCACCGGCCGGCCACCGGCCCCATGAGCAGCCACTTCCACGAGTCCTCTCCCAGGATCGCCAGGTCGCCCGGGTCGACGTAGCGCACAGCCCCACCGTTGCGGTCCACCGCCCCGTCGAGCAAGCCCGACACGGGGTCGTAGGAGCCACCGTACGCGCGCGGCGGCGACGCCGTCGTGCGCGCGCCGGGGACGTACTTGGGCCCGCGCATGACGTACGGCGGCCCGCTGGTGCACTGCGCGGGGTAGATCGGGGCGTCGGTCAGGTCGGTGGGCGGGCGCCACTCGCTGGGCGGCTTGTAGCCGGCCGTGCACGGCGGCGTCTGGTCGAACTGCAGGCTCACGTGGCCGTACCCCTGGTCGTCGGTGCCGGTGAAGCCGCCGGCGATCGTGCGCGGGAAGGTCACCAGCAGCTGCTCCAGCCCGGCCAGGTGCGAGACGACCACCTGGTTGACGCTGACCGCGTTGCCGAGCAGCGCCGGGAGGGTGGGCTCGAGGTCGCTCAGGAGCGCCTCGACCTCCCGGGCGGCGCCGGGCGTGCCCTGCAGCGTGGCGCGCAGGTCCGGGTCGGCGCGACGCAGCGAGTCGGTGAGCAGCCGCAGGTCGCGCGAGAAGGAGCGGATGTTCTCGCCCTGGGCGCGCTGGGTCCGCAGCACGGTGAGACCGGTCTCGAGCAGCCGGATGGTCTCGTCGGTGTGGGCGGCCGCCTCGTCGATGAACTGGCCGCCCCCGTCGAGGAGCCGCTGCAGCGGGACGCCGGTGTCCTCGAACATGTCGCCGAGCTCGGCGACGACGGTCTGGAGGTTCTGCTTGTCGACCGAGCTGACGAACGCGTCCAGCTCCACGAGCAGGTCCGCCTCGTCGACGGGCAGGGACTCCACCGACCCGGCCAGGGTGTCGCCGTCCTCGACGTACGGCCCCTCGTCGCCGGGCGGCTCGAAGTCGAGGTACTGCTCCCCCACCGCCGACAGGTTGTGCACGAACATCGGGGAGTCCTGAGGCAGCCTGGTCTCGTCGGCCAGCTCGAGCTCGAGGGTCACCCCCTCCTCGGTCGGTGTCATCTTCGAGACCTTGCCGATCTTGACGCCGCGATAGGTCACCTCGCTGCCCTCGAAGAGGCCGCCGGACGTCGGCAGCGTCGCCTGGACCGTGAGGCCCCGCCCCAGCGCCCGGTCGACCAGGCCGAGGTAGGAGGCCGCGATGTAGACGATGCCGACCGCGCTCAGCACGGCGAACGCGACGAGTCGGACCTTGATGCCGGCGCGGGTCATCCGGTCACCCCTCCGTAGAGCGCCTCGGTCGAGGGCGCCGTGCTCGGCAGCGCGTCGGTGAGCGAGCGGCTCAGCCGCGACAGGCCGCCGCGGCCCAGCCCGGACAGCCCGCCGGGCAGCCCGCCGGGCAGACCGAGGTCCGGCAGCTCGATCTCGCCGTCCTGCAGGGCGGCCAGCGCCACGCAGACGGGGTTGGCGGCGTTGGCCGCCCGCGCGCAGCGCTCGACCAGCTCGGCGAGCAGGGTCAGGTTGGCCAGGACCTTCACGCAGGCCTTGCTGGACAGGCTGCCGCTGGTCAGGCAGTCGAGCACCTGGTCGGCCAGGTCGGGTGGCAGCCCGGGCAGCGGGAGGTCGGGCAGGTCGGGCAGCGGACCGCCGCCGCCGGCGGAGAAGAAGTTGGCGAGGTTGATGTCGGCCCGGATGGAGGTGTTGGCGTAGTCGCCCAGGACGATCTCCGAGGCCTCCTGCGGGAACGGGAAGCTCACCAGCAGGTTCAGCCCGGGCGCCAGCTTGTCGCCGGCCTGGCGCAGCCGCTTGACGACGGGCTGGAGGTGGCGCAGCGACGCGATCAGGTCGCCCTTGCTGGCGGTGATGACGCGGGTGCCCACGACGCCGAGGCGGTCCAGCGACCTGAGCATGGCGACGAGCTCGTCGTGCTGGTCGCCGAGCACCTTGATCGCGGGGCCGGCGACGTCGAGCGCCCCCGTGATCGTCCGGCGCTCGCGGTTGAGGGTCGCGGTGAGGTTGTTCAGGGACTCCAGGGCGCTGATGATGTCGCCCTTCTGCTCGTCGAGGGTGCCCACGACGCTCTCCAGCGAGCCCAACAGGTGCCGCATCCTCTCGGTGCGCCCGCCCAGCACGTGGTTGAGCTCCTCGGTGATCGTGCCGAGCTGGGCCACACCGCCACCGCTGAGCAGGAAGGAGAGTGCGCCCAGCACCTCCTCGACCTCCGGGTTGCGGCCGGTGGACTCCAGGCGCAGGTGGTCGCCGTCGCCCAGCGGGTCGTCGCTGGCGCCGTCGGCGGGCGGCTCGAGCGCGACGTACTTCTCCCCCAGCAGGCTGACCTGGCGGATGTCGGCGATCGCGTTGTCGGGGAGCTCGACGTCGTCGCGGATGCGCAGGGTCACCTGGGCGTGCCAGCCGACGCGGTCCACCTCGGTGACCTCGCCGACGGTCACGTCGTCGACCATGACCGGCGAGCGCGGGACGACGTTGAGGATGTCGCGGAACTCCGCGGTGATCTCGTAGGCGTGGTCCGCGTCGACCGGTGAGCCCGGCAACGGCAGGTCGTAGGCGCCGTCGAACTCGCACCCGGTCGTCAGGAGGGCGAGAGCGGCGAGCACGGCGGGCCAGCGGCGGCGGGCGGCAGGTCTCACGGGGCGCCTCCCAGGAGGGTGTCGAGCGTCGGCTCGACCGCGCGCTGTGACTGGGACTGCGACTGGGACTGGGCCACCCGCTGCCGGGCGCCGCCCGTGCCGGGGACCGTGGTGTCGATCTGGGTCGTGATCTGCTCCAGTAGGACCTCGAAGATCTGGCAGGCGAGGTTCTTGGTCGGACGCGGCAGCTCGGACTGCTGGACCACCGAGCAGAGGAACCCGTCGGCGTCCCAGACGTTGCCCTGGACCCCGATCCGGGAGCCGATGGTGCCCGACTCGGAGTTGTAGGCCAGGACCAGGTTTCCGATCGCGACGGGCGCGATCCGCAGGGCGTCGTCGAGGTTGCCCTTCTCCGAGCTGATCGTGCGCACGACGCTGGTGAGGCGCTCGACGTCCTTGACCAGTGCCTTGCGGTTGCCCCGCACGAACCCCTCCACCGTGCCCACGGCGTCGGCGACCGAGGCCAGCGCGGCCTCGAGCTCCTCGCGCTCGGCGGCCAGCTGGTTCGAGACCCCGGCGAGGTCCTTCATGAACGCCTGCACCAGCTTGTCGTTGGTGGCGAGGGTGTCGGTGAACTCGGCGAGCTGGGTGACGGTGTCGAACAGGTCGCCGCTGCCCTCCCCGAACGTCGTGGCGGCGGCGGCGAGGCTGCGGATCATCTCGTTGGCGCGCCTGCCCTGCCCGTCCAGGCCCTCGGCGCCCGCCTCGAGCAGGTTGTCGAGCGTGCCGTCGGCGTTGGCCTCGTTGCGCCCCAGGGTGTGGGTCAGGTCGCGCAGGGCCGAGTAGATGCGGTCCAGCTCGACGGGGACGCCGGTGTCGGGGAGCGCGATCTCGGCGCCGTCGGCCATCGTCGCGCCCTCGGTGTAGACCGGGGTCAGCTGGACGAAGCGGTCCGCCACGAGCGTCGGGGTCACCACGACGGCCTGCGCGTCGGCCGGCACGTCGTAGGTGGCGTCGTACTCCATCTCGACGCGCACCGACTCGCCCTCCGGGGCGACCTCGGTGACCTCGCCGACGTTGACTCCGAGGATCCGCACGTCGGTGCCGACGTAGACGCTCACCGCCCGCGGGAAGTGCGCGGTGACGGTGCGGGTCTCGGTGGTCTCGCCCCGGACCAGGAGGGTCGCCGCGAGGACGACGAGCACGCCCACCAGGGCGACGACCTTGACGCTGACCTTGCCTAGCACCTCAGCCCCCCAGCGGTCCGGGCAGGAACTCGCCCGTGGGGATCCCGGCCAGGTTGACGGCGTACGCGTCGAACCACGGGCCGGTGCCGATGATGTTGCCCAGGATGGACACGTAGGGCCCCAGCGCGGCGAGCGTGGCCTTGAGCTCCTTCTCCTTGGAGTTGAGCAGCCCGAGCAGCTGGTCGACCTCGGCCAGGGCGGGGCCGATCTGCGCCTGGTTGTCCTCGGCCACGCCCCGCAGCTGCACGGCCAGCGACCGCGCGTTGACGAGCAGCAGGTGGATCGCCTCCTTGCGGCTCTGCACCTCGGCGAAGACCAGGTCGCTGCTCTTCATCAGGTCGACGAGGTCGCCGCCGCGTCGGGCGAGCAGCGCGCTCACGTCCTTGGAGCTCGCGAGCAGGCCCTTGATCTGCTCGTCGCGGGAGGCCACGGTCTGGGAGAGCCGGGTGATGCCCTCGAAGGAGGCCTCGATCTCGGGGGCGGCCGAGTCGACGGTGTCGGCCACGACGCCGAGCGCCTCGACCAGCTGCTCCTTGTCGATGTCCTCGGTGGTCTGGGTCAGGTCGCCGAAGACGCCGACGATGTCGTAGGCCGACTCGGTGCGCTCGACCGGGATCGCGGTGTCCTGGTCCAGCTGGCCGTCGCCGGCGGGGGTCAGCTCGAGGTACTTCTCCCCCAGCAGGTTGAGCACCTCGATGGAGGCCTCGCTCTCGGTGCCGAACTCGACGCCGTTGTCGACCTCGAACTTCACGACCACCTTCGCGCCCTCGAGGGTCACGTCCTGGACGCGGCCGACGCGCATGCCGCCGACCTGCACCATGTTGCCGCGGTGGATGCCGCTCGCGTCGCTGAACTCCGCGGTGTACGACGTGCCGCCGAAGCCGGGGAACCTCGAGAGGTTGAAGGCCGCGGCCATGATCACGAGCATCACCACCAGCGTGATCGCCCCCAGCCGGAGGATCCGGGCGTCGCTGTGCCGGCTCATCGGTTGCACCTCTTGGCCGAGGAGTGGAACTCGATGTCGGTGAGCCCGGCGAGCAGCTGGTTGAGCAGCCGCGGCGGGATGCCGGGGATGTCGAGCTCGGGCAGGGTGATGTTCCCCGAGAACCCGCAGATGTAGTAGGAGTACCAGGATCCGTAGGTGCCGGTCCGGGTCTGGTCGGTCATCGACTCCGGCAGCCGGTCCAGCAGCTCGACGAGCTGGTCGCGGTTGGTCTTCTTGTTGAGCAGCGCGGCGAGCTGGCGCAGCTCGGCGATGTCGGCCTTGAGGACCGGGCGACCTTCGCGCAGGAGGTCGGCCAGCACGACGGTCAGGTCGCTGATGTTGCCCAGCGAGGAGCCGATCACGGACCGGTCTGCGGCCAGGTCGCCCATCCAGCCCTTGAGCTCGAGCACGAGCTCCGAGAGCTGCTCGCGCCGGCTGGAGACGGTCTCGAGGGTGGTGCCGAGGTTGTCGATGACCTGCCCGATGAGCTGGTCGCGGTCCGCGAGCGTGTTGGTGAGGGAGGCCGTGTGCTCGAGCAGCCCGCTGATCGTCCCGCCCTCGCCCTGCAGGACCTGGATCAGGTTCATCGTGAGCTCGTTGACCTGCTCGGGCCGCAGGGCCTGGAAGAGCGGCTTGAAGCCGTTGAACAGCGTCGTGAGGTCGAGCGCCGGGCTGGTCTGATCGATCGGCAGCCGCTCCCCGTCCCCGAGCGCGTCGGCCTCGGAGTCGGCTCCCTCCTCCAGCGCGAGGTAGCGGTCGCCGACGAGGTTGAGGAAGCGGATCTCGGCGCGCGAGGCGGTCGTCAGGGGGACGTCGGCCTTGACCCGGAAGGTGACCAGGGCATGGTTGCGCTCGAAGTGCTCGACCTTCTTAACCTCGCCGACACTGACCCCCGCGACGCGCACGTCGTCGCCCTTCTCCAGCATCGAGGCCGTGGTGAAGACGGCCTGGTACTCCCGTCCGGCGCCGAATCCGATGTTGCCCATGATCGCGGCGAGCAGACCGGTCACCAGGATCGAGACGACCGTGAAGATCGCGAGCTTGACGCCCGAGGCGATGGTCACCGAGTTGCGCGACATCAGCCGTCGTCCCCGCGCAGCACCGGGCCGAACAGCAGCGAGCCCAGGGACCCGTAGCTGTCGGCCGGCCGACCGGACTCACCGGCCAGCACGGCGTTGACGACGGCCTGCTCGGCCGCGCTGCCGGCGTACCCGCTGGACATGCCGGCGCCGAACCCGCGCTGCGAGGTGCTGATCAGCTCCTGGCGGGTGAGGCCGGGCAGTGGGATCGGCGGCAGGTCGCTGGTCGGCGGGTCGTCGTCGAGGTCCGAGCCGTCCTTGAACGAGTTGGGGCCGATCGGGACCGGCGGGAAGGGCAGCCCTGAGCACCACGGCCCATGGCCGACCTCGCCGTACTCGGGCAGGTCGCGCTGGTCGTAGGCGCGGTACTGGGCGGTCCCGAACTCGATGAACTGCTTGACCTGCTTGCCCTCGAACGTCGAGGCGAGCACCGGCTTGTAGCGGGCCGCGCCCCGGAGCAGGCAGGGGAACTCCGGCGAGTACACGTCGAGCAGCTTCAGGACCGGCTCGGTCACCTGGCCCAGGCGGATCAGGTCGTCCTCGTTGTCGGCCAGGATGCGGGTCGTGGTGTCGGAGAGCCCACCGACGTCGCCGAAGAAGACGTCGAGCTGCGTGCGCTGGTCGAGCACGGTCCGGCTGGTCACGGTGAGGTTGCGCAGCACCCCGATCAGGTCCGGAGCGGCACCGTCGTAGACGTCGGCGACGTCGGCGAGCGTGACCAGGTCCTCGCGGAGGGTGGGCAGGCTCTGGTCGATCGCGCCGAGGTAGCCGTCGAGGCGCTCGAGGGTCGCCCCGATCTGCTCGCCGCGGCCCTCCAGCGCCGTGGCGAGGGCGTGGAGGGTGGCGTTGAGGTCGGCCGGCTGGACCGCGCGCAGCAGCGGGAACAGCTCGGCCAGGATCCGGCTCAGCTCGACGTTGGTGTCCACGCGGTCGGCCGGGATCTCGTCGCCGTCGCCCAACGGCGTGCTCGAGGGGGACTGCGGGCGCACGAAGGAGATGAACTTCTGCCCGAAGAGCGTGGTCGGCAGGATCTCGACCTCGATGTTGTCGGGGATCTCCCTCGCCGCCGCCGGCTCCAGCGCCACCACGATGGAGGCCTGCTCGCCGTCCTGCTCGACGCTGCGGACCTGCCCCACCAGGGCGCCGTTGAGTCGCACGTCCCCGAACTTCGCCAGCTGCAGCCCCGCCTTGTCCGCCTTGATCGTGACGGTGGTGACCGTGTCGAACTTCTTCTGGTAGACCGCGATCGAGAACCACACCAGCCCCGACATGACGGCGAGGAACACGACGCCCGCGACCAGCAGCCGGCGGTGCTCCGCCGGGCTGTCGTGGTGGATGTTGACCAGCATGCCCATCCCCGGCTACCCCGTGATCCGGACGGTGGTCGTGGAGCCCCAGATGGCGAAGCTGAGGAAGAAGTCGGCGACGACGGTGAACACGATGCTGGTGCGGATCGCGCGGCCGACCGCCGTACCGACGCCCGCGGGGCCGCCGGAAGCGGTGTAGCCGTAGTAGCAGTGGATCAGGATGATCGCCGAGGCCAGGAAGAGCAGCTTGAAGAACGACCACAGGATGTCGATGGGCGGCAGGAACTGCAGGAAGTAGTGGTCGTAGGTGCCCGAGGACTGGCCGTAGATCATGGTCGTGATCAGGCGGGGCGAGAGGTAGGAGGCGCTGAGCGCCACGACGTACAGCGGGATGACGGCGATGAACGCCGCGATCATCCGCGTCGTGACGAGGAACGGCAGGGACGGGATGCCCATGACCTCGAGCGCGTCGATCTCCTCGGAGATCCGCATCGCGCCCAGGCGGGCGGTGTAGCCGCAGCCGACGGTGGCGGCCAGCGCGATCGAGGAGATCAGCGGCGCCACCTCGCGGGTGTTGAAGTAGGCCGAGATGAACGCGCTGAACTTCGCGACGCCCAGCTGGCTCAGCGAGGCGTAGCCCTGGATGCCGACCTCGGTGCCGGCGAAGAAGGAGAGGAACGCGATCACACCGACGGTGCCGGCGATGAGCGTGAGGCCGCCCGCGCCGAAGGAGACCTCGGCGAGCGTGTTGGTGATCTCGCGCGGGTAGCGGCGGATCGCGCGCGGCGTCCAGGCCAGCGCCTTGACGTAGAACATCAGCTGGTCGCCGTAGGCCTCCAGCGACCTGCGTCGTCCGTCGATGACCGCTCCGGCGATCGTCCCCATGGTCGCCATCTCAGAGCCCCGGCGGTGGGACGACTTGGAAGTAGATGGCCGTGATGACCGCGTTGATGAAGAACAGCAGCATGAAGGCGACGATCACCGACTCGTTGACCGCCCGCCCGACACCGCTGGGACCGCCGCCGGCGTTGAGTCCCTTGTAGGCGCCCACGACCGCGGCCATGCCGCCGAAGACCACCGCCTTGACGATGGCGATGTAGAGGTCCGAGAGCGAGGCCAGCGCCGTGAACGAGGAGAGGAACGCGCCGGCGGAGCCGCCCTGGACGATCACGGTGAAGAAGTAGCCGCCGCCGATCCCGGCGCCGATCACGATGCCGATGATCATCAGCGCCACGAACATGGTCGCGGCGACCCGGGGCACGACGAGGCGGGCGAGCGGGTTGACGCCGAGGACCTCCATAGCGTCGATCTCCTCGCGGATCTTGCGGGCCCCCAGGTCCGAGCAGATCGCGGATCCGGCCGCACCCGCGATGATCAGCGCCGCCGCGATGGGCGCGGCCTCGCGGACGACGGCGAGCACGGCGGTCGCGCCCGCGAACGACTGGGCGCCCAGCTGGCCGGTGAGGTTGCCGACCTGGAGCGAGATGACCGCGCCGAACGGGATCGAGACCAGGATCGTCGGCATCAGCGTCACGCTGGTGATGAACCAGGCCTGCTCGATGAACTCCCGCAGCTGGAACCGCGTGGTGAAGCTGAGCTTCGCGACGTCGACCGTCATGGCCGCCAGCTCGCCGGGTCCACGGAGGACGGACACAGCGCTGAACGCCATTCGTACCTCCCCGTCAGTGCGACGACCGCCACAATAGAACGTGTTCTTGTTCTTGGCTAACGAGACACGTCCCCAGGCGTCACGCACCGATCCTGGGCGCGCCGCGCCCGCGTCCAGAGCGGCCGGGGCCGATCGGCTCCCTAGGATGCGCAGTGTGAGATCTGACGCCGGTGCCCCTGCCCGAGGGCCAGCGTGACCGCCGACGAGCTGTGGGCGGCGCTCGCCCAGGACCCTCGTGACCCCGCCTTCGCCGGTCTGCGCGCCTCCGACCGCGACCGTGAGGTCGTGCGCTCGCTGCTGGCCACCGCCTATGCCGACGGCCGCCTGGACCGCACGGAGTTCGACGAGCGCAGCGCGGCCGTCACCGCCGCGCGCACGCTCGCCGACCTGCCGCCGCTGGTCTCCGACCTGGTCGCGAGCGCCCCGGCACGGACCCACGGCCTGACGCACGCCGACTCGGGCGACCTGGCGGCCCGGGCCCGGCGCCAGTACGAGTCGGACCGCCGCGAGGCGCTCGCCACGTTCCTCCTGCCGAGCGCGATCTGCCTGGTGATCTGGTCGGTGGTGATGTTCGGGGAGTTCTTCTGGCCGGCCTTCGTCATCGCCGGCACCGGGATCAACCTTGCGCAGACGCTGATGCGACGCCAGGACATCATCGACCGGCACCTCCAGCGCCTGGAGGAGAAGCAGGCCAAGGAGCTCGATCGGCAGCGCCGCCTCGAACTCGAGCGGCCCCCCGGCAGCACGGGCAGCAGCGGCGGCTCCGGCGGCCCCCACGATGCGGACGAAGCGGGCGACGAGGACGGCCGGGCGTGATCACGGCCCACACCGTGCGCCAGCACCCCTCCGCGGTGCTGCTGGTGATGCAGCTGGTGGCGGTGCTGTCCTACCCGTTCCTCGACGGCTCGGTCGCCGGCCGCGCCGTGGTCGGGGTCGTGCAGATGTCGGTGGTGCTGCTCGCGGCCTGGGCCGTGCGCCGTACCCCGGCGCTGAGCTGGGTCGCGGTCCTGCTCGGCGGACCGGCGATGGTCTTCACGATCTTCGAGGCCCTGCAGCCCTCGACCGCCTGGGTCGTGCTCGTCTCCGCCGTCTTCCACGTGCCGTTCTACCTCTACGTCTCCTACGCGATGATCCGCTACCTCTTCCACGACGACAAGGTCACCCGCGACGAGCTCTACGCGACCGGCGCCGCCTTCACGGTGGTCGCCTGGGCCTTCGCCTACGTCTACGCCGCCGCGCAGGTCGTCTGGCCGGACTCGTTCGCCGGGCTCGGCGGAAGGGGCGACCAAAGCTGGTTCGAGCTGCTCTACCTGTCCTTCACCACCCTCACCAGCGTCGGCCTCTCCGACATCGTGCCGATCGGCGACCACGCCCGCTCGCTGGTGATGGTGGAGCAGGTCGCCGGCGTCTTCTACGTCGCCCTCGTCGTCGCCCGCCTCGTCGGCCTCAACGCCATCCGCCACTCCCGCCGCTGACCCGCCTCGGCGTCTCGGCGCAAGGAGCGCCAGCGCCCCTCCGGTGGTCGAGGTGCGAGGAGCGCCAGCGACGAGCCTCGAGACCCGGTGACCCGGGAAGCAGCCGGGGGTACGGCGGTCGGGCCGCGGGGGTCTCGAGGCTCAGGCGCCAGGGCGCCTTCACACCTCGACCACCGAGGCCTTTCGGTGGTCGAGGTGCGAGGAGCGCCAGCGCTTGTCCTGAGGTGCGAGCGCAGCGAGCCTCGAAGGGACGAGCCTCGAGACCCAGTGACCCGGCAAGCAGCCGGGGGTACGGCGGTCAGGCCGCGGGGGCTCGAGGCTCAGGCGCCAGGGCGCCTTCACACCTCGACCACCGAACGGGGCCGCGCCCTCTCGGTGGTCGAGGTGCGAGGAGCACCAGTGCTTGTCCTGAGGTGCGAGCGCAGCGAGCCTCGAAGGGACGAGCCTCGAGACCCAGTGATTCGGGAAGCAGCCGGGGGTACGGCGGGGGTCTCGAGGCTCAGGCGTTGCACGCCTTCGCACCTCGACCACCGAAGGGGCTTTGCACGCCTTCACACCTCGACCACCGACGGGTTCAGAAAGTGCTCAGAACCCTGTGGACAAAGGGCATTCTCGACCTCTTGACTGTCGGTGGCGGGTGCTTGAGTAGACCCATGAGCACCCCCGGACCCGACCAGAGCAGACAACTGCTCGACGGTGTCCGCGCCGAGACCCGAGCAGCCACCGACGCCGAGCTGCGACGCCTCCACCTCGTCCACGACTGGTGCGCCCTCCACGAGACCCACGACGAAGACGACGCCGCGTTCGGCGACCACGGCATCCCGCTCGCCGGCCCCGGCGCACCCGGGGTCAGCGAGTTCGCGGTCATGGAGTTCGGCGCCGCCCTGGGCATGTCCACCGACTCCGCCAAGCGCTACATCGGCGCCGCCCTCGAGATCAAGTACCGCCTGCCCAGGATCTGGGCAAGGGTCGAAGCCGGTCAGCTCGGGTTCTGGAAAGCCCGGTGGATCGCCGAGCACACCATGTGCCTACCCCTGGCCGGCGCGGCGTTCGTCGACGCCCGGGTCGCCTACTGCGCGCACAAGGTCTCCTACGCCGAGGTCGAACGACAGATCACCACCGCGATCGCCCGGTTCGACCCCGAGCAGGCCGAGAAGCTACGCCGCCAAGCCGCCGACGGGCGCACGCTCGACATCCACACCGAGGCCATGTCCCTCGAAGGCACCATCGAGATCAACGGGACCCTGGACGCCCAAGACGCCCTCGACCTCGACACCGCGATCAGCCGGCTCGCCGCCGACCGGAAGGCCGCCGGGTCGACCGAGTCGCTGGACGTACGACGCGCCCAGGCCGCCGGTGACCTCGCCCGCGGGCAGGACACGCTCCCGTTCGACGGAGCCAAGGGTGGTTTCGAGACAGGACTTCGTCCTTCCTCAACCACCGAGAAGAGCATCAAGATCACCCGGGTGATCGACCTGCACGTCCACGAGGCCGGGGTGTTCGGCGACCCGCACGCCACCATCGGGCGGGCAGGGCGCAAGCCGGTGCTGCTCGAGACCATCCGCGAGTGGTGTGGGGCACCCGGCACCACAGTCATCAACGTCAAGCCCGTGCGGGACCTCGCCGAGCACATTCACGTCGCGGCCTACGAGCACCCCGACCGCCTCGTCGAGCAGGACGACCTCGTCGACCACCACTGCGTGTTCCCCTGGTGCACCCGACCAGCAGAACGCTGCGACCACGACCACGTCACCCCCTACAACCAGGGCGGACCGACCTGCTCCTACAACTCAGCACCACTGTGTCGCGGGCACCATCGCCTCAAGACCCACGGCGGCTGGACCTACGACGTCCTCGACCGCGGCACCTATGTCTGGCACTCACCCCACGGCCACACCTACCGCCGCGACCACACCGGCACCGAACCGGTCCCACGCCAGAGACCCTGACCGCCCCACACCCCGCCACCGCGGGGCCACCGGCGTGCCTGAGATCGCTCAGACCGCATCCCAGCCGGCGGGGCGCTGCTTCTTCGGAAGCTTCGCGACGACCAGGCGGTAGGACTCGTCGACCGCCTCGAGGAGTTCCTCGTCCGGGATGGCGCCGGAGAACGACAGGTCGTTCCAGCCGGAGCGGCCGATGTAGGCCATGACCGTGGCGTCGCCGGGGTAGCGGTCGAGCCACTCGTCGGCGGCCTCGCGGCTGGGGCCGCCCTTGATCCCGACTCCCCCGGCGCCGAGGAAGGCGAAGATTTTGCCGCGCTCGCCCTCGCCGACCTTGACCACCGGGTGCTCGTGCTCCCAGGGGTTGTCCGCCCACGCACCCGGCTTGGACAGGCAGTGGGCCTGCATGGTCTCGACGTCCATGCCGACAACCTACGACCGCGAGGCGCTGCACACCGGCGCCGCTCACGGCGAGGGCCCGCCCGCACGCGCCGAATCTGAGGTCCTCCTGGCCACGCCTAGGGCGGGCCTCCCGATGTGCCGGGGCCTGCGTCGGCCGCAACGTGGAGCCTGTCCCCGGGTCACCCCGACGCGGGACAGGATCCCGGAAGGGGAACCCATCATGAACAGCAAGACCGTCTTCGCAGCACTCGGCACCACCGCGCTCGCCCTCACCGGGCTGGGTGCGGTCACCGTCCCGGCCGGCGCCGCCGCCCCCGCTTCCTCCGCCAGTCCGGCGGCCGCGCCCGGCAGCCTCTGCCAGATCCGGGTCATCTCGGTCAAGGCCCGCGACATCCAGGAGGACAACCAGGGCACCGACGAGATCCGGCTCAAGCTCGGCAACACGTTCACCGCGCAGCGCACCTACTTCGAGGGGCAGAAGCGCAACACGCTGTTCGACGGGAGCGACCTCTTCGCGGCGCCCGAGCGCGTCAAGCTGCTGGAGGTCGACGGCGCCACTCGGCAGGTTCTGGACTCGACCACGATCCCCTGCGTAGCCCGCACTGCGACGTCCAGGCTGGCAAGCGCCGACGGCGACGCCGTCTACCAGGTCACGTGGGTCGTCGACGTCCTGGTGCCCTGACCCTGGGGTGCACGCTGACGCCGGGTCACGCTCCCGACCCATCCGGGTGCGGAGCGGCCCGGCGATGTCGGTGGCCGAGGCGGGCGGCCTCCTCGCGCGAGGCCACCCCCTGCTTGCGCAGGATGTTGGAGACGTGGACGCTCACGGTCTTGACGCTGATGAACAAGTCGGCGCCGATCTCGCGGTTCGTCCGGCCGGCCATCAGGCACTGCAGGATCTCGTCCTCACGGGCCGTCAGCCCCGGATAGCCCGGTGCGGCGCCCGCGTCGGTGGCCGCTTCCACGAGGTCCACCCGTCCCCAGCGGGCCAGGAGCTCGACCTCCTGGACCAGGCGGTGGGCGCCCAACGTCGTGGCCGCGGCATGCGCTCGGCGTACGGCGCTCACCGGCCTCTCCCCCGTCTGCTTTCCCAGCACCCGCGCCTCGGCCTCGCGCCACCGGGCGTACGCCGCCTGGAAGGGACGGTCGAGTCGCTCCCAGGCCGCGGCGGCCGCCACCCAGGCCTCCCCGAGGTCCGGCATTCCGCTGCCCCGGCCGAGCTCGGCCCGCAGGGTCGCCTCGTGCGCCCGCCCGTCCGGCATCGGATGAGCGGCACCCGCCAGCGGACTGGGCCGCATCGCCTCGGCGCGCGAGACCAGCGCCTCCCGGGCCCGCGCCAGCTCGCCGGGCTCCCCGGGCTCCGCGTGCCCGGACCTCGCTCCCTCGGACAGGTCGGCCAGCCCGCGGGCAGCCAGGGTGACCAGGGCACCGGCGAACCGCGCCTCGTCACCCCGCTCGATCAGGTCCAGCCCGGTCCGCGCGGCGACGAGTCCCTCCGCGGGGCGGCCCGCCCACAGGTGCAGCTCGGCCTCTACCTCGCAGAGCTCCCGACGCCACGAGTCCGGCGCCGCGTGCTCGTCCAGGAGGGCTCTCGCCCGGCTGACGAGCCCGTCGGCGGCCGCCTCTCCTCGGTGCAGGGCGAGGCGGGCCGCGTGCTCGAGGACCGGGAAGCTCCGCAGACCCCGCGGGTGCTGGGCGAGGGCCTGCTCGAGCAGATCGTCCGCCTCCCGCCAACGACCTGCCCGCTCCAGCCCCTCGGCCACGTTGGCCTGCAGAAAGCTGCCGTCCTGACGCGCCAGCCCGACCCGGGTCAGGGCGGCGTACCCGCGCTCTCCCACCTCGAGCGCCTCGTCGCAGGAGCCGGCCAACGAGAGCAGGTGGGTGAGGTTGATGTAGGCCAGGCTCAGGTCGTCGGCATCGTCGAGCCGCTCGGCGAGGGAGACGGCCCGACGGCAGTGGTCGATGCCCTGGGACAGGTCGCCGAGCAGGGCGGTCGCCACCCCCAAGGCGTTGAGCGCGCGTCCCTCCTCCCGCTCGGCCCCCACCGCGCGAGCCACCTCGATCGCCTCGGTGCAGACCTCGAGCGCGAGGTCCAACCGGGTCCAGCCGGTTGCCAGCAGCCCACGCCCGGACAGCACCCGCGCCCGTGCTCGCGAGGGCTCGCAGGAGAGCAGCGCCAGCGCGGAGCGGAAGGCCGCGTCGCCCTCCTCGGCCCGACCCGCGCTGAAGCAGTAGCGACCCTTGCGCTCGAGAGCCACCGCCTGCCTCTCGGCGTCGGCCGATAACCCGATCGCCCGGTCGCCGAGCTCGACCGCGCGCGCGTCGTCGCCCACCAGGTGGGCGACCTCCGCGGCGTGCAGGAGCAGGTCGTACTCCGTCAGACCGGAGCCGGCCACGTCGACGTCGTCCCGCTCACCGAGAGTGAGAGCACGCCGCAGGTAGTCGTCCGCCTCCGCGAAGGCGCACAGCCGCTCGGCGGCCAGCCCGGCCCGGACCACAGCCTGGAAGGCGGGGCCGGGGGCCTGCGCCTGCTCCCAGTGGTGAGCGACCATCCCGCTGGTCTCGAACGCGTCGGCCGGGTCCTCCTCGCGCGCCGCCAATGCGCGCGCCGCCGCCTCGTGCAGGCGTCGGCGCGTCGCGGCCAGCAGCTCGGCCTCGAGGCAATCACGGAACACCGGATGGACGAAGGCGTACGACGTGGCGCCCACCGGCTCCAGCAGGTGCCGGTCCACCGCGGCCCGGATCGCGGCTTCGGCGTCCGGCTCGGGAGCCGCCGACACCTCGGCCAGCAGCGCGAGGTCGAAGGTGCCCAGCACGGCTCCGACGTCCAGGAACCGCCTGGTCGTCGACGGAAGCGTGGCGAGGCGAGCGGCCACGAGGTCGCGCAGGCTGCCCGGGAGCGGCCGGCCCGGCTCGCGCGTCCACTCCAGGAGCTCCTCGCTGAAGTGCGGGTTCCCGGCCGAGCGTTCGAAGAGCGCGTCGACCTGCGCCTCGTCGAGCGTGGGCTGGTCCGAGGACGCGGCGGCGATGCTGCGCAGCTGCTCCCCCGTGGCCGCCCGGTCCAGGCGGGGAAGGTCGAGCCGGGTCACCCCGGCGAGCCGCCCCATCTCGTGCAGCCAGCCACGCAGGGGATGCTCGCCGTGCAGCTCGTCGGTCCGCACCGTCATGAGGAGCAGGAGTCGCTCCGTGGTCAGGTTCCGCGCGAGGAAGGCGAGCAGGTCGAGGGTCGAACGGTCGGCCCAGTGCACGTCCTCGACCAGCCACGCCACGTCCGAGTCCGCCGTGAGGTCGCCGATGAGGCTGAGGAAACACTCGAACATGCGCGACTGCGCCGACCGGCCGCTCGCTGTGGACGGGGCACGGGGCGTTCTGGGATCCAGCACGCTGACCGGCAGCAGCGAGTCGAGCTCGACCGGCCACCAGCGGAGCAGCCGCCCCAGGCGTTCGTCGTCCAGCGACCGGCAGATGCCCCGGAGCGTCCCCACGACCGGCGCGAAGGGGATCGACTCACCCTGGAGCGGCAGGCAGTGACCGACGACGCTGAGCTCGTCCCGGCGGGCGAGGACGGTCTGGCACAAGGCGGTCTTGCCCACGCCGGCCTCCCCCGCCAGCAGGACGACACGAGGTGAGCCGTCCCGGGCCGCGACCGCCTCGTGCAGCAGCCGGTCCAGCTCGGCGTCGCGGCCGAACATCGGTGGCGCGGTCAAGGTGCGCAGCATGCTCCCTCCCGAGGGGGTCAGCTCTCGATGATCCTCCGCCCGCGGCGCGGGGGCAACGAGGTTGCCGCACGTTCGGGCCGGATCTGAGGTGACTTCCCTATGGGCACCACGCCTCCGCGGACCCCACTGTGGTGGACAGACCGCCTCCAATCGGGAGGCGGCACGACACAGGGGAAACACATGAAGACAGCACGTGCACGGTTCATCGTCGCGACGGCCCTCGCCGGGCTCGCCCTGTCCACCGTCGGTGCGACCGCCACCGTGGCCCCGGGCACGGCGGGCAAGGACGTGACACGGGGTCAGGACAGCGATGTCGCCAGCAACCCGTTCATCCAGCCGCCGGGTGTGGTGGCGAAACAGCACATGGAGGCGACCGACGTCCTCATCGGGCGCGGCAACGACGACCTCCTCCAGGGCAACCGTGGTTCCGACACCCTCGTGGGTGGAGGTGGTGACGACATCCTGATCGGCGGTCCCGAGCGGTTCACCTCCCCGAACAGCGACGTACTGCTGGGCGACGCGGGCGACGACATCAACATCTGGTCACCGGGCGACGGCAGCGACGCCTTCATCGGCGACCGCGGCCGCGACACGATGGTCTTCTCGCCGTTCCTCACCCGGCCCAACGGCAGCATCCGGCACGTCAGGGCGGGTGGTCGGCTGGTGCCGCGGGTCGACCTCGGCGGCCAGCCGGGGCTGACCTGCGCGCTGGTCAAGGTGCCGCCCTCGCAGAGGCTCGGCGAGCAGTTCCTGGTCCGCTTCCTGGTCGACGGCGTCATGGCCGTCACCGTGCGTCAGAAGGACGTCGAGCGGGTGCTCTGCCCCAGCCCGAGGGAGGGCCGCGCGAGGGTCGCCGATCTCACCGCGAGGCACCCGGCGTTCCGCACGGTTCGGCTCGCCTCGTTCCAGGGGACGTTGGGGACGATGGTCGCGCGACCCTGAGGACCGGGCGTGCTCGTCCCAGGCCGGGGCTCATACGACTTACGTGAGGACTCCGGCCTCCAGCTGCTGACGGTCGATGACCGCACGCGCCTGCCGGCGGTAGCGCCAGATCTGCACCGCTCCGAGGCCCCAGAGGACGTACTGGGCGCTCATCGCCCAGCGGAACGCCTCCGGCGTGTAGGACGTGCTGTCACCCGGCGTCTGCCAGTCGAGGATCACCCCGATGGCGACCACGAGCACCAGCGAGGCCGTGAACCCGGCCTGGTTGACGATCCCGCTGGCGCTCGCCAGACGCTCGACCGGGTTGGAGGTGCGAGCCAGGTCGAAGCCGATCATCGAGGCGGGGCCGCCGACTCCGGCGACGAGGACGAGCACGACCAGCACCGGGAGGGGCGCCTCGCCCGGCCAGAGCAGCACCACCGTCCAGGCGGCCACGATGGCCGCCACGATGCCGAGGACCATGCTCGAGCGGTGCCACGGGTGGCGGCCGATGAGGAGACCCAGCACCGGGCCGCTCACCATCACGACGACCACCATGAGCGAGAGCAGGAGCCCCGCCTCGTGCGGCGTCCGGCCCTCGCCCCGCACCAGGAACGGGTAGCCCCACAGCAGCGTCAGGGCGGTGGCGCTGAACTGCGTCGTGAAGTGCATCCAGAAGCCCAGCCGGGTGCCGGGGTGCGACCATGACGCGACCAGGCTGGCGCCCGCCGCCGACAGCGACATGCGGGGCCCGCGCAGGTTGCGGCCGTCGGGCGAGTCGTGGACCACGATCAGGGCCGCGATCGCGAGCGCCAGGCCGAGCCCGGCCGCACCGAGGTAGGCCGGGGTCCAGCCCCATCGGCTCAGCGCCCAGGTCATCGGGACCGCCGCCCCGAGGGCGCCGAGCTGGCCGAGCGTGCCGGTGAGCTGGGTGACCAGCGGGACCCGCCGCGAGGGGAACCACCGGCTCACCAGCCGCAGGACGCAGATGAAGGTCAGTGCGTCGCCGATGCCGACCAGGGTGCGCGCCAGCAGGGCCACGGGGTAGCTCTCCGCGAGCGCGAAGCCGGTCTGCGCGACGACCAGCAGCACCGTCCCGGCCAGCAGGACGCTGCGGGAGCCGAACCGGTCGACCAGCAGGCCGACCGGGATCTGCATGCCGGCGTACACGAGCAGCTGCAGCATCGTGAACGTCGCCAGCTGCGAGGCGGAGATGTCGAAGCGCTCGGACGCGGCGAGCCCGGCCACGGCCAGGGACGAGCGATGGAAGACCGCCACCATGTAGGTGAGCAGCCCGACGCCCCACACCAGCCAGACGGCCCTCGCCGTGGGTGCCTCGCTCACCGGTCCAGCCTAGGGGCCTCAGTCCAGGCAGAGCTCGTTGCCCTCTGGATCCTGCAGCACCAGGAACCCGTGGCTCATCGGCAGCGCCGGCTCGTAGCGCGTGAGCCGGGTGGCGCCCAGCGCCACCAGCCGCTCGCACTCGGCCTCCAGGGCCGCCATCCGCTCGTCGCCCTCGAGGCCGGGGGCGACCCGGACGTCGAGGTGGACGCGGTTCTTGGTGGACTTGGGCTCGGGCACGCGCTGGAAGAACAGCCGCGGCCCCGCGCCGGTGGGGTCCACCGACGCCGAGGCGCCGTTGCGCTCCTCGGGCGGCAGGGACTCGGAGAACTCGTCCCATGAGCCGAAGCCCGGCGGGGGCGGCGGCAGCTCGTAGCCGAGGGCGGCGTTCCAGAAGAGGGAGAGCGCGCGGGGATCGGCACAGTCGAAGGTCACCTGAATCTGTCGTACGTCCATGTCGGCAACGATAGGCATCGACACCGACAGCACCCGCCCAGGCGGATCCTAGAGTGAGGAGATGAACGCAGCGGCGCGCACCCCGCTGGCGGGTGCGGCCCTGGTCCTGGTCGCCACCATCGTGCTGACGCTGACGTTCTCGCTGATGCGGGTCCCCTCGGCCGTGCTGTTCGGGTCCCTGCTCGGCGGCATGACCCATGCACTGACGTCGCCGACCGAGATCCGGGTCCCGCCGATCGCGTTCCGGCTGGGGCAGGGCGTGATCGGGGCGACCATCGGCACCCTCGTCAGCGTCGAGGCGCTGCGGCGGATCGCGGGAGAGCTGGGGCCGGTCCTGTTGGTGACCCTGGGGACGATCGGCATCAGCCTGTTCGCCGGGTGGCTGCTGGCCCTGCGTCGCGACGTCTCCCTGGTCACGGGCACGTTCGCGCTGGTGGCCGGCGGCGCGTCGGGGGTGGTGGCCATCTCGCGGGAGCTCGGCGCCGACGAGCGGGTCGTGACGGTCGTGCAGTACCTCCGGGTCCTGGTGGTCCTGGTGACCCTGCCGCTGGTGATCGCGGTCGTCTTCCACCCCGAGACCGGTCAGGGCGTGCTGTCGACGGCGGACGGGCCGCTCGCGATCGACCTCGTGTACGTCGTGGCGGCGGTGGGCGGCGGGCTGCTCCTCGCCCGCCTCGTGCGGGTCTCCACCGCCACCCTGCTCGCGCCGCTCGCGATCGCGGCGGTGATCGCCTCCTCGGGCTGGCTGGGCGACGTCGCGGTGCCCGACCCGGTCCAGTGGGCAGGCTACGCACTGATCGGCGTGGAGGTGGGGTTGCGCTTCACCCGGGCGAGCCTGGCCTCCATCGCCCGGATGCTCCCGGTCGTGACCCTGCTGATCGTGGCCATGCTGGTGCTCACCGCGCTGCTGGGCGCAGCGCTGACCCGGTTCACCTCGGTGGACGCGCTGACGGCGTACCTCGCCACCACGCCGGGCGGGCTGTTCGCGGTGCTGGCGATCGCCGCCGACAGCGGCTCCGACGTCACCTACGTGATGGCCGCGCAGCTCTTCCGGCTGGTGATGATCCTGCTGCTGATGCCGCTGCTGGCGCCGTGGCTCAGCGGGCGCCGGCCTCCATCATCTGGCGCAGCTCCTTCTTGAGGTCGCCGATCTCGTCGCGCAGGCGTGCGGCCAGCTCGAACTGCAGCTCGGCGGCGGCGTTCTTCATCTGGTCGGTCAGCTCCTGGATCAGCGACGCCAGCTCCGAGCTCGGCAGGCCCGCGATGTCCTTGGCGTGCTGACCCGACGCCGCCTTGGACAGGCCGGGCACCGGCTGCTTGGCCTTGACTCCCCCGGCCCGCCCGGAGGCTGCGGTGCCGGCCCAGGTCTGGAGCAGCTCCTGGGTGTTCTCGTCCTCGCGGGCGAGCATCTCGGTGATGTCGGCGATCTTCTTGCGCAGCGGCGTGGGGTCGATGCCGTGCTCGGTGTTGTAGGCGACCTGGATTGCGCGCCGACGGTTGGTCTCGTCGATCGCCTTCTCCATCGACGGGGTGATCTTGTCGGCGTACATGTGGACCTGGCCCGACACGTTGCGGGCAGCGCGGCCGATGGTCTGGATCAGCGACTTGTCCGAGCGCAGGAAGCCCTCCTTGTCGGCGTCGAGGATCGACACCAGCGACACCTCGGGCAGGTCGAGGCCCTCGCGGAGCAGGTTGATGCCCACGAGCACGTCGTACTCGCCCAGCCGCAGGTCGCGCAGCAGCTCGATGCGCTTGAGGGTGTCGACCTCGGAGTGCAGGTAGCGGGTGCGGATGCCGGCGTCGAGCAGGTAGTCGGTGAGGTCCTCGGACATCTTCTTGGTCAACGTGGTGACCAGGACCCGCTCGTGCTTGTCGGCGCGGGTGCGGATCTCGTGGATCAGATCGTCGATCTGTCCCTTGGTCGGCTTGATCACGACCTCCGGGTCGATCAGGCCGGTCGGGCGGATGATCTGCTGGACGGTGTCGGGCTGGCCGTCGGGGCCGGTGACCTTGTCCAGCTCGTAGTTGCCCGGAGTCGCCGAGAGGTAGATGGTCTGGCCGATCCGCTCGAGGAACTCCTCCCAGCGCAGCGGCCGGTTGTCCATGGCGCTCGGCAGCCGGAAGCCGTGGTCGACCAGGTTGCGCTTGCGGGACATGTCGCCCTCGTACATGCCGCCGATCTGCGGCACGGCGACGTGGGACTCGTCGATCACGACGACGTAGTCCTCGGGGAAGTAGTCGAGCAGGCAGTTGGGCGCCGAGCCGGGGCTGCGCCCGTCCATGTGCATCGAGTAGTTCTCGATGCCCGAGCAGGACCCGACCTGGCGCATCATCTCGATGTCGTAGGTCGTGCGCATGCGCAGGCGCTGCGCCTCGAGCAGCTTGCCCTGCTTCTCGAACGCCGCGAGCTGGTCCTCCAGCTCGAGCTCGATGCCGCGGATGGCCCGCTCCATGCGCTCCGGGCCGGCGACGTAGTGAGTGGCCGGGAAGACGTAGAGCTCGTTGTCCTCGGTGAGGACCTCGCCGGTGACCGCGTGCAGGGTCATCAGCCGCTCGATCTCGTCGCCGAAGAACTCGATCCGGACGGCGTGCTCCTCGTAGACCGGGAAGATCTCCAGGGTGTCCCCGCGCACCCGGAACGTGCCGCGGGTGAACGACATGTCGTTGCGGGTGTACTGGATCTCGACGAGCTGGCGCAGAATCGAGTCGCGGTCGCGCTCCTCGCCCACCTTGAGCCGCAGCATCCGGTCGACGTACTCCTGCGGGGTGCCGAGGCCGTAGATGCACGACACCGTGGACACCACGATCACGTCGCGGCGGGTCAGCAGCGAGTTGGTCGCCGAGTGCCGCAGCCGCTCGACCTCCTCGTTGATCGAGGAGTCCTTCTCGATGTAGGTGTCGGTCTGCGGGACGTAGGCCTCGGGCTGGTAGTAGTCGTAGTAGGAGACGAAGTACTCCACGGCGTTCTTCGGGAAGAGCTGGCGCAGCTCGTTGGCGAACTGGGCGGCGAGGGTCTTGTTGGGCTGCAGCACCAGCATCGGCCGCTGGATCTGCTCGGCCACCCAGGCGACGGTCGCGGTCTTGCCGGTGCCGGTGGCGCCCAGCAGGACGACGTCCTGGACGCCGCCGTTGATCCGCTTGGTGATCTCCGCGATCGCGGCCGGCTGGTCGCCGCTCGGCTCGTAGTCGGCCTCCACCTTGAAGGGGGCCAGACGACGCTCGAGATCGGTGACGGGACGCATGAGTCCAGCGTACGGGCGGCCACCGACAGCGCCCCGACCGTGCGTGCGGAGCAGGGGGCAGAGAAGGGTCAGAGCAGGGGGCGCAGGGGCGCGAGGAAGTACTCGGTGAACTTGCGGTGCAGGTCGCGGGCCTCCCACTCGGGGCTCGTGAGCTCCAGCGCGTGGGACTCGTCGGTGGCGAAGACCTTCTCGAGCTGCTGGGCGAGCGCCTCGTCGATGACCTCGACGTTGATTTCGTAGTTGCCGGTGAGGCTGAGCCGGTCGATGTTCGCCGTGCCGACCGTGGTCCAGGTGCCGTCGACGGTGGCCGTCTTGGCGTGCACCATCGCGTCGCGGTAGCGGAAGATGCGGACCCCGTCGGAGAGCATCTGGCTGAAGTAGCCGCGCGAGATCCAATCGGCCACGATGTGGTTGGACTTCAGGGGCAGCAGCAGCCGCACGTCGACACCGCGCCTGGCCGCGGCCCGGATCGCGTCGACGAAGTCCTGGTCCGGGGTGAAGTAGGCGGTGGTCAGCCACACGTTGCGGCTGGCGCGGTTGATGGCCTCGATGTAGACCGAGCGGATCGGGAACATCCACAGCCGGGGGATGTTGCGGTGCACCCGGATCCGCGACTCCCACGTCGAGGCGGTCTCGAGCAGCAGCGGACGCTCGGAGGCTCGCAGGCGGCGGCGCCGGTTGAGGTTCCAGAAGTCGGCGAAGGCGCGCTTGAGGTCCCAGACGGCGGGCCCGGTGATGCGCAGGTGCGTGTCGCGCCACTCGGTCTCGTACGCCGACCCGATGTTGTAGCCGCCGACGAAGCCGACGTGGTCGTCGACGACCAGGATCTTGCGGTGGTCGCGCCCGTAGCGGGCGAGGTCGAAGAAGCGCCACCCGGCGGCGTACACCGGGTAGCGCAGCACCTTGAGGTTGTCGGGGAAGTGCTTGAACACCGGCGACACCACGAGGTTGGCGAAGCCGTCGTAGATGCAGTAGACCTCCACGCCGCGATCGGCCGCGGCGGCCAGCGCGGCTTTGAACCGCTCGCCCGTCTCGTCGCCCTTCCAGATGTAGGTCTCGAACAGGATCTGCCGCTGGGCGCCGTCGATGGCGGCGAGCATGTCGGCGTACAGGTCCCTGCCGTAGGTGTAGGTCGTGACGGTGCCGTCGCCGACCTCGACCGTGCTCGGCGGGGTGACGGGGAACGGCCGGGGCTTCTTGCCGCGGCGCCGGTAGGAGTCGACGAGTGACATGCTGACGGCGACGGCGAGCTGGCCGGCCAGGAGCCACATCAGGGTCTTGCGGGCGATCGTCAGCGCCTGGGCGAGAGCGTTGCTGCGCGTGACCACGGCCCCAATCTAGTGGGTCACGTGCGAGTCACCTTGGCCGGGAGATGCGTGCGCGGCGACATCCGCGGCCCGTGGCGGGGCCGACGCAGCCCGGCCAGGTAGACGAGGGTGACGACCCGTCCGCGGTGGGGCCGCCACGGCTCCAGGAACTCCTCGAGCTCGGCGTCGTCGAACGGCGTGCCGGTCAGGGCCCAGCCGACGTCCTTGGCGACGTGGTAGTCGCCGAACGAGACCGCGTCGGGGTCGCCGAACGCCCGTTGCCGCACCTCGGCGCAGGTCCACACCCCGATGCCGGGCAGCGAGCGCAGGCGGGCCTCCGCCTCCTCGGGGTCGATGGTGGCGGTGCGCTCGATCGCGTCGGCGACCCGCGCGGCGGTGACGATCGCGCGGGAGCGGGCGGGGTCGACATGCAGCCGCAGCCACTCCCACGAGGGGATCTGGCGCAGCCGCTCGGGCGTCGGCTGCACCCACAGTCCCAGGTCGTGGCCGGGGCCGGGGGCGCGCTCACCGAAGCGGTGGACCAGCATCCGGAACCCGGCGAAGGCCTCCTGCCCGGTCACCTTCTGCTCGATGATCGCCGGCACCAGCGCCTCCATGACCAGGCCGGTGCGGCCGACCCGGGAGTGCGGGTGGCGGCGCAGCGCTTCGGCCAGGACCGGCAGCCGCGGCTCGAAGCCGGACCAGTCGTCCTCGGCACCGAGCATGGCCGGCACCGACTCCAGCACCCACTCCGCCCCCGGGCCCCAGGCGCGCGCGAGCACGTCGCCGTCGCGGGGACGGGCCTCGAGCGACAGGGACGCCGGGCCGTCCGGCGTACGGATCCCGCGCCAGTGGCGCCCCGCGTCGTCGACGCGGTACGTCGGGTCGCCGGCGCCGCGACGGTGCGGGCGCAGCACCGCGGCCACCGAGCACGGCCACGCGGGCCGCCATGCCCGGGTGCGCCCGTCGTCCACCATGGTCACGAGCCTACGGGCGAGCACGGACGTGTCGTGGTGTGGCCGGTGAGCGGTGCGGTTACATGAGCGCCATGACCCTGCTGACCGACCTCGAGGCCGTCCTCCCGCCGGAGCGGGTCACCTCCGACCCCGACGTCACCGCGTCCTACGCACACGACGAGGCCGAGTGGGCGGCGTACGGCACGCCGGTCGCGGTCGTGCGGCCACGCGAGACCGCCGAGGTCCGAGCGGTGGTGCTGGCCTGCCTCGAGCACGCGACCCCGTTGGTGACCCGCGGCGCCGGGACCGGCCTGTCCGGCGGCGCCAACGCCGTCGACGGGTGCGTGGTGCTGTCCACCGAGCGGATGACCGAGGTCCGCGAGATCGACCCCGTCGAGCGGCTCGCCGTCGTGCAGCCCGGGGTCGTCAACGACCACCTGCGGGCGGCCGCCGCCGAGCGCGGCCTGTGGTACCCACCCGACCCCGCGAGCTCGCCCTGGTCGACGATCGGCGGCAACGTGGCCACCAACGCCGGCGGGCTGTGCTGCGTGAAGTACGGCGTCACCGGCGACTACGTGCTCGGGCTGGAGGTCGTGAACGGTCTGGGCGAGGTGGTGCGCCTGGGCAGGCGCACCGCCAAGGGGGTGGCCGGCTACGACCTCACGTCCCTGATGGTGGGCTCGGAGGGGACGCTGGGCGTCGTCACCGAGGTGACGGTGCGCCTGCGGCCCGCGCGAGCGCAGGAGCGCACCGTCGCCGGCTACTTCGACTCGGTCGTCGACGCGGGCCGCGCCGTCGAGGCGGTCGGCGCCGCCGGGATCGTGCCGTCGGCCCTGGAGCTCGTCGACCGGCACTGCCTCGAGGCGGTCGACGCGTGGAAGGGCATGGGCCTCGCGGTGGATGCGAACGTCGTGCTGCTGGGCCGCTGCGACGCCCCCGGCGCCGCCGGCGAGGCCGAGGCGGAGGCGATGCTGGCGGCGTTCACCGGCGCCGGCGCGACCTGGGCGGCCGCCTCGACCGACCAGGAGGAGGCGGACGCGCTCTTCGCCGCCCGGCGGCTCGCCTACCCGGCGCTGGAGAGGCTGGGGCCGGTGCTCACCGAGGACGTGTGCGTGCCCACGGCCGCCGTGCCCGAGATGCTGGGGCGCATCGAGCGGGTCGCCGCCCACCACGACGTGCTGATCGCCAACGTCGCCCACGCCGGCGACGGCAACCTGCACCCCCTGATCGTCACGCCCGCGGGCGACGCCGCCGCGAGGGTCCGCGCCGAGGCGGCGTTCGAGCAGATCATCGACGACGCGCTCGCGCTAGGCGGCACGGTCACCGGCGAGCACGGCGTCGGCCTGCTCAAGCGTCAGGGGCTCGCGCGCGAGCTGTCGCCGCAGGTGATGGCGATGCAGCGAGCGGTGAAGGCGGCGCTGGACCCGCACGGGATCCTCAACCCGGGCAAGGTGCTCTGAGCGGGGTCCACGCGGTGCTCGGCCCCGACCTGGACGCGCTGCTGTCGCGCGACGGGGACGCCGAGACGGTGGCCGCCGCGGTGGCCGCGGCGGTCGAGGACGCCGGGGCGCCCGACAACTACAGCGTCGTCGTGGTCGACCTGGCGAGCTGACCTGCCTCAGTCGTTGCCCGTGGCCTCCTCGGCGAAGCCGTCGGCGCGCGACTCCTCGCCGCCGGGGGTCGAGGAGGGCGACGAGGGACCCTCGTGCTCCTCCGGGGTGTCGGGGACGCCGGTGTTCTCCTCGGCCGCGCCGCGCTCGCCGCTCTGCTCGGACATGCGTGCTCCTCCTCGGTCGTGATCGGGGTGCCCGGGGGCATCGATGTCACCGTTGGTACCCCTCCGGCCCGGCGACATGCGCGTGGTCGCGGAGCCGCCGAGGCGCTCTGGTCGTGCGTCGGCGAGCAGCTCGGCGCGGTCGTCGGCGAGAACGAAGCCGGCGTCGATGGCGCGGTCGGCAGCGTCGGCGTACGCCGCCAGGTAGTGCTCGCGGTCGCGCCAGAGCTCCGCCAGCCGGTCGGCGGGCAGGTCGGTGGTGCTGCCGAAGAGCTCGCAGATGACCGAGGCACCGGGCAGGGTCAGCCCGGAGAGGACCTCGACCGGGGCGTCGACCGCGGGCGTCCGGACGCCCCCGTGGACGTTGCCGACCTGGTCCAGCACGAACCCGTCGCCGTCGACGGCGAGCGGGTCGGCGTGACGTGGCGCCTGGCCGCGGCGTGCCCAGCGCTCCAGGTGGTGCAGCGCGGCACGCAGCACGAAGGCCTGCTGGCCGCGGTTGACCGGCGCCGGGCAGCCCAGGAGCTCCTCGAACTCGCCGATCATGTGCTTGTCGGCGTGCGCGGTGCCCGCGAGCTCCCACGTGCGCAGCCGCTCGTGGTCGGGCTGGCGGGCCGGCAGGAACGCGAGCCGGCCGAACAGGTCGGTCTCGGTCTGGACGACGAGGACCGGGACGTCGAGGTCGGTGCGCAGGCGCGTGGGGGTGCCGCCGACGACCTCGGCCATGGGCAGGCCGGCACCGGGCCGCCCCAGGGGCAGCGCCGCTCCCCCGCGGCTGTGCACCAGGAGCCCGTCGAAGAGCCCCTCGCGCGGCTGGACGCCGTTGGCGTACGTCGTCAGCGCGTAGGCCGACTGCGACTCACCGGTCGCGAGCACGCACGTCGCGCCCAGGTCGTGGGCCACGGCGCGGGCCACCTGGGTGAAGAGGTCGTAGGCGAACGCGTCGCCGGGGTGGCTCAGCGCGCCGTATCGGGCCGGGTCGCGACCGCCGAGTCCCGGGCTGCCGATGCCGCCGACCGAGACCGAGGACAGGCCGCCCTCGACGCCCGCGTGCTGCGCGGACACCGCGGCATAGGCGTGGCCGCGGCGCACGACCTCCTCGGCGTAGAACGTCCAGCCCGGGGCGACGTCGCTGCCGCTGCTCACGTTGAGCCACTCGACGACCAGGGTCCCGCTCGCGGCGGCGGGATCCGGGCGGCGTACGACGACGCGGGTGACGTAGGGCGCGGACCCCGACTCGCGCAGCGTCCAGCGACCGTCGGGCGCGAGCTCGTCGGCGGCGTAGGAGACCGCGGTGCCGGACGCGGCGTACTCGGTCTCGGTGTAGCCCACCGCCGCCAGGTCGGGGCCCGGCCGGGCGCCGGCGAGGCCCGTGTCGCCGGGCGGCAGCGCGGCCAGGGTGGCCCGGTCGCTCACGACCGCTCCCGGCGGGCCTTGGCGATCGTCTCCTCGACGATCGAGTTGAGCCGGGCGCCCTGGGGCCAGCCGGCGTAGTGGCACAGAAAGATCACGATCTCGCGCAGCTCCGCGTCCGAGAGCTCGCCGTTGGCGTGGGCGGCCGGGACCTGGATGCCGAGCACGTCGGCGCCGCCGGTGCCGGCCAGCAGCCCGATGAGCAGCAGCCGCCGGTCCCGGTCGGTGAGCCCCGGGCGCTCCCAGATGTCGGCGAAGAGGTGGTCGGCGGTGTAGCCGAAGAAGTCACCCTCGCCGTCGGTCATCTCGAAGCCGTAGACCTCCTCCATCCGCTCCAGCCCGCGTCGGCGCCGCTCGGGGAGGTCGTCGAACTTGCCGCTCATGAGAGCTCCTGGGGTGGGAGGCCGAGTCCGGGGCCGAGGCGGTCGAGGGCGAGGCGGGCGAGCGGGACGTCCACCCCGAGCAGGTCGGCGAGGTCCGTGGCGAGGCGCAGGTCCTTCTCGCCGAGCGCGCGGACGTGGTCGAGGACGCCGAACCAGAAGTCGCCCTCCGCGATCGGCGCGGCCGTGTCGCGGTGCATGATCGCCCCCGGACCGCCGGTCACGGCGTCGGTGTGGCGCACCACCTCGCCGAGCGTGCGCAGGTCGAGCCCGGACGCCTCAGCCAGCCGCTGCGCCTCGGTGGCGGCGGTGAAGGCCACGAAGTGCATCAGGTTGCGGGCCAGCTTCATCTGGGTGCCCGCGCCGATCGGCCCGGCGTGCACGACGAGCGAGCCCATGCGCTCCAGGACCGGGCGCGCGGCGGCGTAGGCGTCCTCGGAGCCGCCGACCAGGATCGCCAGCGTCCCGTCGGCCGCGCCCATCGCACCGCCGCTGACCGGGGCGTCGACCACCAGGACCTCGTGTCGGGAGGCAGCGGCCTCGAGCCGGCGCGGGGTCTGCGGGGCGACCGTGGAGTGGACGGCCACCACCAGCCCCGGGCGGGCCGCGGCGATCGCCTCGCCGAGCACCTCGCCCACCTGGTCGTCGTCGCGGACCATCACGCAGAGCACCTCGACGCGGCCGGCGAGCCCGGCGACGCTGTCCGCGGCGGTGGCCCCCGCGGCGACCAGCTCGGCGACGGGCTCGGGGGCGACGTCGTACACGTGCAGGTCGTCGGCACCCGACGCGAGCCGCAGCGCCATCGGCCTGCCGATGTTGCCGAGACCCACGAAGCCGACGCGCGTCATGGCCGGAACGTCTGACCGCCGTCGACCGCCAGGATCTGGCCGGTCACCCAGGCCGACTCCTCCGAGAGCAGGAACAGGCAGGCGCCCACCAGGTCCTCGGGCTGCCCCATGCGCTTGAGGGCCAGCCCCTTGACCAGGTCCTGGGCCGCGTCGCCCGCCTGGGTGCGCGTGGCCTCGGTGTCGGTGGGGCCGGGGGCGATCGCGTTGACCCGGATGCCCATGCCGCCCAGCTCGTGCGCGAGCTGCTGGGTCAGGCCGTTGACGCCGGTCTTGGCCAGGCCGTAGAAGCCGGAGTAGAGATACGCCGCCGTCGAGCTCTGGTTGACGATCGAGCCGCCGCCGCGAGCCTTCAGGTGCCGCCACACCGCGCGGGTGACGACCAGGACCCCGTCCATGTTCACCGACATGAACCTGCGGTAGTAGTCCCAGTCGACGGTGAGGAGGAGGTCGAACTGCATGTCGCCGTAGATGGCGGCGTTGTTGACCAGCCCGTCGATCCCGCCGTACTCCGCGACCGTCCGCTCGGCCATCGCGCTCGCCGACTCCGCGGAGGACACGTCGGTCGGCACGAAGAGCGCCCGGCCCCCGGTCTCGTTGATGCCGGCCGCGACCTTCTCCCCTGCCTCGGCGTTGACGTCGGCGACCACCACCGAGGCGCCCTCCGCGGCGAGCGCCCTCGCGTACGCCTCGCCGATGCCCTGCGCCGCGCCCGTCACGATGACGACCTTGCCCTTGAAACGCTTGCTCATCCATGTCTCCTCTGGGTCGCTCGGTTTCGACTCGGCGTCGCGACCTCGTTCCTCGGTCGCGGCCTGGCTCAACTCGCTGTCTGGCCTTTCGGCGTTCGCAGGCTCACGCCGGAAAGGCCAGCGTCTTGGTCTGCAGGTACTCCTCGAAGCCGGCGACGCCCATCTCGCGGCCGAGGCCGGACTGCTTGTAGCCGCCGAACGGGGCGTCCGGGCTGAACCAGACGCCGCCGTTGACCGAGAGCGTGCCGGTGCGGATCCGGGCCGCCACGGCCTTGGCCCGCTCCAGCGAGCCGGAGTCGACCGAGCCGGAGAGCCCGTACGGCGAGTCGTTGGCCAGGCGTACGGCGTCGTCGTCGCCGTCGTGTGGAATCACGACGAGCACCGGGCCGAAGATCTCCTCCTGGGCCGGGGTGGAGTCGTTGTCGAGGCCGGCCACGACCGTGGGCTGCACCCAGAAGCCGTCCCGGTCGATCACGTGGCCACCGGTGGCGACGGTGCCGCCCTCCTCGACCGCCAGCTGCAGGTAGGCCTCGACCCGGTCGCGCTGGGCCTGCGAAATCACCGGACCGCAGATCGCGCCGGGATCGGCGGGGTCCTTGGCGCCGATGGACTCCATGGTCGCCGCCGCGACCCGGACCGCCTCGTCGTACCTCTCGCGCGGGACGATCAGCCGGGTGGTGATCGCGCAGCCCTGGCCGGCGTGGATGCACGCGGTGAACGCCGTGGCGGCGGCGACCGCCGCGACGTCGGCGTCGTCGAGCGCGATCGCGGCCGACTTGCCGCCCAGCTCGAGGAAGACCTTCTTCAGCGTGGGCGCGGCGGCCGCCATGATCGCGCGGCCCGTGGCCGTGGAGCCGGTGAACGACACCATGTCCACGCGCGGGTCGGTCGCGAGCACCGCGGCGACCTGGTCGGAGCGTGGTGTGACGACGTTGAGGACACCGGGCGGGAGGTCGGTGTGCTCGGCGACCAACCGTCCCAGCTCGCACGCCAGCCACGGGGTGTCGGGCGCCGGCTTGAGGACCACCGTGCACCCCGCCGCCAGGGCCGGCCCGACCTTGGCCAGGTTGATCTGGGTCGGCACGTTCCATGGAGTGATGGCCGCGACGACGCCGATCGGCTCCCGGCGCACTGTGCGCCGCGACGCGATGCCCATCGGCTCCGCGACCCCCAGGTCGGTCTCGAACTCGTAGGACTCGAGGAGGTCGGTGACCCACCGCAGCCCCTCGACCGGTACGTCGAAGCCGGCCGCGCCCATCATGAAGCCGGGCATGCCGACCTCGGCCGTGGTCAGCGCGCGGACGTCGTCGGCGTGGTCGAGCAGCGCCTGGTGGAGCTGGCGCAGGCAGCGCACCCGCAGCGCCACGTCGCTCGACCAGTCGGACTCGTCGAAGGCCCGCCTCGCCGCGGCGATCGCGGCGTCCACGTCGGCGGCGGTCGCATCTGGTGCCTGGCCGATCTCCCGGCCGGTGGCCGGGTCGAGGACCGGGTACGTCGTGGCGTCGCCGGCGGGCCTGAGCCTGCCGTCGACGAGCAGCTGGGGCGGCGGCGTACGCAGGGTCATGAGGGCCGGTCCTGGACCACGAAGTCGCCGCGCTCGACCGGCGGCGGCCAGACCGGCGAGGGCAGGTCCTGGAGCCGGTAGTGACCCGGCTGCGAGGGACCGTGCACGCCCATGCGGTCGAGCAGCCCCTGGGGCGCCTTGCCGGAGGCGGCGATGGCCAGGAACGTCTGGGCGGTCGAGCCCAGGTCGAACCAGTCGCGCTGCCAGGCGAACTCCAGCCTGCCGTCGGCGTTGCGGCCCACGCCGAACCAGGAGCCGCCGATGCCGAGGATCTCGTACTCCTCGCCGGTCTCGTCGTTCGTGATCCCCGAGCGCTGCTTCCAGAAGCCGACGACCATGCCGGTCCGCTCGTCGACGACGGTGGCCTGGTAGTCGTAGTGCCAGCCGTCCAGGCCCGCCATCTCCTGGCCGATCGCGAGCTCGCGGATCTCCTCGCGCCCGACCGCCATGAAGTGCTCGTCGGGCGTGTACATCCACCCGTATGTCGCGTCCTGGGCGTAGTGGTCGGCCAGGACCCGCCAGTCGCGGCGGCGCTCGGCCTCGCGGTTGGCCTCCAGCCAGCCCTGCCAGAACTCGTCGATCTCGGCGCGGGTGAACTCGCTCATCTGGTTCCTCACGTGTCGGCCATGGCGAGCGCCATGGCAGGGCAGAACTGCACGGCCGCCCGCACCTGCGGGCGCAGGGACTCGTCGGGGTGCTCCTGGAGCACGACCACCACGTCATCGCCCGCGTCGAAGCCGAAGACGTCGGGCGCCTCGCCCTGGCACATCTGATGGCCCTGGCACAGGTCGAGGTCGGCGATCACCCTCATCGCACGCCCCTCACGACGAGCGCCTGCGGTAGCGGACCCGGCACGGCTGCTGGAGTTGGATCACCATCTTGGACACGTCGTCGGCGTACGACTCCGGCGGCTGGGTCATCTCGAACTCGTAGTCGCGCAGGAGCACCGAGAAGATCGCCTTGAGCTGCATCATCGCGAACGCCGAGCCCACACAGCGGTGCTTGCCGGCGCCGAACGGGATCCAGGTCCAGCGGTTGACCAGGTCCTCCTGGCGCGGGTCGAGGTAGCGGCCCGGGTCGAAGGAGTCCGGCCTCGGGAAGTCCTCGGGGATCCGGTTGGAGACCTTGGGCGAGGCCGCCACCATCGTGCCGGGGGCGATGGTGTGGCCGGCCAGCTCGATCTCCTCCTGCACCACGCGCAGCAGGATGATCAGCGGCGGGTGCAGCCGCAGCGTCTCCTTCAGCGCCGCCTCCAGCCGGGGGATCGACCGCAGCGCCTGGAAGGAGATCTCGACGGCGCCCGTGCCGTCGGGGTCGCCGTACAGCTCGTCGAGCTCGGCGACGACGTCCCTCATCGCCTCGGGGTGGCGCATCAGCTCGATCAGCGCCCAGGCGGCGGTGCCGGAGCTGGTGTGGTGCCCGGCGAACATCATCGAGATGAAGATGCCGGTGATGTAGTCGGCCGTCATCTCCACCGAGATCAGCACGTCCAGCAGGTCACGCTCCTCCCGCGGCACCGTGCCGCGCGCCACCCGCTTGTCGATGATCGCCTGCACCAGCGCGACCAGCTCGAGCCGGGCGGCATCGCGGGTCCGGAAGGACTCGATGTCGAGGTACGGGTCGACGTACGCCAGCGCGTCGGTGCCCTTCTCGAGGTCGTGGTAGAGCCGGGCGAAGGTGCCGTCGAGCTCCTCGCGGAACGGCTTGCCGATCAGGCAGCTGCTGGTCGTGTAGATCGTCAGCTCGGCGAAGAAGTCCAGCAGGTCGATCTCGCCCTCCTCGCCCCACCGCCCGACCATCCTGGTGATCTCGGCCTCGATGGTGGCGGCGTGACCGCGCATCATGTCGCCGCGCAGCGCCTGGTTCTTCAGCATCTGCTGGCGCTCCTCGGGCGGGGCGTCGAAGACCACGCCCTTGCCGAAGATCGGGGTCATGAACGGGTACGCCGCCGCCTGGTCGAGCGTCGAGTCCGGAGCGCGGAAGAACTGCTCGTTGGCCTGCGCGCCACTGACGAGCACCACGTCGCGGTCGGCCAGCCGGAACCGGCCGATGTCGCCGCACTCGTCGCGTACCCGCTGGAAGAGCCCGATCGGGTCGACCCGCATCTCGGCGAGGTGGCCCCAGTCGCCGGCAGAGCCGTCGGTGTCCGGCACGGCGTAGGAGACCTGGGGGATGGTCTGCCGGCTCTTCGCGGTGTCGGTCATGGCTCCTCCAGGGGTGCCTCGGGCGAGACCTCGATGAGGTTGAGGTGGACGCCGCGGGGTGCAGCGACCACCGTGGCGATGGCCTCGGCGACGGCGGCGGGCTTCAGGAGGTGGCCGTGGCGGGCGAGGCCGAAGCGGACCCACTGGTCGATCACGAACGCCGCCTCGTCGTCGGCCCAGTCGGTGCCCATGCCGCTCCAGGTAGGGCCGGGCCGCACGATGCTGGCGCGCACGCCGGTGCCCTCGAGCTCCATCTGCATCGCCTGCGCCATGCCCTCCAGGCCCCACTTGCCGGCGGCGTAGGACGACATGAAGGGGCGCGGCCGCACGGCGACGTCGGAGGAGACGAAGACGAGATCCCCGCGGCGGCGCTCGACCATGCCGGGCACGAGCGCGCGGACCAGCCGGTGCGCGCCCACGAGGGTGAGGTCGAGCTCGCGGGCGAAGCGCTCGGTGTCGACCTCGTGGGTGGTGCCGGGCGCCACGGCGCCGGCGTTGCTGACGACGACCTCGATGTCGCCGAGGTCGGCGGCGACGGCCTTGGCGAAGCCGGTGACCGAGTCCGCGTCGGTGAGGTCGAGCGCATGCACGCTGGCCTCTCCCCCGTCGGCGCGGATCCGGTCGGCCAGGTCCTCGCAGAGTGCCGTGCGCCGGGCCCCGAGGGCGACCGGGTGGCCGGCGCGCGCGAGCGTCAGCGCAGTGGCCGCGCCGATGCCCGACGAGGCGCCGGTGACGACGGCGGGGCGGCGTGCGGGCTGGTCGTACCTGCTCATCGGACCTCCATGCGCACCGGGACGGAGGCGAACCCGCGCACGCTCACGGAGTGGACCCGCACGCAGTCGTCGTGGGCGACCTCGACCCGCCTGACTCGCCGGACCAGGGACCGCAGGGCGACCTGAGCCTCGAGACGGGCGAGGTTGGCGCCCAGGCAGAAGTGGCGGCCACCGCCGAAGCTGACGAGCCGGGCGAGCTCCTCCTGGGGCCGGTCGAGGTCGTAGTCGTCGGGGCGGCGGAAGACCCGCTCGTCGCGGTTGGCCGACCCGATCGCCAGGACCAGCTTGGCTCCCTCGGGGGCGACCTTGTCGTGCAACGCGACGTCCTGCAGGAGGTGGCGCGCGAGCAGCTGGCTGGAGGTGTCGAAGCGCAGTGTCTCCTCGATCCACGCTCCGACGAGCTCGGAGTCGGGGTCGGCGAAGACCCGGTCCAGCTGGTCGGGGTGGCGCGCGAGGTGGAAGAGCGCGTGGCCCAGCAGCTTGGTGGTCGTCTCGTTGCCCGCCACGACCATGAGGAAGAGGAACGCGATGATCTCGTCGTCGCTGAGCCGGTCGCCGTCGCTCTGCCCATCCTCCTGGCGCACCGCGAGCAGCGCACTGGTCAGGTCCTCGGTCGGCTGCCGCTTGCGCTGCGCGAGCATGTCGGCGTAGTAGCCGACGAGCTCGAGGCTGGCCTCCATGCCGGCCTGCGGGACGTCGTGGACGCCGTCCTCGCGGTGGACCACGAGGTCGGCCAGGCGGCGTACCTCGTCGCGGTCGGCCTGCGGCACCCCCATCATCTCGGAGATGACGTCCATGGGGAGCCGGCCGGCGAAGTCGGTGATCCAGTCGAAGCCCTGCCCGTCCTGGGCGCGCTCCAGGCAGCGGTCGAGGTAGTGGTCGGTGAGCTGCTGGATGCGCGGCTCGAGGCCCATGACCCGGCGCGGGGTGAACCCCTTGGACACCAGCGAGCGCAGCCGCTGCTGGCGAGGCGGGTCCATGCCCAGGAAGGACATCACCTTGTGGGCGTGCGGGCCCCAGGCGCTGGGCTCGAGGGAGACGCCCATGGCGTTGGAGTAGACGCCCTCGGTGCGGAGGGCCTGCTGCACGTCGGCGTGGCGGGTGAGCACCCAGAAGTCGTGCTCCTCGTTGTGGTGGAGCGGGTCCTCGGCGCGGCAGCGGGCGTAGACCGGGTACGGGTCCTCCTGGAAGCCGTAGTCGAACGGGTCGAAGCCCAGCCTGCTCACGTGTGGCCCCGCAGGATGGTGGCGACGACGACGTCGAGCCGCTCGCCCATCTCGGTGTAGGTCATCAGTCCCATGCCCGCCTGCAGGAGCGCGCCGGAGAAGGCGAGCGCGAGGGTCTCGACGACGGCGGGGTCGGCGCCCTCGCCGAGCGCCTCGCGGAACCGCTCGACGTACTCGGCGCCGATGCGCAGGCGCAGCCGGTCGACGTCGGGGTCGCTGCCGAGCAGGGCCGCGGTGACGCCGGCGGCGAGCTCGGGCGAGGCGGCCAGCGAGCGCGCGAGGTGGCGGGTGACCGCCTGGACGCGGGCGACCGGGTCGGCTCCGCGCGGCGCGGGCGGATGGTCGCTGTGCAGGTGCCGCAGGAAGAGCTCGGCGAAGAGCCGGTTGCGCGAGGCGAGGTAGGTGTAGGCCGTGGCCGACGAGACGCCGGCGCGCAGCGCGACCGAGCGGACGGTGAGCGCGTCGGACCCGACCTCACGCAGCTCCTGGTCGGCGGCGGCCAATAACCGCTCGACCGTCTGGGCCTGTCGCGCGTTCAGACCGGCTCGCGGCGGGCTCGACACCTGACTGGACACCTGTCCAATCTAGAACGTGTTCTCATTCCGGCGCAAGGGTCGGTTGCGGTGTCGGCGGTGTCGGCCAGACTGGCCTGGTGCTGCTCCATGACGTGGTGACGACCTCGGGCGCCGTCGCGGCGACCCGCTCGCGCAAGACCAAGGTCGCCGCCATCGCCGAGCTGCTGGCACGCACGGAGGTCGACGAGCTGGAGATCGTGACCGCCTACCTGGGCGGGACGCTGCTGCAGCGCCGCACCGGCCTGGGCTGGCGCGGCCTGACCTCGCTGCCGCACCCCGCCGACTCCCCCTCGCTGGACGCGCGCGAGGTGGACGCGGCGTTCGCCGCCCTGGCCGCGCTGTCTGGCGCCGGCTCACAGGCGGCGCGCTCCGCGGCCGTGGCCGACCTGTTCGGGCGGGCGACGGCCGGGGAGCAGGCCTGGCTGCGGGGGGTCGTGACCGGGGAGGTCCGCCAGGGGGCGCTGGACGCGCTGGTGCAGGAGGCGGTCGCGGCCGCCGCGGGCGTGCCGCTGAGCGCCGTGCGGCGGGCCGCGATGCTGTCCGGCTCGACAGTGGCAGTGGCGCGACTCGCCTTCACCGGCGGCGAGGAGGCGCTGGCCGGGGTGGGCCTCGATGTGCTGCGACCGGTGCTGCCGATGCTCGCGTCGTCGGCGCCGACGGTGGCTGCGGCGATGACGAAGGCCGGCGGCGGCGGCCCCGTGTCGATCGACACCAAGCTCGACGGGATCCGGATCCAGGTGCACCGCGCCGGCGACGCGGTGCGCATCGCGACGCGCAGCCTCGAGGACATCACCGCGCGCCTGCCGGAGGTGGTGTCGGTGGCGCTCGCGCTTCCAGCGGAGTCGTTCGTGCTGGACGGTGAGGCGCTGGCGATGGACGAGGAGGGGCGGCCCCGCCCGTTCCAGGAGACGGCGTCGCGCACGGCTCAGGCGAGCGGGGTGCACGTGACGCCGTACTTCTTCGACCTGCTGCACCTCGACGGCGCCGACCTGCTGGAGGCGCCCCTGACCGAGCGGGTGGCCGCGCTGGAGCGCCTGGTCCCCGCGAGTCACCTCGCCGAGCGGATCGTGACCGCCGATCCCGAGGAGGCGTCCGCCTTCGTGGCCCGAGTCCTCGAGGCTGGCCACGAGGGCGTCGTGGTCAAGGACCCCGCGGCGCCGTACGACGCGGGTCGGCGCGGGGCATCGTGGGTCAAGGTCAAGCCGGTGCACACGCTCGACCTCGTGGTGCTGGCCGTCGAGTGGGGCTCGGGACGTCGCCGGGGATGGCTGTCCAACATCCACCTCGGCGCGCGCGACGACACCGCCGAGGGCGGGTTCGTGATGCTGGGCAAGACGTTCAAGGGCATGACCGACGAGATCCTCGCCTGGCAGACCGAGCGGTTCCTCGGGCTCGAGACGCACCGCGAGGGCCACGTGGTCTTCGTCCGGCCGGAGCAGGTGGTCGAGATCGCGCTCGACGGGGTCCAGCGGTCGCCGCGCTACCCGGCGGGCATGGCGCTGAGGTTCGCCCGGGTGGTCCGGTACCGCGAGGACAAGACGGCCGAGGAAGCCGACACCGTCGAGACCGTGCGCGAGCTGTTCGGGCGCTGAGCGGCCAGAAACCATCCACAGGCGGATCGGGCGTGCTGGCTCTCCACAGGCCCAGGGGCGTGGCCCGCGAGCGGCGGTGCCGGCTGGTTCGCTGGTGGACATGGCGATCTCGGCGCTCCCCCTGCCCACCCCCGACGACCAGGTCTCGGAGGCGGCTGCCAACCTCCACACGCTGACCCGCCACGACTGGGCCGGTGAGCCCGACGTCGTTCTCGTGTCGATGATGGAGAGCCTTCAGGGGATGCGCGCCACGGAGCGCGCCCTCGAGGCACAGCTCCTGGCCGAGATCGACGCGCGTGGCATCGCCAAGGAGAGGCTGGGCTGGGGGTCGACCGCCGATTGGTACTCCCACCTGGCCGGCGTACGCCGGGGCCAAGGGAAGCAGACCGTCGACCACGCCACCGAGCTGGTCAACAACCGGCCCGCCACCCTGGAGGCGCTGGTGTCCGGCACGGTGAGCCCGGAGCAGGCCGACGTCCTCCTCAACGCGGTCGACCGGCTGCCCGGCGACGACAGGCTGCGCGACACCGTCGAACGCGAGCTGCTGGACGAGGCGACCCGGAGCACGGCCACCGAGCTCGCCCGGCACGGACGCGACGTCATCGAGGCCGTCGACCCCGACCGGACGGCGCGGACTGCGGAGGCGCAGCTGGCACGCGAGGACCGGGTCGCGCATCAGCGTCGGTTCCTCACCGTCACCGACGACGGCGCCGGCGGCATCACCGTCAAGGGCCGCGGGTCGGTCGAGGACGGCACCATCCTGCGCGCGGCCCTGCTGCCGCTCACGGCGCCCGTGCCCCAGGTCGATCCCGAGACCTGCCAGGAGCTCCCCGACCGCCGGGACTTCGGCGTCCGCATGTGGGACGCGCTCGTCGGGATCGCGCAGCACGCGCTCGACACCGACCTTCCGCCGGAGTCGCACGGCGCCCGACCGCGGGTCACGGTGACGATGAGCCTCGAGGCGCTGCGCGGGGAGCTGTGCGAGCGCGGTCGCACCGACGACGGCCTCGACGTCTCCCCCGAGGTCGCCCGGAGGATGGCCTGCGACGCCGATGTCGTCCCGATGGTGCTGGGCACCGACGGCGAGGTGCTCGACGTCGGGCGCACTCGCCGGCTGGTGACCGCCCCACTGTGGCGGGCACTCGTCGAGCGTGACCGGCACTGTGCGTTCCCGGGGTGCACCCGGCCGCCGGTCATGGGCCATGCCCACCACATCGTGTCGTGGGCCGACGGCGGCACCACCTGCCTGTCCAACCTGGTGCTGCTGTGCGGCCACCACCACCGCACGATCCACCAGACGCCTTGGGAGGTGCGGATCGCCGATGACGGACGCCCGGAGCTCCGACCACCGACGCGACTCGGCATCGAGCGCGGCTGGGTGCGCCACCGACCCCGGCGCGAGTGACATTCGGTTGGACGGCGCTCCCCGAGAACCTGTCACAGGTGTGCAACTCTCAGTTGCACCTGTCTACGCTGGCCCCATGAGCACCAAGGCCCCCGAGAGCGACGGTCGCCGCCGCGCAGGTGCGGCACGACGGCGTGCCCGCGAGGCGGAGATCATCGCCGCCACCCGCGCGCTCTTCGACGAGCGAGGCACCGGGGAGGCCCAGATCGAGGACATCGCGCGCGCCGTCGGCATCAACCGCGCAATCGTCTACCGGCACTTCACCGGCAAGGAAGAGCTCTTCGCGCTCACCTTGGTCGGCTACCTCGACGAGCTCCGCGAGGCGTTGGCCGACTCGGCCGAGCAGGGCGACGACGCGGCGGACTCCCTACAGCGGCTGGTGACGGCCTTCGTCGACTACGGGATCGCCCACCCCGCGTTCATCGACTGCGCCCAGGCGCTGATGCGCCGACCGGGCGGCGAGCTGCTCGAGGAGATCTCCGAGGGGGCGCTGTTCCGGCTAGGGCGTGGGATCTCGTCGTGCCTGGCCGTGCTCTCGACCGCGATCCAGAACGGGATTGACTCAGGTGAGTTCTCGAGCGACACCGAGGATCCCACCCTGCTCGCCAACATGCTCTACGCCAGCGGCCTGGGCGCGCTGCAGCTCGCCCGTGTCGGGATCCTCGTGGCCGAGGCCTCTCCCGGCGTGCCCACGGTGGGCGCGATCTCACCCGAGCAGGTGCGCAACCATCTGGTGGCCACCGCGCTCGCGCTCGTCCGGCCCTGAGGACGGCCTCCGGACGCACCGACCGCCCGGACCCGAAGCGGACCGGGCGTCGTGTTGCTGGTCAGGTGCTGGGGTCAGGCGAAGGTCAGGGACGCTCGAGGATCGCGGTCACGCCCTGCCCGCCGGCCGCGCACACCGAGATCACACCGCGGCCCGAGCCCTGCTGGGCAAGCAGCTTCGCGAGGACGTTCACGATCCGGCCGCCGGTCGCGGCGAACGGGTGTCCGGCGGCCAGCGAGGACCCGTGGACGTTGAGCTTGGCGCGGTCGATGGCTCCGAGGGGTGCGTCCAGACCGAGGCGCTCCTTGCAGAACACCGGGTCCTCCCACGCCTTGAGCGTCGAGAGCACCTGCGAGGCGAAGGCCTCGTGGATTTCGTAGTAGTCGAAGTCCTGCAGGGTCAACCCCTCGCGCTGCAGCATCCGCGCCATCGCGTACGCCGGCGCCATCAGCAGACCCTCGCCGCCGTGCACGTAGTCGACCGCAGCCGTCTCGTAGGCCGTGAGGTAGGCCAGCACCGGCAGGCCGCGCTCCTCGGCCCACTCCTCGGAGGCCAGCAGCACGACGGAAGCGCCGTCGGTCAGCGGCGTGGAGTTGCCCGCCGTCATCGTGGCCGCCTCGCCCTTGCCGAACACGGGCTTGAGCTTGCCGAGCTTCTCGGCGGTGGAGTCGGGACGCAGGTTGTTGTCCCGCTCCACGCCGCGGAACGGCGTGATCTGGTCGTCGAGGAAGCCGGCCTCGTACGCCGCGGCGAGGTTCTGGTGCGAGGCCGCCGCGAGCTCGTCCTGCTCCTCGCGCCCGATCTGCCACTCCAGCGCGGTCAGCGCGGCGTGCTCGCCCATCGACAACCCGGTGCGCGGCTCGCCGTTCTGGGGGATCTCGAGACCGATGTCGCCCGGGCGGATCGCCGCCAGCGCGGCGAGACGCGACTTGGTGTCACGCGCCGCGTTGACCCTCATCAGCTTCTTGCGCAGCCGGTCGCTGATCGCGACAGGCGCATCCGAGGTGGTGTCGGTGCCGCCGGCGATGCCGACCTCGATCTGGCCAAGGGCGATCTTGTTGGCGACCTGGATCGCTGCCTGCAGGCCGGTGCCGCACGCCTGCTGGATGTCGGTCGCGGGGGTCGCAGGAGACAGCTTGGAGCCCAGCACCGACTCGCGCGTCAGGTTGAAGTCGCGGGCGTGCTTGAGCACGGCACCGGCCACGACCTCGCCCAGGCGCTCACCCTCGAGGCCGTAGCGCGCCACCAGCCCGTCGATGGCGGCGGTGAGCATGTCCTGGTTCGACACCCCCGCGTAGACGGTGTTGGAGCGGGCGAAGGGGATCCGGTTGCCGCCGAGCACGGCGACGCGACGGGTACGTTCGATCATGGACCCATCCTCGCGCGCGCGGCGCCCACGGAGAAGGCAATGAGGGGGAGGTCACGAAAGGTGGACTCCGAGTTACACCTGGAGTTACATGAACCTGCACATCCACGACGCACGGAGGACCTCGCACACCATGAGCGACCGCTACCAGGGCTTCACCCAGTCCCCGCTCGGCAAGCTGCTGGTCAAGAACCTCGGCCTGCCCTCGCCCACCCCGCTGGAGCGCTACACCGAGGGCGCGCCGCTCGTGGACGGCACGGTGCTGGTCGGCGGTCGCGGCCGCCTCGCGGAGTCGCTGCCCGGACTGCTGGACACGCTCGAGATCAGCTCGACCGAGACCGCCGAGGACGGCGCCCGGTTCAAGGGCCTGGTCTTCGACGCCACCGGCCTCACCTCCAGCGCCGACCTGCACGCGCTGCGTGAGTTCTTCTCCCCCGTCCTGCGCAGCCTCGACACCTGCCCGCGCGTCGTCGTGATCGGTACGCCGCCGGAGTCGGTCGCCGGCGCCGAGCGCGTCGCCCAGCGCGCGCTCGAGGGCTTCACCCGCAGCCTCGGCAAGGAGATCGGCCGCGGCGGCACGGTGCAGCTCGTCTACGTCGCCGACGGCGCCGAGAGCGCGATGACCAGCACCTTGGCCTTCCTGCTCTCCCCCAAGTCCGCCTACGTCTCCGGTCAGGTCGTCCGCATCGGCGCCCACGGGACGACCGTCGCCCCCACGGTGGAGGACTGGACCAAGCCCCTGGTCGGCAAGGTCGCGCTGGTCACGGGTGCCAGCCGTGGCATCGGCGAGCAGATCGCCCGGGTGCTGCACCGTGACGGCGCCACCGTGGTCGGCGTCGACGTCCCCCAGGCCGCCAGCGAGCTGCAGTCGCTCATGAAGGAGCTGGACGGCGACTGGCTGACCCTCGACATCACCGGCAAGGACGCCCCGCAGCGGATCGCGCACCACCTCAAGGAGAAGCACGGTGGGGTCGACGTCGTCGTGCACAACGCCGGGATCACCCGCGACAAGAAGCTGGCCAACATGGACGACGCCCGCTGGGACTCGGTGATCGCGGTCAACTTGACCGCCCCGGAGCTGATCACCCGCGAGCTCCTCGAGCAGGGGGTCGTGAACGAAGGTGGCTCCATCATCGGCGTCGCGAGCATCGCCGGCATCGCCGGCAACGTCGGTCAGACCAACTACGCCGCCTCCAAGGCCGGCGTCATCGGCCTCGTCGACTCCCTGGCCGACGAGCTCACCGACGGGATCACGATCAACGCCGTCGCCCCCGGCTTCATCATCACCCAGATGACCGCCGCAGTGCCGTTCGCGACCAGGGAGGTCGGCCAGCGACTCAACGCGATGTCGCAGGGCGGTCTGCCCGTCGACGTCGCCGAGACCGTCGCCTGGTACGCCAACCCGGCCTCCACCGCGGTCAGCGGCAACGTCGTCCGCGTGTGCGGCCAGATGATGCTGGGGGCCTGACGTGGCCGGCCTGCCCGTGCTGGTCAAGGCGGCGCTGCCCGCCCTGCCCGGGGTCAACCTGCTCCCCGGCATCCGCAAGAGCGGCGGGGAGTTGCCCGACCTGACGCTGACCCGGCACGACGTGCCGATCGACGTCGACCACGCCGCGGCCTACGCGGCGCTGTGCGGGTTCCCCCGCAAGGACGTCGTCCCCCTGCCCTACCCGCACCTGCTGGCCTTCGGCCTGCACATGCAGATCATGACCGACGCCTCGTTCCCGTTCCCCGCGATCGGGACGGTTCACCTGGAGAACTCGATCACCCAGCACCGACCGATCGGCGTCACCGAGGAGCTGCAGGTGACCGCCCACGCCGAGCAGTTGCGCGCCCACGCCAAGGGCCGCGTGTTCGACATGGTCACCAAGGTCCACTCCCGTGGAGAGCTGGTGTGGGAGGAGACGTCGACCTTCCTGCGCCGCGGCCGGGGCGACGCCGAGGCACCCGGCGGCACGACGTTCCCCGAGGTCGCACCGACGGGCACCGTCTGGCGGCTCGAGGGCGACCTCGGCCGCCGGTACGCCGGCGTCTCCGGCGACCACAACCCGATCCACCTCTACACGTTGACCGCCAAGGCGCTGGGCTTCCCCCGGCAGATCGCGCACGGCATGTGGAGCATGGCCCGCTGCGTCGGCGCACTGGAGAACCGGCTGCCCGATGCGGTCCGCGTCGACGTCGCCTTCAAGAAGCCGATCCTGCTGCCGGGCTCCGTCGCGTTCGGCTCGCGCCCCACCGACGCCGGCTACGCGTTCGCGCTCAGCGACCCCCGATCCGGCGCACCGCACCTCGCCGGGACGACGACCGCCGCCCTCTGATCAGCGGGGGCGTCGCGGCCGGATCAGTCCTTCTTGCGCCGCGGTGGCCGCCAGGACGCCGTCCTGGGTGAACACCCGACCGAACGACAGGCCGCGTCCACCGCTCGCCGAGGGTGACCACTGGTCGTAGAGCCACCACCCGTCGGCGCGAAACGGCCGGTGGAACCACAGCGTGTGATCCAGCGAGGCCATCATCGTCTTGGCGGGATCGACCTCGTGGGCGGCCAGGGCGGCCCCCAGCAGGCTGACGTCGCTGGCGTAGGTGAACACGGCCAGGTGCTCCAGCGGGTCGTCCCCCAGCGTGCCCCTGACCCGGACCCACATGCGCGCCTGCGCCGGGTGGCGCGGGTCCTCCGACAGCCCCATGCCGGTGTGCCCGAGGTAGCGCACCTCGAGCGCGGACCACTCCTTGCCCAGTGCGTCGGCATCCTTGCCACCGCGGTCGCGCATCAGCTCGACCAGGTCGAGCCCGTCCTCCGGGGCGGCCACCGACGGCATCGCGTCCTGGTGGTCGAAGCCGTCCTCGCTGCGCTGGAAGTTGAGAGTCTGGTAGTAGATCGGGCGCCCGTGCTGGCGCGCCACGACGCGCCGGGTGGCGAAGGCCCGGCCGTCCCGGATCCGCTCCACGTCGTAGATGATCGGCACCTGGTAGTCGCCCGGGAGCAGGAAGTACGAGTGCAGCGAGTGCGGCTGGTACGCCGAGTCCACGGTGCGCGTGCCCGCGATCATCGCCTGCGCCGCGACCTGGCCGCCGTAGACGCGGGCGCGCTCGGAGTCCGGCTGGGCACCGCGGAACAGGTCCACGTCGAGCTGCTCCAGGTCGAGCAGGCCGACGAGCTCGTCGGTGGCGGCCTGGCCGGCGGCGTCCGTCGTCGTCATGACCGCGCTCCGGCGCGGGCACGGCGGCGCAGCAGCGCCTCCTGGGCCACGCTCGCCGCGAGGGTGCCGTCGTGCGCGTAGACCTTGGCGAGCACGAGCCCGCGACCACCGGCCGCCGAGGGCGAGGCCTGGTCGTAGAGCCACCACTCGTCGGCGCGGAACGGGCGGTGGAACCACACCGAGTGGTCCAGCGACGCGATCAGCAGGTCCGGGTCCCCCATCCGCACGCCGTGCGGCGCCAGCGCGGCGCCCATCAGGGTCATGTCGGAGAGGTAGGTGAACGCGGCGACGTGCCAGAACGGGTCCTCGGGCAGCGCGGAGGAGACGCGGAGCCAGAGCTGCTGGCGGGCCGTCTGCTCGCCGTCCGCCGCCAGCGCGTCGGCGGAGCTGCCGACGTACCGGAAGTCCGCGACGTCCCACTCGCTGTCGTGCGAGGTGTCCCGGCCCGGGTCCAGCTCGCGTTGCGCCGCGCGCACGTCGGTGGCCTCCTCGGGCGGCACCACCGTGGGCATCGGCTCGGCGTGGTCGTAACCGTCCTCGGGGATCTGGAAGTTCGCCGTCAGCGCGTAGATGGGCCGCCCGTGCTGGCGGGCGAGCACCCGCCGCGTGGCGAAGGACCGGCCGTCGCGCAGGTTCTCCACGTCGAAGATCGTGGGCGCCTGCGTGTCACCCGGCTGCAGGAAGTAGGAGTGCAGCGAGTGCACGGCGTACGCCGGGTCGACGGTGCGGGTGGCGGCGACCACCGCCTGGGCGGCGGCCTGCCCCCCGAACACCCGCGGCAGTGTCGAGGGCATCTGCCGGCCCCGGAACAGGTTGTCGTCGAGGCGCTCGAGATCGAGGAGCCGCACGAGCTCCTCGGCGTTGCGCGGCACTAGCTGCCCTGCTCGTCGTCCGGGCGCTCGAGCCCCGCCAGGAACTGCTCGAACTGCTGGCCGATCTCGTCTCCGGTCGGCAGCGGCTGGTTCTCGGCCAGCAGGCTGCTCCCCGACTCCTCGGCCCGCTCGAACGCGTCGTACTGACGCTCCAGGGCCTCCACCACGTCCGCGACCTCCTCGTTCGCGGACAGGTAGTGGGCGATCTCCTCCTCGCGCGCCTCCGCCTCGGCGCGCACGTCGGTCAGGTCCAGCGTGAGCCGCCCGCCGAGCTCGAGGTGCTCGAGCAGGGCCAGGGACGCGCGCGGGTAGTCCAGCTGCGCCAGGTAGTGCGGGATGTGCGCGACGTAGCCGAGAGCGTCGTGCCCCCACTCCCCCAGGCGCACCTCGAGCAGCGACTGAGCGCTGCTGGGGATCCGCAGCTCGCCACGCCACGGGCTCTCCCCGGTCAGCAGGTCGGGGTTGTTGCCGTGGTGGGTGATCGCGACCGGCCGGGTGTGCGGCACCGCCATGGGCACCGAGCCGAGGCTCACGACCCGGGTCACGCCGAAGCGCTCCACGACCTCGCGCACGGCGCGCGAGAACGCCTCCCAGCGGTTGTCCGGCTCGGGACCCTGGAGCAGGAGATAGGGGGTGTCCCCGGAGTCGTGCAGGAGCCGCACGACCAGCCGCGGCGCGTCGTAGGCCTCGTAGTGGTCGCGGATGAACGACATCGCCGGGCGCCGGGCGCGGTAGTCGTGGAACTGGTCCACGTCGAAGGTGGCGACCACGGGACCGGCGTCGCGCCCGTCGCGGCCCTCGGTGAGCTGCACGAGGAACCGGCTGGCGATCGCCGCCGAGCTGCCCGCGTCGAGGAAGCCGTCCAGCACCACGACCATCGTCAGCGCCGAGGCGTCCTCGAGCTCGGGGACGTCGTCGACGATGTGCACGAGCCGGGGTTCGGAGGTCACGGGGGAACGATATGCCCACCCGCCTCACGTCGTACGTCGGTCCGGCGTCGGGGTGATCCGTAGCACACCGCCGCCCGGTCAGCCGCCCGAGGCGCTCGGGTCGGTCGTGGGCGCCGCGGAGGGCGTGCCGCTCGGCGACGCGGTCGGGCTCGGCTCCGGCTGCAGGAACGCGGGGTCGAACGTGCGGATCATCAGCAGCGCGCTGCGGCGGGCGAGCTGTCGGGGTCGAAGCCCGAGAACCATCTCGAGGCGCTCCTGCTGCTCGCCGCCCGAAGGGATCTGGTCCAGCAGCGACCACAGCATCGGCTCGCCGTAGGTGCGGGCGACGTACTCGCACGCCCACCACGACAGCCCGTAGTGGGCCGCGGAGTCGTCGTCGTTGAAGGTGTCGTCCGCGGGCAGGGCGTCGACACCGGCCTCGGCCGCCTCCAGCGCCGCGCGCTCGAGGCGCCGGTCCTCGGGCGCGAGCGACTGCACCGAGACGTACTCGGCGATCCCCTCGCTGAGCCAGAGCGGCGCGTCGTCGTCGCGCTCCCCGAGCGCCACGTGGGTGAGCTCGTGGCGCACGAGCCGGTCGCGCTGCCGGCCCGCGCGCGCCACCATCTCCGGGCTGAGCACGAACCGGGTCGAGGCCACCGTCGGGTCGTCGCGGCCCGCGGCGACCGGGAAGGCCAGCGCGTCCAGCACCTCCGGGTCCCCACCGGGCACGTCGTCGAGGGTCGACAAAAAGGTGCGATCCGAAAGCGCGTAGACGACCACGGACCCGTCCCAGGCCTCGGGCACCCGCGCGCCCACGTCGGCGACCCCGCGCTCCACCGAGCGGATCAGGGGGCCGGCCGCCTCCACGGTGCCCTCGTCGAACACGCCCAGCACCCCGCTCCCCTGCCGGACCAGGACCGGGCCGAGGTCCCACGGCTGCGGCCGGACCTCCTGGCGCTCCTCCCACGCGGTGTCGCTGACGGAGCTGAGGACGAAGCGGGAGGGGCGGCGCGGCGACGGCGAGAAGCGGTAGCGGTCGACGGAGGCCACCGGCACGGCGTCGTACCCGGCCAGCTGGAGCGACACGTCCACCGCGACCCAGTAGTGGTCGCCGCGCCGCAGCAGGCTGCCGGGGTCGATCTCGTAGGACACGGTCGCCAGCGGGAGCTGCGCCAGGTTGGCGAAGTAGGTCTCCTGCTCGCCGCGGAAGGCCCCCCGCGCGGCCACCCCGGACCGGAACGCGTCAAGGTCGTGGGCCAGCAGCGCCGAGGCCCGCCGGTCCAGCACCCGGCGGAACGCCGCGAGCAGGTCCGGCGGCACGGGCGCCGTGGGTGGCAGCGCCGACCCGGCGGCCTCGGTCGGCGACGGCGGCGGAGGCGCGTCGTCGACCCTCGGCGACGTACAACCGGCGAGCGCCAGGCAGCAGGCCGCCACCAGGACGGCCCGGCTCGGGGAGCGGGACTGCCCCGGTCGGTCAGCCGACGTGGTCGGCATCGACGACCACTCGACCCTCGGCGAGGGCCGTCATGTCCTCGACGATGCCGAGGGCGATCGCCTGGGGGGTGAGGCCGATCCGCTCCAGGATCGCGGCGCGCTTGGCGTGGCCCAGGAACTCCTGCGGGACGCCGTGCAGCCGGAACGGCGTGGTCACCCCGGCGTCGTTGAGCGTCTGCAGCAGCGTCGCACCGCAGCCGCCGACGCGGCCGTTGTCCTCGACGCTGACCACGAGCCGGTGCTGGCGGGCGAGCTCGACGACCGCGGGGTCGACGGGCTTGACCCAGCGCGGGTCGACGACGGTCACGCCGATGCCCTGGGCGTCGAGGCGCTCGGCGACCTCGACGGCGACCGACGCCATCGAGCCCACGCCCACGACCAGGACGTCGAGCGGGCCGGTGCGCACGAGTACGTCGGCGCCGCCCGCCTTGCTGTGCGTGGGGATGTCGGCCGGCGGCGGGCCCTTCGGGAAGCGCACCACGGTCGGGGCATCGTCGACCTCGACGGCCTCGTTGAGCAGCTCGCGCAGCCGGGTCGCGTCGCGCGGCGCGGCCAGGCGCAGGCCGGGCACGACCTGGAGGAACGACATGTCCCACATGCCGTTGTGGCTGGCCCCGTCGTCGCCGGTGACCCCGGCCCGGTCGAGCACGAAGGTCACCCCGCAGCGGTGCAGCGCGATGTCCATGAGCACCTGGTCGAAGGCGCGGTTGAGGAACGTGGCGTAGATCGCGACGACGGGGTGCAGCCCGCCGATCGCGAGCCCGGCGGCCGAGGTCGCGGCGTGCTGCTCGGCGATGCCGACGTCGATGGTGCGCTCGGGGAAGCGCCGCTGGAAGTCGTCGAGCCCCACCGGGTGCATCATCGCCGCGGTCATCGCGACGACGTCCGGGCGGCGCTCGCCGATCCGCACGATCTCGTCGGCGAAGACGTCGGTCCAGATCCGGCCGCGCACCTTCTCCTCGCCGGTCTCGATGTCGAAGGGCTGCGGCGAGTGGAACTGGTCGGCCTCGTGGCGCTCCGCAGCGTCGTAGCCGAAGCCCTTGCGGGTGATCGCGTGCACGATCACCGGGCCGTTGAACCGCTTGGCCTGCGCCAGTGCCTGCTCCATCGCGGCCAGGTCGTGTCCGTCGACGGGACCGACGTACTTCAGGCCCAGGTCCTCGAACAGGCCCTGCGGGGCGAGCGCGTCCTTGAGGCCCTTCTTGACCGCGTGCAGCGCGTCGTACGTCGCCGGGCCGACGCCCTTGACGGCGTTGAGCCGCCGCTTGACCACGTCGAGGACGTGCTCGTAGCGGGGGTTCGTGCGCAGCGCGGTGAGCGCCGTGGCGAGACCGCCGATCGTGGGCGTGTAGGACCGGCCGTTGTCGTTGACCACGATCACCAGGCGCGAGTCCTTGGCGATCGCGATGTTGTTGAGCGCCTCCCAGGCCATGCCGCCGGTCAGCGCGCCGTCGCCGATCACGGCCACCGTGTGCCGGTCCTCGCCGCGGATCGCGTAGGCCTTGGCGATGCCGTCGGCGTAGCTGAGCGCCGTGGAGGCGTGGGAGTTCTCGACGATGTCGTGCTCGGACTCGGCCTGGCTGGGATAGCCGCTGAGCCCGCCTTCCGTGCGCAGCCCGGTGAACGCGTCGGCGCGCCCGGTAAGCATCTTGTGCACGTAGGACTGGTGGCCGGTGTCGAAGACCACCCGGTCACGCGGGGACTCGAAGACCCGGTGGATCGCCAGCGTCAGCTCGACGACACCGAGGTTGGGACCGAGGTGCCCGCCCACCCGCGAGCAGGCCTGCACGAGCCGGTCCCGGATCTCCGCGGCCAGCGCCGTCAGCTCGTCGTCGGAGAGACCCCGCAGGTCGCGCGGTCCGGCGATCGAATCCAGGACACCCATGGCCGCGAGTTTACGGGTCACGGTCCGCGATCAACGATCCAGCACGGCGATGGCCGGCTCGTGCAGACTGCCCATCCAGACCCGGCCGTCGTGCTCTCGCACGCCCGTGACCATGTGGTACGACGCCCCGTGCTCGCCCGGCGTCACGTCGAGGTCGTGCACCAGCTTGCCTGCGTCGTCGTAGGCCTGCACGCGCACGGTCTGCTTCGGCTTGGGCTGCAGCCGCTCCGGGATCCTGGTCGCCAGCTTGCGCAAGGCCATGGGTCCGCTCTGGAGGCGCTCGACGAGCGGGTCGACCGGGCTTCCGATCGTCACCCAGATCAGCCCGTCGCTGCCCCGGGCGATGTTGTCGGGGTAGCCCGGCAGCCCCGAGCAGAGCAGGTCGCGCATGCCGGCGCGGTTGCCGGTGAGCCAGCGGCGTACGACGGTGCGCGCCCCGGACTCGGCGACGCAGACGAAGTCCTCCGCGGCCGACAGCGCCACGCCGTTGGCGAAGGCCAGCCCGTCGAGCACCACCTCGACGGTGCCGTCGGTGGTGAGCCTCAGCAGCCGCCCCGTGCGGGTGTTCTGGAGGAAGTCGTCCTTCCAGCGCTCGATGCCGTAGCGCGTCGAGGAGTCGCTGAACCACACCGTGCCGTCCGAGGCCACCGCGGCGTTGTTGCAGAACCTCATCGGGGCGCCACCCACGCTGTCGGTGACCGTCTCGACCGCCCCGCTGGCCGGATCGACCCGCAGCAGGCCACGGCGGGCGTCGCAGACCACGAGCCGGCCGTCGAGGTCGAGCTCGATGCCGAGCGGGCGGCCGCCGGTGTGGGCGACGCGTTCGACCTGCTGCCCGTCGGGGCTGACCCGGAGGATCGCGCCGTCCTCGGTGCCGGTGAACACCGCCCCCTCGTCGGGGCCGCTCGTGGCGACCACGACGTCCTCCGCTCCGTGGCCGGGGACGGGGATGACGGTGAAGGTCGAGGTCATGGCGCCACCCTCTCGTACATGGCGGAGGCGAGGAAGTCACTCAGCGTGTGGCGCGCCGACGCCGTCAGGTCCAGGTCGAGCGCGACCGCCGGGTCGACGAAGACCATCTGCCGGCCCTCGTGGCACGCCACCTCGGTGAGGTCGGTCCCGGCGGCGTAGAGGCAGAACTCGTCGGTCTCCCCGCAGGGCTCGCTCCAGAAATGGAACTCCCCCACCAGCTCCAGCGTGCCCGGTGCCAGGCGCACGCCGGTCTCCTCCTCCAGCTCGCGGTACGCCGCCTGCTCGTAGTCCTCCCCCGGCTCCACCGCGCCGCCGGGATAGCCCCAGCGGTCGGGGTCGTATCGGGGACGGGAGTCGCGCTCCTGCAGCAGGACTCGACCGCGACGGTCTACCAGGACGATGCTCGAGAAGCGGTGCACGGCGCCCACCGTAGTGCCGGATCACCCTGCCACCGGGATGACAAGGTGGACCCATGACTCGGCATCGCTCGCTTCCGTTGGCCGCAGCGCTCACAGCCGCACTGCTCACCACCGCGCTGCCCACGGCCTCCGCAGCCGACGAGCCCGCCGTCACCGGCTTCGCGCTGGGCAGCGCCAGCGACCGGCTCGTCGGCCGCGAGGCGCACGCGCTCACCACCCTGACGGTGGCCGGGGTCAGCATCACCGCCGACGGACGGCGCGTGCTGCGCCCGGACGCCGGCACCCGCCGTCTCGCGGGCACCGCCGAGCGCCGCGGGCTGCGCGGCGAGCTGATCGTCAGCAACTACAGCAACCGGCTCGGCGCCTTCGACCGCCGCGCTGCGAGCCGGCTGCTCGGCAGCCGCGCCAACATCGAGCGGGTGGCGCGGCGACTGGCCGGCTTCGTGGCCGCGCAGGGCTGGGACGGCGTCAACGTCGACCTGGAGCTGGTGCCGCGCCACCGCGCCGGCGGGCTGGTCCGGCTGGTGCGGCGGCTCCAGGCGCTGATGCCCGAGGAGAAGAGCGTCTCGATCGACGTGAGCGCGTCGACCAGCCTGGCGGCGTACCGGGCGCACGGCTACCGACTCGCGGCCCTCGCCGACGCGGCCGACGTGATCGTGCTGATGGCCTACGACTACCACGGCCCGACCTGGTCCGGGCCGGGTCCGATCGGCCCACTGCGCTGGCAGCGCCAGGCAATCCGCGCCGCGCGCCAGGCCGTGCCCGCGGGGCAGCTGGACCTCGGCGTCGCCGGCTACGGCTACACGTGGCCGCGCCGCGGCACCGGCCGCACGGTCACCGTCGCCGGAGCGCGACGACTGGTCCGGAAGGACGGCGCCCGCGCGGTCTGGCACCCGGCCTACGGCGAGTGGTCGGCCCGGCTGTCTGACGGCACCGTGCTGTGGTGGTCCGACCGCCGCTCCTGGCGGCTGCGGGCCCGACTCGCCGACGACCTCGACCTGCATGGGTTGGCGCTCTGGCGCCTCGGCTCGGCCGACCCGCTGCCGTAGGGCTACAGCCGCGCGACGTAGCGCCGCCCGCGCAGCGCCTCCTCGACCAGCCCGACCTCGCGGCGCAGCCGGAGCAGCCGGGCGTCCTCGAGCTGGAAGGTCTGGACCGCGGCCTCGACGACCGCGTCGGTGGCCACTTCGCGCAGATCGGCCCGCGCCTCGCTCATCCCGCGCCGGCAGGCGGCCTGGCTGGCCTCGACGTGCAGGACCGCGAAGCGCGCCAGCACCACCACGTGTCGGCGCAGCCCGGCGTAGCGGCGGTAGTCCGGCGGGCACTGGTCGAGCAGCCAGTCGGCGGCCGTGCGCTCCCAGTCGGGGGCGTCCGGCGGGCGGACCCCGCGCGGCCATCCGGGTGGTGCGACAAGTGCCATGCTCCCAGGGTAGTCGAACACCTGTTCGACCGAACAAGAGGTGTCGGAGCACCATCGATCGGACAAGGGCGCCGCGCCTCGTCCAGGATTTCCTCATGCCGTCCAGCACCCCCGTCGTCCCCGTCCACGCGGTCCGGCACGTGCTCTTCGACGCCGACGGCGTCATCCAGGTGCTGCCCGGCGGCTGGTACGCCGCCGTGGAGCCGTTCCTCGGCGACCGGGCGCGGGAGTTCCTGCACGCGGCGTGGCGTGACGAGCGGCCCACGCTCTCCGGCCAGGGCGACTTCCTGCCCCTGCTGGCAGCCGCCCTGGCCGAGCACGGCGTCGCCGAGCCGGCCGAGGTCGTCCACCGCGCCGTCTGGCAGCGCATCGAACGGATCGAGGAGACCTTCGCGCTCATCCACGCGCTGCGTCGCAACGGCTACGGCGTCCACCTCGGGACCAACCAGGAGCGGCGCCGCGCAGAGCACATGCGCACCGCGCTGGGCTACGACGAGCTCTTCGACGTCAGCTGCTACTCCTACGACCTGGGGCTCACCAAGCCCGACCCGGCCTTCTTCATCGAGGCCGCCCGCCGGATCGGAGCAAACCCCTCCGCCATCCTCTTCGTCGACGACGGCCTCGCCAACGTCGAGGGTGCCCGCGCTGCCGGCCTCGAGGCGGTGCACTGGGAGCACACGCAGGGACCTGCGGTCCTCGTGGACCTACTGGCCGAGCACGGCGTCGACGCGCACCCGCCCGCCCGCTGACGACGGACGGGCGGACCGAGCGGCACGGTCAGCCGAGGAAGCTGAACCGCACCTCGCGCTCGGGGTTGTCGACGTTGAGGTCGACCAGGCACACGCTCTGCCAGGTGCCCAGGGCCAGCCGGCCGCCGAGGACCGGCACCGTCGCTGACGGCGGCACGATCGCCGGCATCACGTGCGAGCGGCCGTGCCCCGGCGAGCCGTGGCGGTGGCGCCAGCGGTCATCGGCCGGCAGCAGGTCGCCGAGGGCCGCGAGCAGGTCGTCGTCGCTGCCGGCACCGGTCTCGAGGATCGCGATGCCCGCGGTCGCGTGCGGCACGAAGATGTTGAGCAGCCCGTCGCCACGCCCGCTCACGAACTCAGCGCAGTCCTCGGTGAGGTCCAGGACGACCTCCTGGCTCCCGGTGCGGTAGCTCCTGGTCTCGCTGTCCATCACACGGGCGATCCGCTCGGGTCCGCGAGCCCGCCGGCGCAGGAGGCGAACGGCTCGGGAGCGGTCTCCCCGGCCCCGAACTCGTCGATGAACTGCTCCAGCCGCGGGTCGTCGGCGCCGGTCAGCTCGAGCTGGCGCTCCCACACCGTCACCACCACCGGCGCCTCGAGACCGTCGTACGGCGAGAGGATGCCGTTGTCCGGGAGCACCGCCTCCAGGGCCGCCACCGACTCCTCGTCGAGGCCGGGCTCGTAGGTGATCCACACCGTGCCGTGCTCGAGGTCGTGCACGACGTGCTCCTCGCTCACCGGCTCGTCGTAGACGCCGCAGTCCAGCCACACCGGGGCGTGCGGGCCGCCGACCGGCGGCGACTGCTCGTAGTCCACCGGGTCCTCGGTGTGCGAGGTCTCCAGGTCCGAGTACTCCTCCACGGCGTCCAGCGTGGTGTCACCGCCGCCGTCCCTGCCCTGCGAGGACGTGCTGTCGTCGTCCTGCGAGAGCAGGACCGGCACCAGCACCGCGAGGCCGACGACCAGCACCGCACCGACGCCCGCCAGCACGAGCGGCAGCGTCCGAGAACGGCGGCCCGACGGCGGCGGCGGGGCCGCCTGGGGCGACCAGGGCGGCGGAGGGGGCGGCCCGGCGGGCGCCCCCGCGGTCGGGACGTACGGCGGCGGTGCAGACGGCTGCGGTGCAGACGGCTGCGGTGCAGACGGGGGTGGCGCGAACGGCGGCTCGTACGGCGGCGGGCCTGGCGGCGTGGGTACCGACATCAGCCCTCGAGCGCCTTCTCGATGCGCTCCACCTTCGCGGTGAGCTGCCCGGTCCAGCCCGGTCGGATGTCGGCTTTGAGCACCAGGCCCACGCGCGGGGACACCTCGGCGACGACGTCGACGGCGCGCTTGACCACCGCCATCACCTCGTCCCACTCCCCCTCGATGTTGGTGAACATCGCGTTGGTCTCGTGCGGAAGGCCGGACTCGCGGACGACGCGGACGGCGGCGGCCACCGCCTCGGAGACGCCACCGGTCTCGTCACCGGCGGAGGGACTGATGCTGAATGCCACGATCATGTGCTCACCGTACTGGCGGAGCCCCGTCCGCCCTGAGGGTGCGGGTCACCAGGAGACCTCCCCCGCGTCGTCGAAGAACCCGCCGGAGGGCCCGCCGAGCGGCAGCGTTGCGAAGCGCACCGCGACCGCTGCACCCTCGGTCGGCGTACGCCATCCGGCGAAGCCGGTGAAGTCGGTGGCGACGTAGCCCGGGCACACGGCGTTGACCAGCAGGCCGGGGTCGGTCTCGGCCAGGCGGCGCGCGTACTGCACCGTCATCGCGTTGAGCAGGGTCTTCGAGGGCGCGTACGCCGCCATGACCGGTCCGGTGCGCAGCGCCAGCGAGCCCATGTTGCTGGAGACGTTGACGATGCGGGGAGCGGACGAGCGTCGCAGCAGCGGCAGCGCCGCGTTGGTCACCCGGACGGCGCCGTACACGTTGGTCTCCAGCACCGTGCCGAGGACGTCGAGGTCGAGGGTCAGCGGGTCCTGGAGTCCGCCCGCGTCGGCGGGGCCCGAGATGCCCGCGTTGTTGACCACCGCGTCCAGGTGCCCGAACCGCTCCTCGAGCTCGGCGATCGCGTCCGCGACGCTGTCGTCCGAGCTCACGTCGAGGCGGACCCCCACCACGTCGGCCCCGTCGGCGCGCAGCTCGGCGAGCGCCTTCTCCCGCCGCTCGTCGTCGCGGGCGCCCACGGCGACCCGGTAGCCCTCGGCCGCGAGGCCCGCCGCGATCTGGAGGCCGATGCCCTTGTTCGCGCCCGTCACGAGCGCCGTCCTGTCCTGGTTCGTCATGCGTCCATGCTCGGCGGCCGCGAGCGCCGGCGTCCAAGACCGGTCCGGTCGCCTGTGATGCCGTGTGGGTATCGCTGGGTAGGTTCATGGAGTGGACGACATCGAGATCCGCGAGCTGCGCTACTTCGCCGCGGTCGCCGAGGAGCTGCACTTCGGGCGCGCGGCGCAGCGGCTGCACATGAGCCAGCCGCCCCTGTCACGGGCGATCCAGCTGCTCGAGCAGCGCCTGGGCGTCGATCTCTTCCACCGCGACCGCCGCGGCGTGCGGCTGACACCGGCCGGCGCCGTCCTGCTCGAGGAGGCCGGCCAGGTCCTCGACGCGGCCGCGGCCGCCGTGGAGCGGACCCGAAGGACCGTCGACCCGGCGGAGCGGCTGGTGCTGGTCACCAAGGCCGGCGCCTCCCACGAGCTGCTGCGCGCCCTGCTCGACACCTACGCCGCCCGCCCGGACGCCCTGCCGGTCGAGGTGGTGCTGTGCGAGGTCGGCGAGCAGCGACAGGTGCTCCGCCGTGGCCGCGCGGACGTCGCGATCGTGCACAGCCCGTACGACGTGATCGGCGGGTTCGAGACCCGCGACCTCGTCACCGAGGGACAGGTCGCGATCGTGCCCGAGGCCCACCCCCTCGCCCTGCGGCCGCAGGTGGCCCTCGCGGACGTGTCCGACGTGGCGGGTCTGCCGATCGCCCGCTGGCCGCGCCACGACGGGAGCTACCCGCCCGGCCCCGGCCCGGAGGTCCGCACGCAGTCCGAGCTGGCCCAGCTGGTCTCGCTCGGGCGCACGCTGCTGGTCATCCCCGAGTCCAGCCGCGCCTGGCAGTGGCCCGACCACGTCGCCGTGCCCGTCCTCGATGCGCCCCTCGTCACCACGAAGCTGGCGTGGCGGGCGTCGAGCCGGCCGGCCGGCCTCGACAGCCTGCTCGCCGCGGCCGGCGAGGTCGCCGACCGGCTGATCGGCCACCCGACCGCTGCCCGGACGGCGTAGCTCAGCGCCCCGCGCCGACCTCGGTGTCGTCCAGATCCGGGACCAGGGTGCGCAGGCGCGCCAGCGCGTCGCGGGCCTGCGACTTCACGGTGCCGACCGTGACCCCCAGCGCCTCGGCGGTCTGGGCCTCGGTCAGGTCCTCGTAGTAGCGCAGCACCACCACCGCCCGCTGCCGCGGCGCCAGCGAGAGCAGGGCCTGCCGCAGGTCCTCGCGCTGGTCCGCGTCGCCGTCCGTGCGGCCGGTCTCGGGCGGTGCCTCGGTCGCGACCTCACGCCAGCGGCGACGTCGCCATCGCGACACGCTCTCGCGCGCCAGGATCCGCCGCACGTACGGCTCCGGCCGGTCCCGGATCCGGCGCCAGTGCGGCACCGCCTTCACCAGCGCCACCTGCACCAGGTCCTCGGCGTCCTCACGGCTCCCGGTCATCAGGTACGCCGTGCGCAGCAGGGCCGGGCGCCGCGCCGCCACGAACTCCTCGAAGCCGGCGCGGTCCTCAGGCTCGCCCACGGCGCCTCCAGAGCACGAGCCCGCCCAGACCCAGCAGCGCGGCGAGGACGACGAGCGACGCGCGCAGCCGCAGGTCCATGACGTACGGCGGCTCCGGCGCGTCGAAGACCGGGGCGGCCAGCGCGTCGCGGGCGAGGACCGGCGACGCGCCCTCGCTCATCAGCACCAACCGCTCCTCGGCCCCGGTATTGACGTCCACGGACAGAAGCGCGTTGCGTCCGTAGTCGCGCACGAGCACATGCCAGTCGTCGCGCCATCCCCAGAGCTCGTCCGCCGTCACGTCCCCGACGCGTTCGGTCATGACCTCGATGTCGGTCCCGGCGGGCACGACGCCGGAGCGCAGAGACGACGCGTCGTCGGTACGGACCGACGGGTCCCCGTCCGGGTCCTCCAGCAGCGCCACTCGGGTGCCCGACGCGTTGAGCACCGGCGAGGTCTCCGAGGCCAGGTTGAGCCGCAGGTCGCGGAGCCGGCTCCCGCCGTGGTCGAACACGCTCATGCGCCGCGCGGACACCGTCACCAGGCCCGGACCGCTGACCTCCGGCATCCGGTTCGCCAGCGGGCCGGCTATCCGGCGGGGCTCCCGGCCCGGCTCCCAGGCGTAGACCCGGTAGTCGGAGCCCGACCCGGAGTCCGTGCTCTCGTCGGCCCCTTGGTCCCACTGCCCGTAGTTCATCCACAGCGTGCCCTCCACCCACGCAAGGCCGGCGACGCCGATCCCGTGCTCGGTGCGCACGCGGTGCCGCGTGACCTCACCTGAGACGGTGTCGTAGACGGCGACCCCGACGAGCGCGGCGCCGTCCATCAGGTTGGGCTCGCCCTCGGGCGTCCCAGTGAGCGGGTAGGCCAGCAGCCGGCCGTCGTCGGAGAGCGCGATCTCGGTCCCCACGTCCTGTCCTCGCGTGCCCGGCAGCCCGGGCAGGTCGAGGAATGCGTACTCGCCGCCCGAGGACACCCCCGCGAGCGCCGTCCTGGAGCCGGTCCAGCTCTTCCGCTCCGCCTCCACGACCGCCACCAGCGGCCCGATCTGCCCCACATCGTCGGTGCCCCGCAGCCACGGGCTCGGGGCGTACAGCCGGTCCGGGAGCCGCAGCGCGGCGTCCGCGTCGGCCGGCCCGACGTCGTACGACATGGCGGGCAGCAGGGCGCCGAGCAGCGACCCGCCGGCGGCAAGCAGGACGAGCACGAGCGCGGCGGCCTCCACGCGACGCCGCCGACCGTACCGGCGGCCCCGCTCCCACACGTCGGAGGTCGGCGGTCCGTCGGGCCCGTCCTCGGCCAGGTCGGCCAGGCGGTCGTGCAGCGAGATCATGCGCCCTCCGGGGTCCGCGGTACTCCGTCACCAGACCACACGCCGCCAGGCGTCCGGAAGGAGGGGCGAGCCGGCGATGAGGCTCGCTCAGGAGCGTCGAGGCCGCAGCGCGTCCGAGGCGGAAGGGCTGAGGCCCATCCCAGGAGACACATCCGTCACACAGGCGTGAGGGAGCTCCCGCATTCCGCCCGAAGGTTCATACAGAAAGCGGGAGTTTCACCGGGCACCCGGTGAAACTCCCGCTTGCGTCGCACTCGCGTCGGGTCAGGCGGTCTGAGCCCGCAGGTTGCGCAGGACGTACTGCATGATCCCGCCGTTGCGGTAGTAGTTGGCCTCGCCGGGGGTGTCGATGCGGACGACCGCGTCGAACTCCACGTCGCCTGCCTTCACCTTGACCGTCTTGGGCGTGCGGCCCTCGTTGAGCTCGGTGATCCCGGTGATGGAGAACTCCTCCTCGCCGGTGAGGCCGAGCGACTCGGCGCTCTGACCCTCGGGGTACTGCAGCGGGATGACGCCCATGCCGATCAGGTTGGAGCGGTGGATCCGCTCGTAGGACTCGGCGATGACGGCCTTGACGCCCAGCAGCGAGGTGCCCTTGGCCGCCCAGTCGCGCGAGGAGCCGGAGCCGTACTCCTTGCCCGACAGCACGACCAGCGGGATGCCGGCCTCGACGTAGTTCTCCGAGGCCTCGAAGACCGAGGTCACCTCGCCGTTGTTGGTGAAGTCGCGCGTGACGCCACCCTCGGTGCCCGGCGCGAGCTGGTTGCGCAGGCGGATGTTGGCGAAGGTGCCTCGGATCATGACCTCGTGGTTGCCTCGGCGCGAGCCGTAGGAGTTGAAGTCACGCTGCTCGACGCCGTGCTCGGCGAGGTAGCGGCCCGCGGGCGAGTCCTTCTTGATCGCGCCGGCCGGGCTGATGTGGTCGGTCGTGACCGAGTCGCCCAGCTTGAGCAGCACCCGCGCGCCCTCGATGTCCTCGACCGGGGCCGGCTTCTCGGGCATGCCGTCGAAGTACGGAGGCCGCCGGACGTAGGTCGACTCGGGGTCCCACTCGAAGGTCTTGCCCTCGGGAGTGGGCAGCGAGCGCCAGGTCTCGTCGCCGGCGAAGACGTCGGCGTAGCCGTCGTCGAACATCTCGGAGGTGATCGCCTGGGCGATGACGTCCTCGACCTCCTTCGAGCTCGGCCAGATGTCCTTCATGAAGACGTCGTTGCCGTCCTGGTCCTGCCCCAGCGGGTCGTTGAACAGGTCCACGTCCATGGAGCCGGCGAGCGCGTACGCGACGACCAGTGGCGGGGACGCGAGGTAGTTCATCTTGATGTCCGGGTTGATCCGGCCCTCGAAGTTGCGGTTGCCCGAGAGAACGGAGACGACCGCGAGGTCGTGGTCGTTGACGGCCTGGCTGACCTCGGGGATGAGCGGACCCGAGTTGCCGATGCAGGTCGTGCAGCCGTAGCCCACGAGGTTGAAGCCGAGCTTGTCGAGGTACGGCGTCAGGCCGGACTTCTCGTAGTAGTCGGAGACCACCTTGGAGCCGGGCGCCAGCGTGGTCTTGACCCACGGCTTGCGCTGCAGGCCCTTCTCGACCGCCTTCTTGGCCAGCAGCGCCGCGCCGATCATGACCGACGGGTTGGAGGTGTTGGTGCACGACGTGATCGCCGCGATCGTCACCGCCCCGTGGTCGATCTCGAACTCGGTGCCGTCCTCGAGGGTGACGGTCGCCTTGTTGCTCGGCCGCTCCTTCGTGGAGGCCGCGTGGGCGTGCCAGTCGTCGGGGGCGCCGTTGCCGTTGCCGCCGCCACCGCCGCCGTTGGAGGCCGGGGAGTCGCTCGAGGGGAACGACTCCGCCGAGGCCTCGTCGACCTTGGACGTGACGCCGTGCGGCTGCTCCTGCTGCGGGACGCCCGGCTTGCGGTCCTCGCCGCCGGTCTCGCCCTCGGTGACGTAGTCGGCCAGAGCCGTGCGGAAGGCCTCCTTGGCCTCGGACAGCGAGACCCGGTCCTGGGGGCGCTTGGGCCCGGCCAGCGACGGGACCACGGTGGCGAGGTCGAGCTCGAGCCTCTCGGAGAAGCGCGGCTCGGCGTCCGGGTCGTGCCAGAGGCCCTGCTCCTTGGCGTAGGCCTCGACCAGCGCCAGCTGCTCGTCGGAGCGGCCGGTGAGCTTGAGGTACTTGGTGGTCTCCTCGTCGATCGGGAAGACCGCGATCGTGGAGCCGAACTCCGGGCTCATGTTGCCGATGGTGGCGCGGTTGGCCAGCGGCAGCGCGGAGACGCCGGGGCCGTAGAACTCGACGAACTTGCCGACGACGCCGTGCTTGCGCAGCATCTCGGTGATCGTCAGGACCAGGTCGGTGGCGGTCGCGCCCTCGGGCAGGTCGCCGTTGAGCTTGAAGCCCACGACGCGCGGGATCAGCATGGAGACCGGCTGGCCGAGCATGGCCGCCTCGGCCTCGATGCCGCCGACGCCCCAGCCGACCACGCCGATGCCGTTGACCATCGTGGTGTGGGAGTCGGTGCCGACGCAGGTGTCGGGGTAGGCCTGCAGCTCCCCGCCGACCTCACGGGTGAACACCGTGCGGGCGAGGTGCTCGATGTTGACCTGGTGCACGATGCCGGTGCCCGGGGGCACGACCTTGAAGTCGTCGAACGCGCCCTGGCCCCACCGCAGGAACTGGTAGCGCTCGCGGTTGCGCTCGTACTCGATCTCGACGTTGCGCTCGAACGCCTCGGGCGTGCCGAAGACGTCGGCGATGACGGAGTGGTCGATGACCATCTCGGCGGGCGCGAGCGGGTTGATCTTGGTCGGGTCGCCGCCCAGGTCGGCCATGGCCTCGCGCATGGTGGCGAGGTCGACCACGCAGGGCACGCCGGTGAAGTCCTGCATGATCACGCGCGCCGGCGTGAACTGGATCTCCTTGCTCGGGTCCGCGTCCGCGTCCCAGCCGGCGATCGCCTTGATGTCGTCGGCGGTGATGTCCGCGCCGTCCTCCGTGCGCAGAAGGTTCTCGAGCAGGACCTTGAGGGAGAACGGCAGGCTCTTGACGTCCAGCCCCTCCCCGGTCACCGCGTCGAGGCGGAAGATCTCGTAGGCCTTCCCGTCCACGTCCAGCGTGCTCTTGGCTCCGAAGCTGTCCTGGCTGGCCATCAAGCCGTCTCCTCGTCGAGTCGCGTGTGTGCTCCACCCATCTTGCCGCCGTGGTGGCGGACCGGGGTAGTAAGGCGAGCCTTACCGTGAGCCTCGTATGTCTTGACATCAAGATACATGACATCGAGCCAGTTCCGAAGAAGCGGGGCGCGCCACGCGAGCACGGCGACACACATTGCTATCCGCTAGACAATGCTGTGCGTCGCACACTATTCTCTCGCTTATGAACGACGACATCCTCACCGGACACCTCCAGGAGCTGCGGCGCGGCACCGTGGTGATGGCCGCGCTGGCGACGCTGTCCCGGCCGACCTACGGCTACGCCCTCCTCGAGACGTTGGCCGAGGCCGGCTTCGCGGTCGACGCCAACACGCTCTACCCGCTGCTGCGGCGGCTGGAGAAGCAGGGCCTGCTGACCTCGGAGTGGAACACCGAGGAGTCACGACCCCGCAAGTTCTACCGGGTCAGCCCCGACGGCGAGACCCTCCTCCGCGCGCTGCTGGACGAGTGGCGCACCCTGCACGCCTCCATCGAAGGACTCAGGTGACCACCATGGCGACCCACCAGACCACCACCACCGGCCGGAGCGCGGCATCGCTGACCGACCGCTACGTCCACGCCGCCACACGCGGGCTCCCCGACAGCCAGCGCGACGACGTGGCCGACGAGCTGCGCGCCAGCATCGGAGACCGGGCCGAGGCCTTGCAGCACGCCGAGGGCCTCGACGCCGAGCGCGCCGAGTACGTCGCCCTGGAGGAGCTCGGCGACCCCGCGCGCCTGGCGGCCGGCTACTCCGGCCGGGCGCTGCAGCTGATCGGGCCCGAGCTCTACCCGGCCTACGTCCGGGTGCTGAGGAGCGTGCTCCTGGCCGCGGTCCCCACGGTCGCCGTGGTCATCGCGATCATCGCGGCCCTTGACGGGGGTTCCGCCGGCAGCATCCTCGGCGAGACCCTGTGGATCGCCGCGACCGTCGCCCTCCACGTGTGCTTCTGGATCACCCTGGCCTTCGCCCTGACCGAGCGAGGGGTCGCCGCCGGAGACGTCCGCGGGTCCCTGGGCGTCCAGTGGGCGCCGGACCAGCTGCCCGACCTGCCGCGGGAGCGGTCCGGCTCGTTGCTGGAGATGGTCTCGACGCTGGTCTGGCTCGGCCTCCTGGCCGGCGCCGTCGTCTGGCAGCAGTTCCGCTCCCCTCTCGGCGACCACGAGCCCGTGCTCGACCCGGACCTGTGGAGCTTCTGGCTGCCGCTGATCCTCGCCCTGATCCTGGTCGAGGCGGCCTTCGAGGTCGTCAAGTACCGCGCCGCGGGGTGGTCGCCCACCCTGGCCACCGTGAACGTCGGGTTGGGCGCCCTCTTCGCGGCCCCCCTCGTCTACCTGGCGGCCGAGGACCGGCTGCTCAACCCGGCCGCCGTGGCCGAGGTCCAGGCGGAATGGTCCGGCTTCGACCCCGAGACCCTCAACGCCGCCATCATCGTCGTCACGCTGGCGATCTGGGTCTGGGACGGCGTCGACGGGTGGCTCAAGACCCGCGCGGCGAGTGCGGCGGCGTGAGACCGGCGGCCTCGAGCCCGACCCGGTCGAGATGGGCCTCCAGCACCGCGGTGAGTCGCTCGGGGGTCACCATCTCCGGACGCGTGGCCGCATGGATCGCCAGGCCGTCGATCAGTGCGAACAGTCGCTCCGTCTCGACCCACCGTAGGTCCGGTCCGGCCTCGGGGAGCAGGCGCATGACCCACCGATCTGACGCCTCTCGCAGCCGGTCGTAGGCCTCGTCGCGCAGGACACGGAGCTCTGAGTCCACCAGGGCCCGCGCCGTGAACGCCACCCAGACCTCGTTCTCGGCGCGGCGCTCGTCGTCCAGGGGCAGCAGCTCGGCGAGCACCAGCTTCGCCGCCGGCAGCGGATCCTCGGGACGCGGCAGTGCCGCGACCCGACTCTCGACCCGCTCCATCACCATGCGCATGGCGAACACCAGCAGGTCGGACTGGCTGCCGAAGTAGTGCCGCAGCGACCCCGGGGACAACCCGGCTTCCCGGGCGACGGCCCGCACCGAGGCGTGCTCCACCCCGTCGCGGCGGATCACCCTCCACACCGCGTGCGCCAGCTCCTGGCGCCGCTGATCTCTGTCCACCATCTTGGGCATCACTCTTTTTAGCACACTCGTGTTACTGTCGGGGCAATCGATCTAGCACACGTGTGCTAATTCTCGCCTCGAGGGTGGAACCGATGAGCTTCGTCGACAGCAGCACCGCACCCCCCTCCGGAGCGCCCGCTCGACGTTCCCGCCTTCCTGGGCACTGGAGCCTCTGGGCGGCAGCCGCGGCGTGGGCAGCGGCCAACATCGCCGTTGCGCTCACGTCACCGACCGCCCTGCCCTTCGACTGGCCGGCGCGCACCGAGCTGGCGACGTGGGAGGTTCTCGCCGAGACCAACCTCGCCATGCTCGAGGTCCTGCTCCTGATGGGGGTGGTCTCTTGGCTCACCCGTCGCCGCTCGGACCTGCGGATCGTGGAGCGTGCACCGGGACGCAGCCTGGCACTGCGCGAGACCGTCGGACTGCTCGCCTACGGCGTTCTCGGCCTGCTGGGTGGGTTCTTCCTGGCGCGCGCCTTCGGTTGGCACCCGTTCGGCCTGCATCTGGCCGGCACCCTGTTCGGGACGCACGCTCAGGTGGATCGGGCCGAGGTGGTGACCTGGGCGGCATACAACTTCGTGATCTATGCCGTGGTCCCGCTGCTCTACTTCCGACGGAAGTACTCCCCCACCGCGCTGGGCCTGAGATCCACGGCGCGGAAGAACGACCTGCTGGTGATCGGCGTCGTGCTCGCGCTGGAGACCTGGTTCCAGATCTTCGCGCTGCAACCCACGAGCCTGGACCTGCCCGCGGGGCTGCTCGTCCGAGGTGCCGCCCTGACGTTCGTCCTCTACCTGTTCGGCACCGTGCTGCCGGCGATGGCCTTCGTGTACGCCATCCTGATCCCCCGCTTCCTGAGACTCACCGGATCCCCCACGGCGACCGTCCTCTGCGGCGGCCTGACCTACGCAGGCTTGCACCTCTGGGACGCCTGGACCGTGTTCACCTCACCCGGACCCGCTGCTCTGTCGATCGCCTTCCTGGCCTTCACCTACCTCGGCCCCGGCATGATCAAGAGCTTCCTGACGCTGCGCACCGGCAATGCCTGGGTGCACGTCTGGGCCTACCACGCCTTCGCGCCGCACACGCTCGTCGATACCCCCCACATCGTCGACGTCTTTCGCCTGCGATGACCGGGCGTTGCCCACCACCTCGCGAACCCGCCCGCGCGGTGGATCCGCCTAGGGCGCCAGGCTGAGATCGGCGTTGGCGGCCTCCGTGCGGACCGCGGAGGAGAGGATGAGGAACGACTCCTTGCCGCGCCCGACGTTCGTGGTCGCGGTGACCCGGTTGGCATAGAGCAGTCCCGCGAGCCGGCCATCGCCGCGTTCGAGGTCGTTGCCGTGGAAGGTGGTGGCGCCGGCGGCGAGCTCGACAGGGCCCCCGATGAGGTGGTTGTCGCTGAAGGCGGCGCTGCCGAAGGCGAGGACCTTCCCGGGGTCCTGTGCCAGGAGGGTCCACGCGAGGGTGTTGCCCTGGACGACCAGGCGGTTCACGCCCGCGTTGAGCTCGAACGGCTCGCTCGCCTGGGCCACGATCTCCTCGAGGCGGGACTCCAGCTCGTCGATCCGGTCCGGGGTCACCACACCGTAGAGGCTCAGCCCGCCCGCGACGAGGTTGCCTCGGACGAAGACGTGGCCGCGCGGGTCCTCGACCGACAGCGCCGCTCGTGGGTAGCCACCCCAGCGATCCTCGAGGTGCTCGCCGAGCCTCGCCAGCTCCGGCTGCAGGTGCTCGAACCGCTCGAACGCTGCGCCGCTGCGGATCAGTTCGGCCGCGGTCACCGCCGCCCGGGCCAGTCGGGGGTCCGCGATGCCGAGCGGTGAGGTGGCGAAGCCCTCGAGCTGGGCCGCGGGGACCCGGCGGCGGGCGAAGCTGGTGCTGCGGTTGTTCTCCGCGACGATCGCGAGCGCCGGGAGGTCCTCGTCGCGGGCGGCGGTGAGCAGGTTGAGCGCGACGCCGCTGAACCGGTCCCGCCCGCCGTCGCGCTCCTGAGGGACGGCCGCCAGGCGGCAGTCGTCCACGCGGGTGGTGCCGCAGTCGCTGAGGTAGATCAGAGTGCCCAGGCTCCGGCCCTCGGTGCGCACTGCCAGGTCGCGCAGCCGCACCTCGTCGACCGAGACACACAGCAGCAGGTGGTCCTCCAGCCCTCCCTGGCCCACGATGTCGATCCCCGCCAGCGACACGGACTCGGCCTTCACGACCTCGAACGGCGAGAGCAGCCGCAACCGGGCGCCGCAGCCGTGGATGTCGAGCCGCCGGACGAAGTCGATGGCCTCGTGCTCGAACTCGTGGTCCCCGGGGAGCAGGCAGAGGCAGACCAGGCCCTGGTGCTTGTCGGCGAGGTCGCGGATCGCCTCCTCGATCCGCCCGTAGTCGCCGCCCTCCCCCACGCTCGCGCAGCAGCTGGCCGCGCCGCCCTCCCCCGCCGGACGCGCGCAGAGCTTGTCCAGGGCCTCCTGCACCGTGGCGACACCGGCGAGGTCGGCGCAGGCCCCGGGCTGGTAGGACACCGTCGCCGCCCGGCGCGTCCGGGCACTGAACCGCACCGGAAGCCCCACCGGCTGGCCCGCGCCGTCGAGCAGCCGGGCCTCCAGCGTCGACTGGTCCGAGCCGGGCGCCACCGACCAGCCCACGCTCGCGGTGCCGTCGGCGGCGGTCGGGACCGTCACCGGTCCGGCGCCGCCGTTGATCGAGCCGCCCCCGGCGGTGAGGGTGAACCGCACCGAGCGATCCGCCACCGGGATCGGGCCGCGGGAGACGCCGACGGTCGGTCGGATCGGCAGCTGGACCGGCGCCGGCGAGAGTGTGCTGGGCGTGACCTCCTGACCGTCGCCGGCGACGTAGAACAGCGAGTCCAGGCCACTCAGCGGCGGGAAGACCGGCCGCAGGTCGGTCACGGTGGCGCCCTCGATCAGCGCGAGCGCGGCGTAGTGGGCGTGGATGCCCGCGGCCGGAAGATCGGCCCCCTCGTGGCCGGTCGGGGCGGCCGTCCGCGCCGGCACCAGCCAGTGGTCGCCGGTGCGGAACCGGCCGCCCGCGGGCGCGGAGGAGAAGCCGACGGTCAGGTTGTGCTCGAGCAGGAGACGTACGCCGGGAGCCGGGATCGTGATCGTCCCACCAGCCAGGGCCGCGTCCGTGACGGCGGTGCCGCCCTCGTCGAAGAGCGTGCCGCCCTGGTCCCAGCGCCGGATCCGCAGGTTGCTGCCGGCCACCGGTCGGCCCTGGGCGTCGAGGACGAAGTCGGTGGCGCCCAGCGGTTGGGTGAGCAGCACCGTGCGGGTCGCCTCGTCGATCCCGCCGCCCGACCGGATCCGGCGTAGGACGCCGGGCTGTCCGGCGAGCTCGCGGGCCTCGTCGAGCAGCTCGATCCACTCCCCGTCGTGCAGCGAGAGCACGTCGTCGGGCCCGAGCCTGTCCACGACCAGCCGGTCCCGAGTGGCCGGGATGGAGGTGACCCGCGCGGCGACGGTCGCGTTGTCGCGCGACCACTTGAAGGTCGCCGCCCCGGCCGGGCCGGGGGTGTGGACCTCGACCCTGTAGAGCTGGTTCTCCACACCGGTGTAGCCGCCGGTCGGCGAGATCTGGCACGGGCTCGGGTCGATGTCGACGGTAGCCGTGCCGACGCTGAGCCGCGCGGTCGCAGGCGGCTCGGCGCCGAGGAACCCGGGGACCGTCGCGAGCGCCGCGCCGGGCACGAAACCTGCCGGCACCGGCACCGCCTTGACCTGCCAGATCGTCCGCATCCGCGTCGTGGTGTCCACTCCCAGCGCGGGCTCCACCAGGTCGGGGTCGTCGACCGCGGTGACCTCGCGGCGCCACACCTTGAGGTAGACCAGCACCTTGCCGGTGCTCGGCAGCGGGGGCGGCGTCGGCAGGTGCGGCTGCGCGTTGTAGGACACGGTGGTGGTGCCGACGAGCTCGGCCAGGGTCGCGCGCCAGGCGTCGGCGGGGCGGCCGTGGTTCTCGGCGAGCACGCCGTCGACGTACATCCGGCCGATGCCGATCAAGGCGGCTCCCCCGCTGAGCGAGATCTTGAACCCGTCGAGCGTCTCGGAGGGGACTCCGGCGCGGCCGATGGTGTCGAGCGCCTCGGCCTGGACGCGCCGCCGGATGTGGGCGGCCTGCTCGTTCCAGTCGGCGTCGGTGAGGATCCGCCCCTGCTGCAGCAGCACCGCGGACTCCCCGTCGCGCGGGTCATGGGTCGAGCGGCTGTAGTCACCGTTCATCGGATGCTCCTCGGTGGTTGTTCAGGACTCATGGACGACTCCCGCACGGAGCCCCAGCCGGAGGTACTCGTCGAGGCGGGTGATCAGGTCTGCGATCCGCTGCGGCTCCTGGAGCCGGTGGTGGGCCCCCATCTCCGACTCGTCCTCCGCGCCGCGCCGGATCGCCTCCGGCGTGCGGGTCGCCAGGCGCGCGTAGGCCGGCGCGGAGAACCGCAGCGAGGCGAAGTGAGGTACGTCGACGGGCTGCTGCGGCGCGCAGCGATGGCGCCGGGGGGCGAGCGACCCCAGGGGCAGGTAGCTGAACCGCGCGCACCCGGCCTGCCGGTTCACGACCTCGACCAGCCCGAGCGCGATCGAGTCCGACATCGACAGCTGCTGAGCGCGGATCCTGCCGATCACCGTGGCGGACTCGAGGGTGAGCGCGCCGACGGCGGACCCGCCGGCGCCGATCGCCTCGAGGCCGGCGTCCGTGGCATCGACGATGCTGTGGATGACCGTCATCCGGGTCCGGGCCGCACCCTTGAGCGCGCCCACCACGCTGTGCTCGACGGTGAGCTCGGTGCGGTCGCGTCGGACGTCGACCCCCAGCGCGCCCGCGGTCACCGGGCTCCCGTCCGGCTGCAGCCGCGCCCCGGGCACCAGCGTGCAGTGCCGCACGGCCAGCCGGTCCAGCTGGCTGCCGGCCGGCACCACCACCGGGCGGTTGGTCAGCTGCAGCCCGTTGAGCTCCACCTCCGAGCCGGACCCGCCCTGCACCGTGAGCTCGCCCGTCAGTGCCAGGGTCGGTCGGCGCCCGTCGGCAGCGCGGAGCTGGATCATCGCGCCGGGCAGCACGGTGATCGTGAGGCTCTCGGCGTAGGTGCCCGAGTCGGTGATCTCGACGGTGCCCGAGCCGGCCAGCGCGTCGAGGCCCGCCTGCACGGTGGGATGGTCCTGAGGCACCCGGACCACCGCGCCCGCGAGGCCGCCGAAGGTGTGCGCCCGCGGGTACTCCCCACCGAAGGCGCCGTTCACCCCGGCCCGGTGGAACATGACCTCGACCCGGGTGGGAGTGCCCGAGACGGCGAGCCGGCCGAGCACCGGGTCGACCAGCACCTTCCCGGCTGCGGGGGTGCGCATCCAGCCGCCCGGGGCGTCGGCAAGATTGGCCGCGACCACGTCGGCGACGGGCACCAGCGCGTCGTCCAGCCAGATCGCCAGGCTCGACTCGGGCCCGTACAGCCTCGGCAGGTCGTCGAGCAGGCGCCGCCTGGTGATGGGTCCCGGGACGTTGAAGGGCTCGGCGAGGTGGCTGATCTCCTCCTCGCGCTCGGGGCGCTGGACCAGCTGGCAGTCGATGCCGAGCGGGTGGAAGCGGTAGCGCTTCGCGTCCTCTCGGACCCCCGGCGAGCCCTCCAGGCGCAGCGCGTCGAGGCGCCAGACGAAGCAGGCGATGTTGCCCACGTTGGGCCGCGAGGCGCCCTGCTCGATCGCGCGCACGTCGAGGGCCCGGGCGAACGCGTCGAACGCCGAGCCGACCCGGTCCGTCGCGGCGCCCTCGCGCATCGACGGCGCGACCCGGTGGTGGCGGCGGACATGGTTCATCGACTGGGTGGTCGCGAGGCGCGTGAAGAGCTCGGCCACCGCGGCCCCCGGGAAGCCGGTCACGTCGCGCGCCAGCTGCTCGAGCATGGAGGCCGTGCCCTTGCGCCGGCGCAGCGCGATCGTGTGGCCGATCTCGGCCCGCCGGCCCCGGGCCGACCCGGTGCCCGACCCGACACCCGGCGTGCTCCCGTGGAGCAGCCGGTAGCCGATCAGGTCGCCGAGATAGGGCAGCACCCAGGGTGCGGCGGTCTCCACGAACAGGTCGTCGTAGAGCTGGTCGACGCTGTCCTCCAGGACCGCCACCTGCCGCGCGACCAGCTCGAGCAGGGCACCGAGCGGTCCGCGGGCCAGCGCGGCGCGCAGCTCCTCGCGGCGCGCGGAGTCCTGGGCGTCCGCCGCGCCTCCCAGCGCCTCCAGCGCGAGCAGCTCGGCCTGCGCACCCGCGCTCAGCTGGGCCGGCAGCCGCCCGGCGAGCTCCTCGTCGCGCAGCCGGTAGATCGCCGGCAGCAGGGCCAGCAGGTCGGCGCCCGTGGTGGTCACGTCATCACCTCCACGCTCAGGTTCTCCTCGCGGAGCTCGAGGAGCTCGGCACCGACCGGCTCGCCCGTGGCGGCGTCAAGACCGCCGGGGTGGACCGGCACCCGCTCCTGGACCTCGACCCCCGCCGGCGCGTCCGGGCGGCGCAGCCGGTCGACGTCGACGGCGACGACGCCGGGGGCGCCGTGCGCGATCGTGACGACCTCGTCGATGCTCGTGCGCTGGCCGAGGTCCCGGCTCTCCCAGCCGTACGCCGCCAGCAGTCCCGCGCGCACCCCCGCGACGACCGTCTCGGCGACGTGGTCGGGGTCGGGCAGCACGCGCAGCGCGAGGGTGAGCGGCACCGGACGGTGGCGCATCAGCGCCAACGGGAGCCTGGGGTCACCCGCGTCGCGCAGCGCGGAGCGCAGCCGCAGCAGGGTGGGCGCCGAGGCCTCGACCACCGCGCCGCCGGGTCCGGTCACCGTGGCGACGACCCCGCGCGCGGGCCCGGTCGGGACCCAGACGGCGCCGGCCTTGGTGATGCCGGGGTGGGCGCGGGCGAAGTCCTCGACGTCGAGCAGCGACACCACCCGGTCCAGCGTGCGGACGGTGACCGGGGCGTTGCGCCGCGCCAGGTCGAGGGGCTCGGGGTCCTCGCCGCCGGTCGCCGCAGCCGGGTTGGTCACGCCGGTCACCCCCAGCGGCCGCGACAGCAGCGTGGTGACCTGGCCGGCGCGCACGTTGCCGTCCTCCCCGAGCCCGGTGCGGTAGTCGGCGCGCACGTTCGCCTGGCCGGTGGGCAGCCGGGCGCCCTCGACGCCGTCGCCGAAGCGGACCAGCGTGGTGCTGTCGTCGCGGGTCTCCAGGACGTACACGCGCTCGTCCGGCCCGGCCTCGAACAGGGTCGGGCGCCGCCTCCAGAGGACGCCGTCGACGCGGATGTCGAGTGCGGACGCGCGGCCGGTGGCGTCCGCGGTCCAGGTGAGCGGCCGCTGCTTGAGGACGAAGGCCTGGCCGGCCGCGGTGGCGTCGCCGCTGCCCAGGATCTCCCCGACGCTCACGCCCTCGGTGGCCGACGCGACGTTGGCGTTGAAGCTCGAGGTGGCCCGGTCGTAGGACCGCGAGAGCGGGGTCGCGAGCCGCACCGTCGTACGGCCGTCGGCGACCGTGACCGCGTCGGCCCCCTCGGCGACGAGGACGACCTCCGAGACGACCGGGGCCCCGGCTCCGGAGCCGTACGGAGGCCCGTGGACGGCGAGCGGCTGCCCGGCGGCGAGGGACACCTCGGCGTCGAGCACCACCTCCCGCCCCTCGACGGCGCCGGTGAGCTCGTCGGGAGCGAGCGAGAGCTCCTCGCTGGCCGCACGGACGGTGCACTCGCGCCGGGCGAAGGCGGGAGGGTCCGCGAAGGCCAGATCGAGGCTGACCCGGGTGACCTTGGCGGCCAGCCCGAAGTCGCTGCGTGAGGGGTGGGAGACCGCCGTCGCCTTCGCCAGGTGGGCGCTCGCGCCCGCCTGCTGCACGTAGAGCCAGCCGCCGGTCACCACCTCGGAGTAGGCCTGGTCGAGGTCGACCTCGTCGGTGGGCAGGTCGAAGTCGTTCCAGGTCCCCGCGCCCACATCGGCCAGCTCGGCCAGCGAGGTGCCGGAGGTCGACATCAGGCGGGGGTCGGGGGCGTTGTGGCCGAACATCGGCGCCCGCAGCCGGAAGACGTGCACCGTCGCCCCCGCGACGGTGATCGCCGGACCGATCGCGCCCTGCCAGGTCACCACCGTGGTGTCGCGCCTGGCGTCCTCTGCGACGTCGACCAGGACCCGCACCGCCCAGTCGGTGCCGCTGGGCTGGACCGCGCGGGTCGCGCCGAGCAGGAGCATCCGGTCGCCGCGGGCCAGCCGGTGCCCGGTGCCGGCCAGGGTGAGGGAGGTGCGGCCCTGGAGCGTGGTCGGCCACGCATCGCGGGCGGGCGGCACGGCGTTCCACTCGGCCCGAGCCACGATCGGGGCGACAGTCTCGAAGGTCACCGGGGCCTCGTCCTGGCCAGGAACGCTCTGGACCTGGGTGCCGACGTGCACCGCGACCGGCTCGGCCGGCCGGCGCGGGAGGGTGCGCGCCTCCTCGACGGTGAAGGCCAGCCAGGCGTCCGCCGCCACGCCGGGGTCGGGGCGGTAGCCGATCAGCCGGGACAGCTCGACGACCGAGAAGCGCTCGGTGGCGGTGCGCAGGAACGACTCGTGCGCGAGGCGCTCGGTGTAGAAGGTCAGCACGTCGGCCATCGCGGCGAACCCGTCGGCGAGCGCGATGGTCGGGTCCACGTCGTCGCGGGCGCCGAGCCCGCCGAGGGCGGGCAGGTCGTGCTCGGAGAGCCCGCGCAGGATCGCGCCCTTCACCGAGCTGTGCCGCGCGACCCGGTAGCCGATCGAGGACTGCCCCGGGGCGTTGTCGACCGGCTCCGGGGTCTGCGGGACGACCGGGTCGCAGCCGCAGCCGCAGCCGTCGGCGCAGGTCCCGGGCTCGCTCATCGGTTCACCTCACTTCCCGCCGTGCAGGACGATCCGGAGCACGCCGTGCTCGGGGAAGTCGGGGTCGTTCTCCAGTCGCGCGACCTCGAGCCGGCCCAGCGTGAGCCGGCCCTCCGCGAGCGGCACCGGCGACGCCGAGCCGAGCCGTTGGAAGACCACGGCCCGGGCCGAGTCCACGCCCGTCACGGCTCGGGCGCGCGCCAGGATCGGCGAGACGTGGACGGCCTGGCCGAAGGTGAAGGTGTCGGGGTGGAAGTGGCCGCGGGTCCCGTCGCCGTTGTCGCGCGCCGACAGCGCCGCAGCGAGGCGCTGACGGACCTCGGAGCGGAAGTGGTCGGCGGCCACGCAGACCTCCAGCTCGAGCTCGAGTGCGACGAACCGCGGGCCGTCGATCTCCAGGTCGTACCCGGCCAGCCGGAACGGCTCGAGATGCTCGAGGAGGGCCTGCTCGAAGTCGGCGTCGACGAGGGTGTCGGTGCCGGTCTCCCCGGCGGGGTCGACGGTGAGGAACACCGTGTGCCAGCTGCCGGTCCACCGCAGCGTGGCGGCGGCGCGCTGCACGGTGGGTGACTGCATCGACACCCGCTCGTAGTCGGCCGGGGTGACCGCGCGGCGCTGGGTCCGGAACGCCTCGGGCGCGCGGCGCCGTGCCTGCTCGATGGTCTCGGGCTCGGTGCCGCCGACGGCCGGCACCGGGTTGCGCACCCCGGTGACCCGCCCGTCCGCGGTGACGACGTGGCCCAGCGAGTCCGCGCCGACGTTGCCCGCGGCGCCGTTGCCGTGCCGGTAGGCCGCGGTGAAGGCCTCCGCGCTGCGTGGCGTCCGGCCGTGGCCGTGGCTGCCGAAGCGGAGCCGGCAGACGCCGTCGGCCTCGAGCTCGGCGACGACCTCGGGGCTCTCGGCGCCCGCGTCGAGCAGGTCGGGGACCGCGGTCCAGTCGGTGGCGTCCCCGTCGAGGACGCTGCGGGGCCACAGCGCGGGCCGCGCGGCAGCCGGGTCGCCGACCAGTGCGTACGCCGCGGGCGCGGCCGGGTCGAACCGCCGCCGGACCGACGCGCCGTGCGGGCCCCGGACCCGGACGGTCGAGGCCTGGGTCAGCGGCGCCTCGGCCAGCGTGGGCCGGAACCGGGCACCGCTCGCGGTCCCGAGGACCTCCCCCGTCACGGTACGGCCGTGGTCGGCCAGGACGACGTTGCCCCACGCCTGCGCGCCCTGGGTCACCGGCGACCGGCCTGCCGCGATGTCCCCCGACGCGGTCACGCACAGCCCGAAGGGCAGCGCATCGGCGGGCGCCCAGGTCACCTGGGTGATCCGGGCCGCGGTCAGCGGGTCGGTCAGGGGGGCGGGCCCGTCGAAGGCGGTGGCCGAGGTGAGCCGTACGGCGTGCCGCTGCGTCGGATCGGCGTCGGCGGCCTGCCCGGTCACCGGGCTCTTGGTCTGGGCCAGGACCAGCACGTCACCCTCCGCCAGGTCCGGGAAGTGGCCCGCGAGGGTCGCCTCCGTCGTGCCCGGCGGCAGCGCGAAGTCGGGGAAGGCCCAGTCGTAGACCGCCATCGCGTCGTGCGCGGCCCGCAGGTGCAGCACCGGGGCCGCGGACCGGTCGAGCTCGGCCACGACCGGCTCGAACCACTGCGCCCGGCTCGCGAGCGCGCGCGTCTCGTCCCGGGAGCCCGGCGCGACCCGCGCCGGCAGTTCGGGCAGCCGGGTGAGGAACCTCAGGTCCCCGGCCACGAGGTCGACGTCGGCGCTGACCCGCACCTGGACCCAGGTGCGGGCGTTGCAGCCGTCGTGCATCGCGTAGTCGACCAGCCGCGCGTGCCGGCGTACGGAGCGGCGGAAGCGGGCGGTGCCGAGGTAGGCCTCGGTCGCCACTGCGTCCTGGGCATAGCTGAGCCGATCGCCGACATAGGCGAACAGCTCGACGAGCGCGACGCCGAGGTCGGCCGGCGACCGGTCGGACCAGGTCGGGCTCAGCAGGGAGATCCGGTCGAGCATCAGTCGCCGGAACGACGCGTAGTCCTTGGCCAGGTAGTCCAGCCGCGGCTGCGTCGGGCTGTCCCCCAGGCAGACGTGGCCCTGGCGGCAGTCCAGGTCGCTGGGGCAGTCGACCTTGAAGGTGAAGTCGACCCCGTTCAGCAGCGGGTCGAAGCCCTCCGGCGGGCGCCGGTCGATCGCGGAGCGCACGATCTCGAGGCGGTAGCGCGAGGTGTCGCCGGCGACGCTGGTCCGCAGGGTGACGCCGTCCGTGCCGGTGGCCAGGACCGCGACCGACGGCGCGGGGATCCGCTCCCCGCCGAGGAGGAGGATCCCGCTCGCGCTCAGACCGGCCTGGTGGGTGGCGGTCAGGTCGTTGACGAAGCGCACGGTGAGCTTGCGCTGCCACAGCAGCTGCTCGCGCTGAGGTCCGGGCGGGAGCGAGGAGTACGCCGCCTGCTGGGCCGGCGGCAGCTCGGTGGGCACGAGGTCGGCCACCTCGAGCCAGTCGATCGCGTTGAGCGCGGGCGTGGCGGCGATGGCCGCGCGGCGTACCTCGGCGTCGAGGCACCGGAAGACGAGCGGGTCCATCAGCCCACCCCTTCCCGCTCGTAGGTCTCGACGTGGCCTTCGCCGGTGCGCACCTCGGTGAACGCGACCGTGACCCGCAGCGTCGAGTCGCTGGCGTGGACGTCGACCCGGTCGACGGCGATCAGGTCCCCCAGCCACTGCTGGAGCGCGGCCTGGACGAGGAACTCCGTCGCCGACCCGAGCTCGTCGCCGAGTCCCTCGAAGGGCAGCTGTCGCAGCCCCGACCCGAACGTCGGCCGGTTGACCCGCTCACCGGGCTGGGTCATGAGCACCTGCTCCACCAGCCCGCGCAGCCACCCCGAGTGGGTGGCGTCGGCCGTGCGGCCGCGGCCGTCGAAGTGGAAGGGGTGCTCGAGGTGCATGGCCGTTCCTAGGTCGCGAGGACGCGGGTCTGGCCCGAGACGGGCAGGAGTGGCGTGGCGGTCGGGACACAGGTGGCCAGCCCGGTCGCGAGGACCACGGGCTGTCCGGAGACCAGGACGCGGACCGACCCGATCGTCCACTGGGCGCTGACGCAGGGACCGTTGCCCGCGGGCGGCACGAAGGCGCAGCCGGCGACGAGGTAGGGCGCCGGCAGGGTCGCGACCGGCATCGCGCTCACCAGCACCCGCGGCATCGGCGCCGAGGGGGTCGCCATGCCGCCGTGGGCGCAGGTGACCACGGCTCCGGCGTGCAGGATGGGCCCGGGCATCTCAGATCACCGTCAGGGCGCCGGCGTTGACGGTCACGGTCGGGCCGGTCATCACGATCGAGGCACCCTTGCCGTTCTGGATGAAGATCCCGGTGTCGTTGACGATCAGGGTCGCGCCGGTGGTGCTCTTGAGCATGATCCCGCCGGTCGGGCCGGGCAGGTCCGAGATCGCGATCGCGTTCTGTCCGGCGGTCTGCAACACGATGCTCGGCGAGGCCGGCAGCCCGTTGAGGGCGAGGGTCGGCGGGTCGGCGGGCGTCCCCCACCGGCACCCCGACCAGATCGGCCGCGAGGGGTCGCCGCGCTCGAACTCCACCCACACCCCCGCGCCGATCGGTGGCACGAACCAGGTGCCCATCGGGGGGCCGGTCGGGCCGGCGAGCGGCACGCACGCCTCGGCCCAGCTCGACGGGGTCAGGCCGAGGGCATCGGGCGCCTCGACCAGCAGCCGCCCGCGCATCATCGGGTCGATGTTGTTGATCACGGTGCCTCGGTACTTGCCGAAGTGCCGGGTCGCGGTCGCGGTCATGGTCATCGGGGAGCCTCTCTAGACGGGGACCACGGGGGTCGGCGAGATCAGGCCGTCACGCGAGAGCGAGAACGACTGCTTGTAGGAGTGCGGCTTGAGGTCGTGGGTGACCCGGTTGACGTAGTAGAGGCCGTCGTAGGCCGTCCCGGCGCCGCGCACCCCGACGAGCTGACGAGCCCGGAGCGGGCGCCCGTAGGCCAGCACGTCGAGGCTGCCCTCCCCCGTGATGGCGTCGGAGGCCTTCATCAGGTCGCCGATGATCCGCTTGGCCGCCTCCGCCGGCTCCAGCGGTCCACCGTCCTCGGCGAACTCGACCCGCGCCGGCGGTGTCGGCCGCAGCCCCAGCGGCGGCTTGAACGGGTTGAGGTTCGGCACCGGGATCGGGATCGGGACCTTGTGGGTCACCGGGTCGAAGATCGTGTAGACGGTGATCTTCTTCGCCTTGCCGTCGAGGCTGAACGACAGCGCGTCGACGTTGGTGGCCTCGTCGAGGTTGACACTGAGCGCCGGCTGCGGCACCGGGACCCGGACGTCCGGCCCGAAGTAGGCGATGCTCGAGCCGGGCAGCGGCCCGGGGTCGAGATGGAAGACGTAGCCGCAGCGCGCAGCGTGCTGCTGGATGTAGTCCAGGTCGGTGCCGGTGTGGGTGTCGATCCCCTCCAGCGGGTTGCGCACCGCGCTGACGATCGGCGGCACGACGATCGGGGCGATCCCGAAGACGGCGTACTTGGCCAGGATCGCGTAGAGCTGGGTGACCTCCGGCATCGCCGGGTAGCGCATGAACGGCATCTCCACCAGGTCCATCAGCACGCTGAGGTCCTCGCCGGTGATCGTCAGCGTGGACGCGCCGGGCGTGTTGGACGGGGTGAGCTCGTGGTGGGTCACCACGCCGTCGATGAGCACGTGCGGCAGGCCGCGGATCGTGACCATGACGATCACCCGGGACACGATCGGGTCGAAGTACCCCACCGGCAGCAGCGTCCGCAGCAGGTCGGAGGCCCGGCCGGCCTCGAACACGACCTGGAAGCCCGACTGCTGCGGGCCGGTCGTGACCCGCACCGAGCTGACCGCCTCCATGACGCTGCGCGGCGCGGGCACCGGCACACCGGGGCCGATGAGGAGGGTGAGGTCCGCGGACTCGATCATGGCGCTCCTCCCGGGATGCCCTCGGACAGGGTGATCCGCAGTCGCCGGCCGACCCGCGCGGTGAGCTCGTCGGGGTGCAGCGAGGGGTTGGCGTCGCAGATCCGCCAGAACAGCTCGGGATCCTGCAGCGCCACGGCGGCGATGAGGTCCAGGCGGTCCTCCGGGGCCACGACGTGCTCGCCGACGTGGACGAGCGCGGCCGGGTCGGGCAGGAGCCGTCGTCGCAGGTAGCGCAGCGGGTTGCCCTGGGCGTCGAGCAGCGTGGCCACCGGTGTCGCGTGGTAGCGGCTGTGCGGAGGGAAGGGCGAGACGCTCGCCGCGCTCTGGGACAGCAGGCCGGCAAGCTGCCGACGGGCCAGGTCGTCGCTCACGGGACACCTCCGATGCCGAGCGTGCTGAGCGGCGCCGTGGACACCGTCCTGGAGAGGGACTCCTTGGCCCGCAGATAGGACAGGTAGATGCCGCCCCCGCGGCGGTCGTAGCCGAGGTCGCCCGCGGTCAGCACCCGCATCCCGAGGGAGACCTTCGCGCGGATCGGGTTCAGCAGCGCGTCGAAGGCCTCCTCCGTGACCGCGAACTCGGTGACCTGGACCGGCAGGATCCGCTTCGCGCTCCACACGAACAGGGTCAGCGGCCCCTGCGCCGGGAGGATCTCGATCGCCCCCGACGAGGCGCGCGCGTCACGGCGGACCAGGTCCGCGACGCTCGGGTGGACCAGGCTCTCCAGCGCGGCCAGCTGCGGATGCACGCCGAGCCTGACGGTCGCGGCGTGTCGGTCGGGCTTCTCCATCGCATCGGTGGCGTCGACCTCCGCCTCGATCTTGAGCGTCTCAACCGGAGGTCCGGTCACCCGCAGCGCCTCGGTGACGTCGGCGCCCTCCGCAGGCTGCTGGAGCTTGAGGTTGCGAACCAGGCTGTCGGGGTTGTACTGCAGGCTCACCACCCGGCGTACGGCACCGCTCCCGGCGTCGACCTGCACCAGGCCGCCCTTGACCAGGCGCGGGCCGATCATGGAAGCACCACTCTCGTCACCTCGGCGGCCACCTGCCGACCCAGCCCCGCCGCCTCGGTGCCGAGGGGCTCGTCGAGCCGGACCCGCACGTCGGGGTGCATCTGCGTCTCGGCCATGCCCGCGGCACCGTCGGACAGCCGGCCCTCGAGGGCCTCGCGCAACGCGGTCTCCACGGCCTCCCGCAGAGCCGCCTCGTCGCCGACGCCGGCGGGCACCACCAGGTCGTCGACCGTGAGCTCGACGTGGAGGAGTCGCGCCGTGGGGCGGCTGCCTCGCGCGGTCACGGCTTCGCTCCCTTGGTGCGACCGCCGTAGCCGCGCACCCGCGGCTCGATCCCCTCGATCTTGAAGTACTTGCCCACGAGCGTGTAGAGCGTCCCGGTCTTGAGCGTCAGCGGGTTCTTCTTGTCGAGGTACTGAATGCCGTAGTTGCGGTACCACGTGCCGTTGAACGCGTGCCGGTTCTTCTCCCGGTTGAGCGGCCACAGGTTGGAGTACTTGTTGCTCCCCTGGAACGCCAGGTCGGTGAGGTGGTCGATGTCCTTGTCCTCCCACTGGCTGTAGCCGGCCCGCTTCAGCGCGGCCCGGAGGTTGTCGACGGGCTTGGCCTCGCGCTCAGTGCTCTTGCGCAGGAGCACGGAGTCCTTCTTGACGATGTTCGAGCTGTCGACGCCGATGGGGATCTTCTCGCCGGACTTCAGCGTCACGTCCTGCGGCGGGTCGGTCATCTTGAAGTCCACCGGGTTGCCGTCGATGGTGAGCTTCAGCGGCTTGGCGTAGCCCGGGTACCAGGACTCGTGCTTGTACCAGTAGATCGGGATCGGGTCGCTCTTCTCGCCGGTGTGCAGCCCGGTCAGGTCGTCGACGTCCACGATGTCGCGCCGGGCCGCGTTGCCCATCCGGCCGACGACGGTGAACCCCGACCGGTCGGCGGTGGTGTGGTCGACCACGTCGAGGGCGGCGTAGGTGTAGGCGGTCTGGAACGGCGCGATCGTGGCGGTGATGTTCGTCTTGGTCCTGCTCGCCGCGTCCAGCTTCGCGACCGCGGCGGTGACGGCCTCGCGACCCTCCTCCCAGCGCTCGCGGTAGCCCATCATCACCGTCGCGTCGGTCTGGCCGGGTGCGCCCTTGCGGGTGATGACCAGCCGCCACTCCCCCTTGCCGGCGACCCGCTCGACGCGCACGCTTCGGCACACCTTGGTGTGCTTCTTCTTGATCTTGTTGCCCTGCGTGCGCAGCGAGCTCTTGGTCGCCCCCTCGGGGAGGTTGCGCCCGGGCAGTGCCTTCACCTTCGCCACGACCTGCAGCCACTCGGACTCGTCCGGCCCGCCCGGCGTCTGCTTGGGGTCCTTCGGGTCCTTGGGGTCCTTCGGGTCCTTGTTGGCCGCGTCCGGCTCCCCTGGCTTCTTCTTGGCCGGGTCCAAGTCCGGCTCCCCTGGCTTCTTCTTGGCCGGGTCCGGGTCCGGCTCCCCGAGCTTCTTCTTGGCCTGCGGTGAGTCGTCGGTGTCCGGCTTCTTCGTCGGGTCCTGGGTGTCCCCCGGCTTGGCCGGCGACTTGGGTTTGCCGGTGTCCTCGTGGGAGGGCGGCTTCTTGCCCGGCTCCTGCGGCTTGGCCGGGTCCTTCGCGGGGTCGGCGTCGCCCTTCTTCTTCTTGGCATCGTGCGGCGTGGCGGGCTTGCCCGGGTCCTTCTTCTTCGGGTCCGGGGTCTTCGCCTTGGGCTTGCGCTTGGCCGCGGAGAGCTGGGTGCGGGTCTTGGCAGCTCCGGGCGCCTTGTAGCCCTTCTTGCCCGAGCTCGCCCGGTCGATGATGCTGAGCAGCCGGTCGCTGAGGTCCTTCTCGGCCGTCAGCTCGTGGATCTTGGAGCCGGTCTCGCGGGCGAGGAAGCCGACGAAGGGGTAGAGCAGGACGCCGACGAGGACCGCCTTGTAGGTGAGCAGCTTCACCGACTCCAGGTCGCGGCCGCTGGCGCGGTACCTGGCCATCAGCGCGTCGAGCTCCTGCAGCCCCTGGGGGATGTTGAACAGGATCTGCCGGAGCTGCTCCTCGTCGTGGACGGCGTCCTCGGGGATGTCGAAGTACTCCAGCAGCGTCCCGACGCCGGTGTTGCTCTCCAGCTGCAGCAGCATCTTGTCCACGAGCTGGTTCTCCAGCTCTTCGAGCTTCTGCTGGGCCAGCTCGACCGCCTGCTCGTCGAGGTTGGGGTCCTCGACCTGCTCGCGCAGCGTGCCCAGCTGAGCGAGACCCTCGGCGAAGTTCGTCTCGAAGGACTTGTAGGTCGCGTAGGCCGCGCTGACCTTGGCGACGATGCTCGTGATCCGCTGGTAGGTCGAGTAGACCTGCTCGACCTTCTGGAGGAACTTGCGCAGCTTGTTGAGCCGCTGGATGAGCATCACCCCGCGGGCGGCGGCGAGGCCGGTGCCGATCGGCCCGGTCAGCGCGCCGATGATGTAGCTGGCACCGAGCTCGGCGGCCAGCCAGAGGATCTCCTCCAGGACGTAGTCCCGGATCCCGGCGATGCTCTTGGTCAGGTCCTTCGCGGACTCCTCGATCTTCGCCGACTTGGTGCTGGCGCCCGCGAGGAGCCCCTCGAGCATCATCATCTCGCGGAAGACCGGGAGCTTCTCCAGCTCGATCGGGTCCAGGTCGGCGTTCTGCTCGTCGAGCAGCGTGTCGTGGGTGACCTTGGCGTGGATCTTCTTCAGGTTCGCCAGCTGCTGGTTGACCTCGCCGGTGGCGTCGCCCAGCTTCTGGGTGCTGCTGGCGGAGGTGTCGAGCGCGATCTTGACCTGGTCGGGCAGCGGGCCCGACTTGGCGTCGGTCAGCAGGTGTTGGTTGATCCGGAGCAGCTCGCGGTCCGAGGGGCTCATCGCGAGGTACTTGTCGAGCTCGTCCGAGGCGTCGATCGGGTCCTCGGAGGTCGCGGCGGCCTCCTTGAGGTACTTCAGGACGTCGGCGAGCTCGGAGGCGCTCATCTCGGCGAGCTTGGCGAGCTGCTCCTTGCTCATCGGCTTGCCGCCGACGTCGGGCAGCGACTTGAGGTCCTTCAGCAGGCGGTCGACCTTCGCCTGTTTCTCCGCGTCGGTCTCCGGCGGTAGCCGCTCCTCGCCCCCGGTCTTGTCCCCGGCCTTGTCGCCCCCGGCCTTGTCGCCGGCCCCCTTCTTGTCCCCGGCCTTGTCGCCCCCGCCCTGGTCGCCGGCCCCCTTCTTGTCCCCGGCGCCGGCCCCCGAGCCGGTGTCGGTGGAGGAGCCCGTGGCCCCGCTGCCCTCGCCGTCCTTGCCGCCCTTCTGGGGCGAGGGCAGCTCCTCCGCACGGGTTCCCGGACGGCGCTTGTCATAGACGATCAGCTCGTAGTCCGACGTCGCGAGCTCCTGCCACTTGTAGGGCGGCGTCGACGGGTAGTCGAAGAACCAGCCATCGGTCTTCGCGACGGGGTCGCCCTTGCCGGTCACGACCTTGTCATTGTCGGTGGAGTCCTTGACGTGCTTGCCCGTGTAGGTCCCGGCGTCCAGGTTGGTCTTGGGATTCATCGTCAGGCGCATGGTCGTGTCGTCGGCGAGCGTGACGTTGATCTGCTTGGTCTTGCGGTAGATCACCACGCGCTTGATGCCCGGCGCGGTCTTGGCCTGGCGCTGCACCGTCCCGGCCAGGGACGGCGTCGTGGACTGTTGGACGACGTGAGCCAGCTCGTGCGCCATCAGCCGCCGGCCACCGGTGCTGGCCAGCTCCGGCGGCCGCGAGAACGTGATCGAGCTCCCCCGGGTGTAGGCGTGCGCCCCCAGCGCGTCCGCGTGAGCAGCGGCCGCGGTGTCGGCGTGGATGCGCACCTGGGAGAAGTCGAACCCGAAGCGCGGCCCGAAGAACGACGACTCCTCGCGCGTCAGCGGCCGGCCGGCGCCGCCGCCGGACCCGGCGTACGTCCCGGTCCGGCCGGGGGCGTACGACGAGCTCGGCTGCGCCGACATGACGGTGTCCGCGGTCCGGTCGGCGAGCGCCTCGTAGGCGTCGCCCGCGGGGCGCACCACCGCTCCACCGGAGTCCGCACGGTCGTGGCTGCACTCGCGCCCGGTGCTCATGCGTCCCACCCCGCGAGGTCGCTCGGCGAGACCGTGCGCTCGGCCTTGGCGAGCTCGGCCCGCGCGGCCCAGGCCACCTCGGCCATGCCCACCGGCCGGTCCGCCGCCGCGGCGCGGAACGCGGCGGCCACGGCGATGTTGCGGATGGCACCGCCGCTGATCGCGAGCCGCGACAGCGCCCGCGGGTCGAGGCCCTGGGTCGGGGTCTTGTCGGGGAAGGCGCCCTGCCAGATCCGGGCCCGGTGCTCGGCGTCGGGGAAGGGGAACTGCACGATGAAGCCGAGGCGCCGGACGAAGGCCGGGTCGAGGTTGGCCCGGGCGTTGGTCGTCAGGACGGCCAGGCCGCGATAGGTCTCCATGCGCTGGAGGAGATAGCTGACCTCGATGTTGGCGTAGCGATCGTGGCTGTCGCGCACCTCGCTGCGCTTGCCGAAGAGGGCGTCCGCCTCGTCGAAGAGCAGGATCGCGCCGGTCGCGTCCGCGCCGTCGAAGACCAGGCGCAGGTTCTTCTCGGTCTCGCCGATGTACTTGCTGACCACCGCGGAGAGGTCCACGTGGAGCAGGTCGAGACCGAGCTCGTGGGCGATCACCTCGGCAGCCATGGTCTTGCCGGTGCCGGACTCGCCGGCGAAGAGCGCGGTGACGGCGAGGCCGCGGGCGCTGGTGTCTGCGAAGCCCCAGTCGTCGTGCACGATCCGCTTGGCCAGCACCTGGTCGGCCAGTGCGTGCAGCAGCTCGAGCCGGTCCCCGGGCAGGACGAGGTCCGACCACCGGGCGCGTGGCCGGATCGGGCGCACCAGTCCGCCCAGCTCGGCGTGCTGCAGCTGGCCGCGGACGGCCCGCCCGAGGTCCGCGGGGTCCGTCGCGTCGGCGGTCAGCCGGGAGCACTCCACGATCTCCCGAGCGCTGAGCCGGTGGGTGGACGACATCAGGTCGGCGGCGTCCTCCCACTCACGCCCCTCGTGGTGCTCGGCCAGGGCCGTGCGCCAGAGCCGGCGCTGCTCCGGAGCGTCCGGTCGGCTGACCTCGAGACGGACCACGCCCGGCAGTCCCACCGGGGCCCGCGAGCAGACGACCACCGGCCCGTCGACCCGCTCGAGCCAGCCCGCGAGCGGAGCCTCCGGGCCCCCCTCCTCGACGTCGATCACCAGCGCCAGCCCCGAGAGCAGGGAGTCGCGGGTCCAGACGGTGGCGAGGAGGTCGCGCTCGCCAGGCAGCACCGGCAGGTCGTGCGCGCGCACCAGGAACGGCTCCAGGCCCAGGGCGGCACAGGCTGCCCAGGAGACGTCCAGGCGCCCGTCCCGGTCGTCTCCGTGCAGCGCCGCGGCGCCCCAGGGCGACGAGGGGTCGGCCCAGGATCTCGCGATCTGGACCGCCAGGTCCGCGTGCGGTGCCGGCAGCAGCTCGGGTGCTCGGAGCCTGGTCACGACGGGCGCCAGCAGGACGTCCACGTCGTCGACCCCGACGAGGTAGTGCAGGACCCGCTCGCAGATCCGCAGCGGAGCGTGGGCCACCGGCCCGGGTCCCACCTGCAGGAGCTGCCAGCGGCGCAGGGTCGCCGCCGGGGTGATCGCCGACCAGTGCGGGTCGGGCAGCAGCTCGTGCGCCAGCGACCACGACACCTCGCCCGTGCTCGCCGCCACCGCCTGCGCGAGACCGGTGTGCAGCTCCACCCCGGCGCAGAGCCCCAACAGTCCGCGCTCGAAGGGGGTCAGCCCGAACGCCTCGCCCACCCGGTCCAGCGAGGTCGGCGCCGAGGGTCGCTCCCGCTCGCTCATCCGGGCGCCGCCCGCCAGGCTCGCGGCGAGGCGCTCGAACTCCTCGTGCAGGCCGCGCTGGTTGGCCTCGAGCTCGGCGACGTCGGGCCAGTCGGTCACGCTCACGAGATCACCACCCTGCGGTCCAGGAAGACCGGGGGGCTCACCGCGCGGTCGACGACGGCCGAGTCGATGCCGTCGACGCGGAGCCGGGTCAGGTGTGACCCCGCGGGCGCGTCGCGCACGACGAACTGCAGGCTGGTGGTGGCGGGTGCGGGATGCGGTCGCGCCGGGACCTCCCGGGTGCCGAGGATCAGGGAGACCTGCTGGTCGGGGAAGACGCCGGGGCTGCAGGCGATGCTCAGCGTGACGTCCCCGCCTGCGTCCCGCGTCACGGCGATCGGGAACGCAGTGACGATGTGCGGCGCGACGACGAGCGGCAGCCGGTTGGTGGTCGAGGCAGGGGAGGTCGGGTCGGGCCGGACCTCGACGGTGACGTCGTAGGTCCCGACCGGCAGGGTCGCCGGCACCCCGAAGCTGAGCACCTGCGCGTTCGCACCGGCCCCGACGTCGACCTCGACGACCACGGCGCGGCGCTGGTCGACGAGGTGGACGATCCGACTGGTCCCCGCGAGCAGCTCTCCGGTGACGGTGACCGTGCCTCCGGCCTCGACCACCTGCTGGCCGGCCGCCGGCTGGAGCGCCACCAGCGTGGGGAAGCGCGGTCGCAGGTCGGCGGCCACGGCCACGCCCGCCTCCGCGCCGCCCGGAAGCCTCCCCCCGCGCACCAGGACGGGCAGCGCCGATCGCACGGGCGCCGGGGTCTCGATCAGCACGACCGAGGCGCTGTAGTAGAAGCTGGGGCGGTACTTCGCCTGCAGTGCCGACCACAGCCGGGAGGCCTCCTCGCCGGTGATCGACTCCGGTGCGATCCGCAGCAGCTCGACCTGGGTCGCCAGACCCGCGGCCGCGAGGTCGGTCGGGAGCAGGGCCGCGAGCTGCTCGCGGGTGAGGACCGGGTGCTGGTGGAGTGCCTCCATGCCGTGGCCCAGCAGCTTCTCGGGGTGGAGCTGGCCGGCGCCGTAGGCCGAGAGCATGAAGTGCAGGTCCACCGCGAGCGGCGGGTTGGCGGTCTTGGTGCCGTTCGCGTCGTACGAGGGAAGCTCGACGTTGCGCCACCCCTGGTTGAGGGAGAGACGGTGGAGGAAGACGTTGAGACCGAGCTTGGCGCCGGTGCCGCTGAGCGTCAGCTGGTCCGGAGGCACCGCCGAGACCGTCGCGTGTCCCCCGCCGACCGCGGCGTCGATGTCCGCGCCGGCGAGCCACTCCTCGAGCAGGCGGCGGATGGCCTCGGTGGCGGCCGCGACAGCAAGCGCGGTGCTCATGACCGGCCCCGGTTGGGCCGCTCGAGGTAGCCCTCGAGGCTGAGCCGCGGCCGGTACGCCGGACGCGGCGGCGCCACCGGTGCGTCCGGCCGCGGGCGGGTCTCGGTCCGGGCCGGGTCGGGCGGGCGGATCTCGATCCGCCCGATGCTGATCGAGACCGTCGTCGACCGGCTCGGCCTCGGCTCCGGGCCCTCGCTGCGGTGCGTCGCCTCCCCGGGAGCCGGCTGGGCCGGCGCCGGCGCCGGCGCGGGCAGCATCGGCGTCGGCAGCGCCGCCTGACTCGGTGCCGGACCCGGTGCCTCGTCGGTGACCGTCGGCCGGACCTCGACCAGCGGTGGCGCGGCGCGCGGCTCGCGTCGGGCCACCGGGGCTCGAGCCCGCTCGATCGGCGGTGACTCGGCGTCCGGGCGCCGCTCGCGGTCCCCCATGACGCGCACGCCGGGATCGCGGACCGGTGGGAGCGGCCGAGGGCGAGGCGTCTCCGCCGCGGGTCGCGGCGGAAGGACCGGGTCCGGCTGCGGCGCGCGCACGACCGGCGACTCCACCGCCCGCTGCGAGATCACGGACCGCGACGGATCCTGCGCCGGCTCGCTGGGGTCTCGCGTCGCGATCGCGAGGTCCTCGACCTCCCGCAGGGCCTCCGAGACCGGCTCGTAGCGCGACGGAAGCTCCGGGCGCACCCCCAGGCGCGGGCTGCGCTGCCGCTCCACGAGCCGGTCCAGGAAGTCCACGGGTCGTTCACCCCGCGGCCAGCGCGAGGTAGGCCCGGCGCCGGGCATCGGGCAGGTCCAGGACCGCGTCCTCGGGCCAGCCGAACGCCCGCGCCAGCTCGACCACCTCGCTCATCAGCCGCACGCCCTGATGGGCGAGCTCCGCGGTGACGAACCGGGCGACGTCGAGGACGTCGTGCCACCGGGTGCCGCATGCCGCGCAGCTGCAGCCCAGCAGCACCTCGGCACCCCGGTCGTGCTCCACGAGACTCGCGGCCACGCGGGCCGACGTACCGTCGTCGGGGTCGGGCGCGTCCGCCGCGACCCCCAGCGCCGCCCGGACCAGCTCTCGCCTGGCCGCCTCCGCAGAGCCCTCTCGGAGCGCTGCGGCCAGGTCACGACTGGTGAGCGCGCGCACCGACAGGGTCCGGCCGTCGTGCTCGAGGACCCACTGCCGCTCCCCCGCCATCTCCTCCAGGAGCTCCGAGACGCGGAGCTCGAGGCTCGCCTCCTCGCCGCACGACGGACAGGCGGCGCGCGCCGTCAGCCGGTCGCCGACGACCTCGCGGCGCAGCGCCAGCAGCGCCGCGTCGCGGTCGCCGAGCGCCAGGGCGGCGGCGTCGTCGAGCTCGGGGCGGGCGACCGCGAGGCACCGGACCGCGGCGTCCACCGGGTGCATCCCCGTCACCGCGTCCCAGAGCCTCATCCGGTCTCGAGGGGTCAGCGGCATCAGACCGGCTCCGAGAACGTCGGCTCGGCCGGCTCGACCACGTCGTAGTCGCGCTCCCAGCCCTCGTTCTCCAGCTTGATCGTCTGGATCGCCACCGAGTTGGCGTTGGCGTCGAGGTCCGGCTGAGCCTGGAACTCCGAGACCCAGCAGCGATAGACCTTGTAGGCGATCGCGACCTGGCCGGCCTCGTTGTACATCTCGATGATGAGGTCCTTGCGGAAGTCCCTGAGCGAGACCTCCGCACCGAGACCGGAGCCGTAGTTCCAGACCTTGTTGGCCCACTGCTCGAAGTCCGGGTCGTGGGTCACGCCGCGCTCGAGGGTGATCGCCTCGAACTTCGTGCGCCCCGGGGACTTGCGCGCCGAGGAGGGGTCACCGCCCTCGCGGTGCTCGACGACCTCCGTGGTGCGCTTGAGGGAGCTCACCTTGGAGACGCCCGCGACATAGTGGCCGTCCCACCTCACGCGGAACTTGAAGTTCTTGTAGGGGTCGAACCGGTGCGTGTTGACCGCGAACGTCGCCATGGAGCTGTCCCTTCTGGGTTGGTGGCTGCTAGACCGCGAGCTGGCCGGCCAGCTGCTGGATGGACACGACGACGAACTCGGCCGGCTTCAGCGGGGCGAACCCGACGGCGACGTTGACCACGCCGCGGTCGATGTCGCTCTGGGTGGTGGTCTCGCGATCGCACTTGACGAAGTACGCCTGGCGGGGGGTCGTCCCCTGGAATGCGCCCTGCCGGAACAGGTCGTTCATGAAGGACCCGACGTTGAGCCGGATCTGGGCCCACAGCGGCTCGTCGTTGGGTTCGAAGACGACCCATTGGGTGCCCCGGAAGAGGCTCTCCTCGATGTAGAGCGCCGTACGGCGCACGGGGAGGTACTTCCACTCCGACGCCAGCTGGTCCGCGCCGACGAGGGTCCGGGCGCCCCAGACGACCCGACCGGCGACGGGGAACTGACGCAGGCAGTTGATGCCGAGGGGGTTGAGCCGGCCGTTCTGCCCGTCGGTGAGGGTGTAGTCGAGCTCGTCGACGCCGACCAGAACCGCCTCCAGCCCGGCGGGCGCCTTCCAGATGCCGCGGGTCGCATCGGTGCGGGCGATCACCCCCGCGACGGCGCCGCACGGCGCGAAGGTGTCGGGTCGGTTCTCGCGCAGCGGGTCGGGGCCCTTGACCCGGGGGTAGTAGATCGCCCCGTTGCTGGTGCGGGTGGCGTGCGCCGACAGGCCGCTGATGGCCGCATCCGGGTTCGTCCAGCCGCTCGGCGGGTCCACGATGACGATCGCGCGGCGGCGTCCGGCGTAGGACTGCGCCGCGTCCCAGGTCGCCTTGCCGACGTCGGCGGCGCGGGTCAGCGGCGGGATGCAGATGAGGTTCACCATGTCGGCGAGCTCGAGCAGCCACAGCCCCCGCTTGGGCGCCTCCAGCGAGGCGTCGGAGATCTGGTTGTCGGTGATCGCGCTGCCGTCGGACCCGTCGCTGCCGAAGGCGGTCGAGCTCGACGCGTGCTCGAGCGCGTCCGCTCCGGGCGGTGCCGACCCGCTGGCGCTCGGCCGGGTCGCAGGCACGGCCCCTCGGATGCGGACCAGCTCGGAGCCGGCGAGCACCTGGGTCACGAACCGCCGGTGCGTGGGGGTGGTCGAGAGGTTGAGGAAGCTCTCGACCTGGCCGGTGGCGGTGTCCTTGACGAGCAGGTTGAACCGGGTGTTGGCTGCGTCGCCCGGCTCGTCGGCGACGTGCTCGACCCGGACCCGGAGCCGGCTCCCCCAGGCGCCCTCGCTGGCCGCCTCGAGGCCGAAGCCGGTCGCCAGCGTGGCGGTCGCCTTCGCGCCGCCGTTGTGGACCCGGCAGACCAGGGCGTCCCGGCCGCCGTTGAGGAAGTACTGCGAGACCGCGTAGCTGAGCGGGCTCTCGGCCCACAGGCCGCCGTACGCCCGGGTGAACTCGGCGAAGCTCTGGACCAGGACCGGCCGGTCGGTGGGACCGCGCAGCGCCCGGCCGACGAAGGCGGTCACCGAGGTCGCGACGCCGGTGATGGTGCGCACGCCGCTCGGGATCTCACGGACGTAGACACCGGGGTGGGTGAGGTTGATGGTCATCGCAGGCTCCCGTCGGGTCGGGTCGGGTCGGGTCGGTCGGTCGGGTGGCGTCGGATCGAGCCAGGTCGGTCATGGCGTCGCGTCGCGCCCGACGAAGATCTCCACCGGCGCGTCCTCGCTCCCGGCGTTGGAGAGCGTCAGCCCCGCGGGGTTGCCGGTCAGGTCGACCGCCCCGCCGAAGAGGAACTGCGCGTGGGTGAGCCCGATGTCGGTGCCGTCGACGTCGTAGGAGAGCTCGTTGCTGGGCATCGCCGGGAGGATGACCAGGGCGGTGATCCGGCCCGCCGCGGACGGCCCGAGGTCGACGGCCACGTCGGCCCCGGCGGGCACGACGACCGACAGCTTGTCGTAGGCGTCGACCTCGATCTCGCCGGAGGCGCTGACCTGCGGCCCGCCGTCGGCGCGGACGGTGACGTCCCAGATCAGGCGCTCAGTCATCTGGTCTCCTCAGGCTCTGAGCCGGGGTCCGGCTCGGGACGCGCGGATCCCGCGCGGATGGTCTCGAGGATGGCGGCCGGCGAGACCTCTCCCAGCCGCGTACGCCGGGGAGCGAGCTGCCACAGCGATGCGTCCCGGCCGTCGTGCAGGGTGGCCAGGACCCGGGGGGCGGGGTGGGCCCGGCTCAGCCAGTGCGCGACCTCGAGCTCGTCGGCCTCGTGCCAGACGACGATGTCGGCGTCCAGCTCGGGTGACTGGCCCTCCGGGACGCTCAGGGCGTCTCGCTGGAGTGAGGCGGCGACGTCCAGAGCGGGGTCGTCGCGCACCGTCCTGCCGATGAGCTCGCCGAGGATCCCGGTGCACCCGATCAGGGCGACGCGCACGCGTCGGGCCGGCGGGTCGGCGTCTCGAGCTTCCACGCGTGCCTCCTCGATCGATGCGGCCCTGCCAGTAGGCGCCGCGAGTCGATCGGGGGCAATCGGTCCGTGGGTGGCTCTTCGGTCCCTGGGAGCGGATCCCCGCCTAGGGGTCCTGGGTCGTCTGTGCCTCGAGGCCGAGGCGGTCCTGGATCCTGACGTGCTGCGGCGCTGCGCCGCTCTGCCGCTCAGGGGCGCGACGACGCGGGCGCGGTCAGCCGAACGGCCGGCTGGAGACCGGATCCAGGTTCAGGCCCGCCACGATCCCGGGGATCTGGGCCCTCCCGGAGGCGCCCAGCTTGGCCAGGACGTTGTGGACGTGGTTCTTCACCGTGCTCAGCTGGAGCTCCAGGGCGCGGGCGATCTCCTTGTTGGACATGTCAGCCTCCAGCAGCCGCAGCACCTCGCGCTCCCGCCTGGTCAGCTGCGCCGGGACGGGCAGGGCGTGTCGCAGCCGCGCCTGGTGCGAGAGGTGGCGGACGAGTCCGGCGGCCACGGTGCCCGAGCAGCGCACCTCGCCGCGGTGGACCGCCCGGAGCGCGTCCACCAGGTCGTCGAGGCCGGCGTCGCGCGCGACGTACCCGGCGACCCCGGCCTCCGCGCAGGCGACCACGTCCGGCCCGTCCTCCTTCACGCCGAGGGCGGCCAGGCGGATGCCGGGCCGGGCGGTGGCGAGCGCCACCGCGGCCTGCGTGCTTCCCTCCAGCGCCATGTCGAGCAGCACGACGTCACACTCGCCGCGCCGGGCTGCGACGACGGCCGCCGACCCGCTCGCGGCCACCTCGAGGTGCTCGACGTCGGGCAGCGCCTGCAGCTCCGCGGCCAGGGCGTCGCGGTAGAGGCGGATATCGGTCACGACCAGCAGCCTCATGCGGCCTCCCGTTGGGCGCCATCCCACCAGGCCCAGAGATCCGGCTCCTGCACCGCGCAAGGAGGCGGCCGTCCCGTGCTCCAGCCCCGCTTTCCTTGGTTGTCCAATTCGGCAACCTAACCCAGTCGCCCGGCCCTCGCATGACTACAAAGGGCCATTTACCGCAGAGCCTGGCCGTCGGCCCCCGCGGTAGCGGCGGGCGTCCTCTCCAGCAGCGCGACGCAGTCCACGTGGTGGTGGATCATCGGAAAGACGTACATGAACGTGAGCGTAAGCGCGATCCTTTGCGATCACCTGTACCTATGAGGCAGAACGAACCCGTGACCTGCGGCGATGCCGTTTCGCACGCGCGCGCGTCGGCACGCTGTTGCGGTCGCTTGCGAATCAACGTGAGCCCAGTCCGAGCTCTCCCGTCGACGGGTGGCGCGACGAGCCGGTGCGTCCGAGCCGCTGGAGAAAAGACGACACGGTCCGCGGTGCATCGATCTGGATCATCCGGTCGAGGTCACCGATATCGATGCCGAGCTCAAGCGTTGAGGTGGCGACAATGACGGTGTCCTGGGCTTCGGCGAAGGCCGGTTCTGAGCGTCGCCGTTCGTCTACCGACAGCGAAGAGTGGGAGACGTAGGTCTGGACGTCTCGTTCGCGGAGAGGAACGCAAGTTCCTCGGCGCTCACCGGTTCTGGTCAATCTCCGTCCCGGAGAGGCTGTGGAAGATGTCGTAGTTCACGGCTGCCGCCCCTTCGCTGTCCCCCGTGCGACAGGATTCGATGAGCTGCTCGTGCCGGGCAATGGAGGCTCGGCCTGCCGTGGTCGAGAAGCGCATCCGCTCGGCGCGTCGCAGGACCGGCGTGTACTGGTCCAGGACGGCCGCCAGTGCACGGTTCGCGGCCACCGCCACCGGGATGGCGTGCAGGACGTCGTCGGCGCGCAAAGCGGCGTCGACATCGCCTTCGTCAAGTGCAGCGCGGAATCGTTCGTTCGCCTCCCGCATCGCATCGATATCGGGCCTGGTGAACCTGCTCATCGCCTCTCTGACCGCTACGCCGTGCAGCGCTGCTACCACGTCGCGAGCGTCTCGCAGATCACGGACGTGAAGCGGGCTGACCATGGTGGACCGACCCGGCAGGGCCACCACAAGTCCCGCTTCGGCGAGCCTCAGCATTGCTTCGCGGACCGGCGTCCGACTGACGCTGAGCCAGGCGGCCACCTCGGCGTCCCGCAGCTGCTCGCCGGGCGCGAAAGTGCCATCGACGATCGCGTCCCTGAGCCGTCGGAACACCTCGTCACGCAAGAGGTGGCGATCGATGCTGGGCGCGCTTGGGGGAATGGGCACGCAATATATTGCCTGCCCACCGCCCGCCCAAGCAAGTCCGCTCCTCTCTGCGGCCTTGCCCACACCGGCCATACGCAATATATTGCATGCAGAATTGGACCCTCACCGCCTCTGAAGGAGTTACTAATGAGCAATGACGAAGCGCCCCAGCCCATAGCCGTCGGAAAGCCGACCGTCGTTCTGGTCCACGGCGCGTTCGCCGAATCGGCGAGCTGGAACGGCGTGATCGCCGATCTCGACCGCTTGGGCTATCCGACCATCGCCGTCGCCAATCCCCTGCGCGGGCTGGACGAGGATGCGGCGTACTTGCGCTCCTTGCTCGACAGCATCGGCGGGTCGATCGTGCTGGCCGGCCACTCCTACGGCGGATCAGTGATGAGCGAGGCAGCCGACGGTCACCCTGACGTCAAGGCCCTCATCTACGTCGCCAGCTTCCAACTCGAGGCCGGCGAGAGCACCGGGGGGCTGGCAGCCAAGTTCCCCGGAGGCGAGCTCGGTCTCGCGCTCAAGTCCGTCGTCTATGGCACCCCTGACGCCGCCGGTACGGGCAGGGACCTGTACATCCAGCCGGAGAAGTTCCAGGAGGTCTTCGCCGCCGACGTGCCCGCGGATGTCGCCCGCTTGATGGCCGCCGCCCAGCGGCCGATCGAGGCGACCGCTCTGGAGGACGTCGCCACCAAGGTTGCCTGGAGGACCATTCCGTCGTGGGCGTTGATCACCACCCAGGATCTGGCTGTTCCAGCTGAGGCCCAGCGATTTATGTCCGAACGGGCCGGATCCACGGTCGTCGAGGTCGACGCCTCGCACGCCGTCACAGTATCGAAGCCCGACGTTGTCGCCGAGCTGATCAACGAGGCAGCCGTCGCGACTCTTGACTGAGGCCCGCCCATCGGAAATGGACGAGGAGACCGCCATGACAGGGACACACCTGCGCGCGAGAGGCCCGCATGATGTCGGGCATCCGGACGCCTGACCAGCGTCTGCGGGTCTTCGTCAGCTCCACGTTGGGGGAGCTGGCGGCCGAGCGTGGGGCGGTCGCCCGCGCCGTCTCGGCGCTGCGGCTGACCCCGGTGATGTTCGAGGCGGGCGCTCGCCCGCATCTTCCCGCTGATCTCTACCGGGCATACCTGGCCCAGAGCGATGTCTTCATCGGGCTGTACTGGCAGCGGTACGGCGAGCTCGTCCCCGAGCTCGCCATCTCGGGTCTGGAGGAGGAGCTCGAGCTGTCCAAGGGAATGCCTCGGTTGTTCTACCTGAAGACTCCGGCGCCCGACCGAGAGCCGAGGTTGACAGATATGATTCGGCGGATCCGGCAGGAAGCGTCATACCGTCACTTCCGTACCACAACCGAGCTGGGCCGCCTGGTCCGCGACGACCTCGCACAGTTGCTGAGCGAGCGGTTCGCCGCGACCGGCGAGAAGCCGGGTCGTCCCAGCCAGCCGGAACCCTCTCCCCCGCGACCGGTATCAGTCCCTGCCGCGATGTCGGCGAGCACGACTTCGCTCTTCGGCCGGGACGCGGCGATCGACGAGGTGGCGGGGCTGATCTCTCGCTCCGACCGCCGGCTGATCACCCTGACCGGGCCGAGTGGCATCGGCAAGACTCGGCTGGCGGTAGCAGTCGCCGATCGTCTCCGCGACCGGTTCGGCGCTGGCACCGTGTTCGTCCCTCTCGCGGACGTGGAGGACCCCGAGGCCGTCATACCCCGCATCGGCTGGGCGCTGGGAGGCGATGTCGCTACAGCGCCGTCGCCGCTCGACTCCCTGACCGCTCTCCTCGGTCAAGACCGGTGGCTGTTGGTCCTCGACAACCTCGACCGGCTCGTCAGCTCCGGCCGCCACGTGGCGGAGCTCGTGGCTCGCAGCCCTGGCGTCGCCGTTCTCGCAACCAGCACGACCGTCCTGGGGCTGCGGGCCGAGCACGCCTACCCGGTCGATCCCCTCCCTGTCCCGGACGCCCAGCAGCCGGCAGGGCTCGCGGGCCTCACGGAGAACCCAGCGGTAAGCCTGTTCCTGGACCGGGCCCATGCGGTACGCCCCGGCTTCACTCCGACAACGGACGACGCGCGTGCTGTGGCGGAGATCTGCCGTCGGCTCGAAGGGCACCCGCTGGCCATCGAGCTGGCCGCAGCCCGGGTGCGTCTCCTCAACCCACCGGCAATACTGCGCAGACTGTCCCGGTCGTTCGACACGCTGGGCTCAGGCATGGTGGACCTCCCCGAACGCCAACGCACCCTCCGGGCAACGGTGGAGTGGAGCATCGGCATGCTCGGACCGGCCGAGCGGTCGCTGCTGGAGGTGCTGACGGTGTTCGCGGACGGGTGGACCGTCGGGGCGGCCGCCCATGTCGCTGCCCTCGACGAGGATCGAACACTGGAGCTGACCGAGGGCCTGGCACGGCACAGCCTTCTCTATCTCGAGGGGACCGGGTCCGGCCCTCGGCCTCGGATGCTGCACACCGTCCGTGCGTTCGTCGCCGAGCGGCTGGCGGCTCGACCTGACACCGAAGAGGTGCGACGTCGTCATGCGGAGTATTACCGGGCGCTGGCCGAGAGCGCCGACAGGTCGTTGCGTGGCTTCCGCCAGCGCGAATGCGCCGACGTCCTCCACAGGGAGAACGAGAACCTCACCCTGGCGGTGCGCTGGCACCTCAGCAATGACTCCACGCATCTCCCACCCCTGTTCCGATCGCTGTCCGCGTTCCGGGTGCTGTGGCCGTTCCTCGGCTTGGGAGACGCCATCATCGGCGACTCCAGGTCATGGGTGGCCGAGCTGATGCTCCGCACCGATGGGCTGCCGCCGGCCGATCGTGCCGACCTGCTGGGTGCCACGCTCGTGACAGCGCTCGAGGCGGGGGACGCGGTGGCTGCGCAAGCAACAGGCGAGCGCTTGGCGGTGCTTCTCGAAGCCGTCGACGATCCCTACCTCGATGCCGTGTCGCGGCTACTCATGTCATGGACTTCGATGCTCGCCCGCGATCTGAATGCCGCCCAAGCGGGATTGAGAGACGCGCTCGACCGGCTTCGCCGGCTGGACGAGCCGATGTGGACAGCCCTGGCCCTGCTGACGTCCGCATCCGTTGCCTCTGCCTTGGAGCAGCACGGCGACAGCCTGCGTCTGGCGGCTGAGGCGCATCAACTCGCCGAGCGGTTCGACTACCCTTGGCTCGCCACCGTCTCGCACGTCGTGTTGGGCAGTCTCGCGGCTCTTCGTGACGACGTTGACGAGGCCCGCGACCAGCTCGAGAGGGCACTCGACCTCGCCGTCACCGGGGCAAGCACGCACTGCTTCTGCCTAGTCCTGGCAGGCTCGGCAGCGCTCGCCCTAGCCCTCGCCGACACGGAGAAGGCAGGACTGCTGGTAGGTGCCACCCAGGGCCTGCGCCGTCGCGCGGGCCTGCGAGTGTGGGCGTGGATGCGGGGCGACGAGGAGCTCGCGGGCGCCGTACGGGATGCGGCAGGGTCGGCGTGTTTCGATGATCTGCTCGACACTGGCAGCCAGCTGAGCCGTGAGGAATCACTCGAGCTTGTCCGCGACCTACTGCAGCCAAGAACCCCGAACTGACAAGCACGTGAACCCACGACTGTGGGTTCGGGTTGTGGGTCGGCATGATCCTCCCCGGCGAGGCCGCGATCACGTCCTTGGCGGCCGTGACCTCCCGCGGCGACCTCGTCCTGCTCCTCGGACTCACCACCGTGGGTGCCCTGTGCGGCGACCACCTCAACTACGCCTGGGACGCAGGTACGTGACCGCCTGAAGGAGTCCTGGCTGATCCGACGAGTCGGGCTTCGCCAGTGGCACCGAGGTGAGGAACTGCTGCGCCGGCACGGCCGAGGGGCCCTGGTGGTCAGCCAGGTCATCCCCACGATTCGCACCCTCATGCTTGCCGCGGCAGGCGCGGTCGGGCTGCCGTACCGCACGTTCTTGGTCGCATCGGCGATCGGTTCCACCTTGTGGAACCCGCTTTGGGTGCTTGCCGGCACGCTCGCGGCTGGAGCGCTGCACCACCACCCGGCGACCACGCTTCTGTCCGCACTCGTCCTGATCGGACTGCTTGCGGCGATCGCTGCGACCCGGCGGCGATCGGCTCACGCCCACGCTGAGACCGTCCAGCAGGGTCAGGAGCGGACGGGTGACCCCGGTTCTTGGACACGCTGATTCCACCATCTGCTGCTGGGGAAGCGAGATAGTCCGAGAACCGTGGCCAGAAGAGCTACTCCGAGGAGTTCGGTCGTCAGGCCGTCGACTTGTACGAGTCCACGCTGGGGGTCACGGTTCGCGGCATCACTGAGGACCTGGGCATCGTGCGGGGCACGCTGCGCCACTGGCTCGAGGCGTACGGAACGGGCAAGAAGGCCGCTGCCGACGGGACGCTGACCTCCAGCCCCCTGCAGTCCAAGACGACCACGACGACCTCCTCGGCGGAGCCGCTCGGGGACGAGACGACGAAGCTGACTACTGAGCGGCAGGTCCTCCAGCGGGCGGCCAAGTACTTCGCCGGAAAGACGCGCTGGTGAGTCGCTGTGCGAGCTCGTCGAGGTGACGCGCTTATCGTTCTACGCCTGGCAGGCTGAAGCGCCCCAGGATTTCTGCCGTTCCTATACGGGGTGCAGTTCTCGGTTGAGGGCTGGATAGTGGGCTTGCTCGTACTCCACTGGGCTCATCATCCCCATGGTGCCGTGGAGCCTGGGTTGTTGTACCAGTCGACCCAGCCGGCGGTGGCGTACTCGACGTCGGCGATGGTTCGGTAGGGGACGAGTGGAAGATCGTGGTGCGGACGCACTCGGCTTTGGATGGGCCGTTCTGCGCGCCCTCAGGCCGTCACGACGGACTCTCCGAAGGGAGCGAGCGAGGCGTCCGAAACCGAGCCCGAGAACTCAAAGTGAGCCCAAAGTGACCTTAAGGCCTCTTCTCGGGACGCAACCCCGAGAGCCCAGATCGCATCAGCGCAGGTCAGAGCCGCTTCTCGTCAGCAAAGCAACGCATTCGACGTGGTGCGTCATCGGGAATAGGTCGAACGCGCGCAGGCGGGTGAGCTCGTAGCCGTGCTCGGCGAAGATGGCCACGTCGCGGGCGAGCGCGGCGGGGTCGCAGGCGACGTAGGCGACGGCCCGGGGCGAGCGGGCCACCACGGCTTCGACGACCGCCCGCTTGGCGCCCTCGCGCGGCGGGTCGAGCACGACCACGTCGAAGTGCTCGGGGTAGGCCTCGGACAGGACGTGGTCGACGCGGCCGGCGGTGGCCTCGATGCCGGGGCAGTTGGTCATCGACAGCTCCGAGGCCAGCTCGTCGCCCTCGATCGCCACGACCCGGCCCGAGTCCCCCACCGCGTCGAGCAGGAAGCGGGCGAAGAGACCGACGCCGGCGTAGAGATCGAGGGCGTGCTCCCCCGGCTGTGGGCGCAACGCATCCAGCACCGTGTCGACGAGCACCGATGGGGCGCCCGGGTGGACCTGCCAGAACCCGTCGTCGGCCACCTCAAAGGCGTGCGGCCCCACGACGTACGACGGACGGGTCGGTGCCTCGATCAGGCACTCGTCGATCTCGACGACCTCGTGGGAGCGGTGCTTGCGCATCCCGCGGGCGCCGCCCGGCAGTGGGACGTAGCGCTGGCGGGTGCGCCAGTGCAGGCCGTGGTCGTCGCCGGGCACCGCCTCGACGGTCACGTCCACGTCGAGCTTGGCGAGACGGGCCAGCTGCTCACGGACGACGTCGGCCTTGAGCGCGCGCTGCCGCTCGAGCGCGACGTGCTGGAAGTCGCAGCCGCCGCAGAGGCCCGGACCGGCGAAGCGACAGGGCGGGACGACCCGGTCCGCCGAGGGCTCGAGCACCTCGACCGCGTCCCCGCGCCAGAACCGGTCGCCCTCCGTGCCCTCGGTGATCTCCAGGACGACCCGCTCGCCGGGCAGCGTGTGTCGCACGAAGACCACGCGGGACTCGGGCTCGGGCAGGCGGACGATGCAGTGGCCGCCGTGGGCGACCCGGCCGACCTCGGCCTCGAACCGCTCGCCGACCCGGGACCTCCCGCGGGGTGCCCTCTGGCGGGGATGGCGCTTCATCGCGGGATCTGCCGGTCGTCGCGCTCCGCGACGCGGCCGCGGCGCAGGTCGCCGGGGCGCACCCGGGCGTCGTCACGCTCCTCGCGCTCGCGGGCGATCTGGGAGGAGCGCAGCTGGTAGGGCACCGAGGTGACCATGACGCCGGGGGTGAAGAGCAGCCGGCCCTTGAGCCGCAGCGCGGTCTGGTTGTGCAGCAGCTGCTCCCACCAGCGCCCGACGACGTACTCGGGGATGTAGACGGCCACGACGCCCCGCGGGTTGGCCTTCCGGATCTCGGAGGCGTACTGGACGATCGGACGCACCAGCTCTCGATAGGGCGAGTGCAGCACCTTCAGCGGCACGTCCATCCGGCGCTCGTCCCACTCCTCCAGGAGCTTGTTGGTGGCGGCGTCGTCGGTGGCGACGTAGACGCCTTCGAGCACGTTGGGCCGAGACGCCTTGGCGAACGCCAGGGCGCGCAGCGTCGGCTTGTGCAGCTTGGAGACCAGCACGATCGCGTGCACCCGCGTCGGCAGGACCTTGTCCTCCTCGTCGGCCGCGAGCTCGAGGTTGACGTTGTCGTAGTGGCTCTTGATCGCGTTCATGATCACGTAGAAGAAGACCATCGCGAGGATCGTGATCCAGGCGCCCTCGAGGAACTTCGTGATCAGCACGACGACCAGGACCACCGCGGTGAAGACCAGGCCGATCGTGTTGATGGCGCGCGAGCGGATCATTCGGCGGCGCTCAGCCGGGTCGCGCTCCGTGGCCAGGTGGCGGGTCCAGTGGCGGATCATCCCGAGCTGGCTGAGGTTGAAGGACACGAAGACGCCGACGATGTAGAGCTGGATCAGCCGAGTGGTCTCGGCGTCGAAGGCGATGATCAGCACGATGGCGAGCGCGGCGAGGAAGAGGATGCCGTTGCTGTAGGCCAGCCGGTCGCCACGGGAGTCCAGGGCCCGGGGCGCGTAGCCGTCACGGGCCAGGATCGAGCCGAGCACCGGGAAACCGTTGAAGGCGGTGTTGGCGGCGAGCACCAGGATCACCCCGGTGACGGTCACGACCAGGTAGAAGCCGGGTCCGAAGTCGTGGAACACCGCCCGCGCGATCTGGGCGATGACCGCGTGCTGGTCGTAGTCGGCCGGCAGCGGCTCGCCGTCACGCGTGAGCCGGTCCAGGTCATGCGGGTCGACGAAGCGTAGCCCCATCTGCTTGGCCAGGACGATGACGCTGACCATCATGCTCACCGCGATCAGGCCGAGCAGCAGCAGCGTCGTGGCGGCGTTCTGGCTCTTGGGCCGCCGGAAGGCGGGCACCCCGTTGGAGATCGCCTCCACCCCGGTCAGCGCCGCACAGCCGGAGGAGAACGCGCGCGCCAGCAGGAACAGCAGCCCCATCGTCGTGAGCGCCCCCTCGTAGGACGGCTCCGGCGTGATCGAGAGGTCTGCGGACTCCACCTGCGGGAGGTTGCCCGTGGCCATCTGGAGGAAGCCGTAGGCGCACATCCCGAGGATGGCGACCATGAAGGCGTACGTCGGGATGGCGAAGAGCGTGCCGGACTCCCGGATCCCACGCAGGTTGAGCGCGGTCAGCAGGACCACCATGAGGGCGCCGACGGTCGCCTCGTGGTGCTGGAGCGCGGGGATGGCCGCGGCGGCGTACTGCGAGCCCGAGGAGATCGAGACCGCCACGGTGAGCACGTAGTCGACGATCAGCGCGCTCGCCACGGTCGCGCCCGCCCGGCGCCCGAGGTTGACCGTGGCGACCTCGTAGTCGCCGCCGCCGCTGGGGTAGGCGTGGACGGTCTGGCGGTACGATGCGATGACCGCCGCCATGACCAGGGCGACCGCGATCGCGATCTTCCAGGACCAGACGTAGGCGCTGGCACCGGCCAGCGACAGCATGATGAACACCTCGTCGGGCGCGTAGGCCACGGAGGATAGAGCGTCGCTGGCGAAGACGGGCAGCGCGATGCGTTTAGGGAGCAGTGTCTCCCCCAGCTGGGAGCTTCTCAGCTTGCGCCCCAGCAGGATTCGTTTGGAGACGTCGCCGACACCCACAGCCGGCAAGGGTACGGCACCCCGGCCGGGGCAGTACGGTGGCCGCGTGCACGTAGTGATCATGGGCTGTGGCCGGGTCGGCTCGACCCTTGCGCGCAGCCTCGAGGACCGCAACCACACCGTCGCCGTCATCGACAGCGAGCCTGACGCCTTCCGGCGCCTCGGGCCCGGCTTCAACGGCGACAAGGTGACCGGCTACGGCTTCGACCAGCAGGTCCTCGAGAAGGCCGGCATCCGCCGTGCCGATGCCTTCGCCGCGGTCTCCAGCGGCGACAACTCCAACATCATCGCCGCGCGGGTCGCCCGCGAGACGTTCGGGATCCAGCAGGTCGTCGCCCGCATCTACGACCCCGGCCGCGCCGAGGTCTACCAGCGCCTCGGCATCACCACGGTGGCGACGGTGAAGTGGACCGCCGACCAGGTGCTGCGCCGGATCCTGCCGGCCGGTGCCGAGCCGGACTTCCGCGACCCGTCGGGCACCATCCGCCTCGACCAGGTGCCCGTCGGCGAGCCCTGGATCGGTCACCGCACGGTGGCCTTCCAGGAGCAGTCGCGCAGCCGGATCGCCTGGATCGACCGGCTGGGCGAGGGCATGCTGCCCGCCCGTGACTCCGTGATCCAGGAGGGCGACCTGCTCCACCTGGTGATGCGCGAGGAGAACGCGGCACAGGCCTACCAGGTGATCGAGCGCGGACCCGAGGAGAGCTGATGCGAGTCGCCATTGCCGGAGCCGGCGCCGTCGGGCGCTCGATCGCCCGCGAGCTGATCCAGAACGGCCACGAGGTCCTGCTCATCGACAAGAACCCCGGCTCCATCCACCCCGAGCGGGTGCCGGACGCCGAGTGGCTGCTCGCGGACTCCTGCGAGCTCTCCTCCCTCGAGGAGGCGCGCCTGGACAAGTGCGACGTCGTCATCGCCGCCACCGGCGACGACAAGGCCAACCTGGTCACCTCGCTGCTGGCCAAGACCGAGTTCGGGGTGCCCCGCACGGTCGGGCGGGTCAACCACCCCAACAACGAGTGGCTGTTCACCGAGGCCTGGGGCGTCGACGTCAACGTCTCCACCCCGCGGATCATGTCGGCCCTCGTCGAGGAGGCCGTCACCGTCGGCGACCTGGTGCGGCTGTTCACCTTCCGCAAGGGCAACGCCAACCTGGTCGAGATGGTGCTGCCCGCCGACTCGCCGTACGTCGGCAAGCCCTCCGGCCTGATCCCCCTCCCGGAGAACTGCGCCCTCGTCACCATCCTGCGCGACGGCCAGGTCTACGTCCCCGACGGCGAGCAGCCGGTCGAGGCCGGCGACGAACTGCTCTTCGTCATCCCGGACACCGGCGAGGACGAGCTCGAGCACCTCCTCGCCCCCCGCGCCCACAGCTGAGCGGCCCGGTCGGCCGCAGTCCCGCGCCCCCTCGGTGGTCGAGGTGCGAGGAGCGCCAGCGCTTGTCCTGAGGTGCGAGCGCAGCGAGCCTCGAAGGGACGAGCCTCGAGACCCGGTGAGGCGGGAAGCAGCGTGGGGTACGACGATCGGGTGCGGGGGTCTCGAGGCTCAGGCGCCAGGGCGCCTTCACACCTCGACCACCGAACGGGGCGCGGTCCTCTCTGTGGTCGAGGTGCGAGGAGCGCCAGCGCTTGTCCTGAGGTGCGAGCGCAGCGAGCCTCGAAGGGACGAGCCTCGAGACCCGCTGAGGCGGGAAGCAGCCTGGGATACGGCGTCGGGTGGCGGGGGTCTCGAGGCTCAGGCGTTGCACGCCTTCGCACCTCGACCACCGAAGCCTTCCGGTGGTCGAGGTGCGAGGAGCGTCGACAGAGCCCCGCGGGGTGGTGGGCTTTGAGGTGATCCTCAGTGCCTACACGTCGCTGCTCTCGATGGCGGCGACGGAGTCAGTATCGCTGGTGTCGTAGAGCTTGGCCATAGACCCCTCGGACAGGTAGCGGCGGTCGCCGGCGATCCACTCGTCGTGCATGTCGATCAGCACCGCCCCGACAAGGCGGATGACCGCGGCGGCGTTGGGGAAGATGCCCACGACCCGGGAGCGGCGCTTGATCTCCTTGTTGACCCGCTCGAGGGGGTTGGTGGACCAGATCTTGCGCCAGTGCTCGCGCGGGAACGCAGTGAACGCGAGCACCTCGGCCTTCGCGTCGTCCATCAGGGGCCCGAGCTTGGGAAACCGGGCGGCGAGCTCGTCGCGGGTCTTGTCCCACGCCGCGTGGACGTCCTCGGCGGTGGGTTGGGCAAAGATCATCCGGAACGCAGTCGCCACCAGCTCGGCCTGGCCCTTGGGCACGTGCGCGAGCAGGTTGCGGGCGAAGTGGACCCGACACCTCTGGTGCGCGACACCCTGGAAGGCCCGCTTCAACGCCTTGACCAGGCCGGAGTGCTGGTCGCTGATCACCAGCCGCACCCCGGCCAGGCCGCGTTGCTTGAGGCTGAGCAGGAAGCTGCGCCAGAAGATCTCGTCCTCGCTGTCACCGACGTCCAGGCCGAGGATCTCTCGCTCGCCGGTCGCGGTGACGCCAGTGGCGACGATGACGGCCATCGACACGACCTGGCCGCCCTTGCCCGGGGCGTTGCGGACGTGGAGGTAGGTCGCATCCAGGTAGATGTAGGGGAACTCGACGTGATCCAGAGTCCGGGTGCGGAACGCGCCGACGGTCTCGTCCAGGCCGGCGCAGATCCGCGAGACCTCGGACTTGCTGATCCCGGCCCCGCCCATCGCTTCGACCAGGTCGTCGACGCTGCGGGTGCTGATGCCGTGGACGTAGGCCTCCATCACCACCGCGTACAACGCTTGGTCGATGCGGCGGCGGGGCTCGAGGATGATCGGGAAGAACGACCCCTTGCGCAGCTTCGGGATCCGCAGCTCGACGTCGCCGGCCTTGGTGGTCAGCATCCGCGGCCGGTGGCCGTTGCGCTCAGTGACGCGGCCATCGGTGCGCTCATACGGTGCGGCACCGATCCGTTCGGCGGCTTCGAGCTCAATCAACTCCTGAAGCGCGACCCGGACCGAGTCGCGGACCAGATCGGCGCCATCACCGGCACGGAACGCCTCGAGGAGTTCGGACAGGGCAGACTGTGGCAAGGCCATCGGTGGCTCTCCTTCAATGTGTCTCTTGGTCGATACACACCGAAGATCCCGCCGATGGCCGTCTACGTCTTCACGCCTCGCCGCCAGCCCTCAAACCCCACCACTCCCCGGGACTCTCCTGGAGCGTCAGCGACGAGCCTCGAGACCCAGTGAGCCGACAAGCAGCCCGGGGGTACGGCGGACGGTCGCCGGGGCCCGCGCCATCTCGGTGATCGAGGTGCGAGGAGCGTCAGCGACGAGCCTCGAGACCCAGTGAGGCGACAAGCAGCCCGGGGGTACGGCGGACGGGCCGCGGGGGTCTCGAGGCTCAGGCGTTGCACGCCTTCGCACCTCGACCACCGAAGAGGCGCGTTGCACGCCTTCACACCTCGACCACCGAGAGGTTCAGAAAGTGCTCAGAACCCTGTGGACAAAGGGCATTCTCGACCTCTTGACTGTCGGTGGCGGGTGCTTGAGTAGACCCATGAGCACCCCCGGACCCGACCAGAGCAGGCAGCTGCTCGACGGTGTCCGCGCGCACACACAGGCCGCGATCGAGGTCGAGCTCGGCCGACTCCATCTCGTCCACGACTGGTGCTCACTGCACGAGACCCACGACGATGCCGACGCCGCGTTCGGCGACCACGGCATCCCCCTGGCCGGCCCCGGGGCACCGATGGTCAGCGAGTTCGCGGTCATGGAGCTCGGCGCCGCCCTGGGCATGTCCACCGACTCCGCCAAGCGGTACATCGGCGCCGCCCTCGAGATCAAGTACCGCCTCCCACGGATCTGGGCCCGCGTCGAAGCCGGTCAGCTCGGGTTCTGGAAAGCCCGGTGGATCGCCGAGCACACCATGTGCCTACCCCTGGCCGGCGCGGCGTTCGTCGACGCCCGGGTGTGGGCTACTGCGCGCACAAGGTCTCCTACGCCGAGGTCGAACGCCAGATCACCACCGCGATCGCCAGGTTCGACCCCGAGCAGGCCGAGAAGCTCCGCCGCCAAGCCGCCGACGGACGCACGCTCGACATCCACACCGAGGCCATGTCCCTCGAAGGCACCATCGAGATCAACGGCACCCTGGACGCCCAGGACGCCCTCGACCTCGACACCGCGATCAGCCGCCTCGCCGCCGACCGCAAGGCCGCCGGCTCGACCGAGTCGCTGGACGTACGACGCGCCCAGGCCGCCGGCGACCTCGCCCGCGGCCAGGACACGCTGCCCTTCGGTGACCAGGACCGCGGCGGTGGTTTCGAGACAGGACTTCGTCCTTCCTCAACCACCGAGAAGAGCATCAAGATCACCCGGCTCATCGACCTGCACATCCACCAGGCCGGCGTCTTCGGGGACCCGAACGTCACCGTCGGCAGATGCGGCCGCAGACCCGTGCTCGTCGAGACCATCCGCGAGTGGTGCGGCGCACCCGACACCGTCATCAACCTCAAGCCCGTGCGGGACCTCGCCGAGCACATTCACGTCGCGGCCTACGAGCACCCCGACCGCCTCATCGAGCAGGACGACCTCGTCGACCACCACTGCGTGTTCCCCTGGTGCACCCGGCCCGCCGAACGGTGCGACCACGACCACGTGATCTCGTACAACAAGGGTGGACCGACCTGTTCGTGCAACTCAGCGCCGCTGTGTCGCGGGCACCATCGCTTGAAAACGCACGGCCGCTGGTCCTACGACGTCCTGGACCGTGGCACCTACCTGTGGCACTCACCCCACGGCCACGCCTACAAGCGAGACCACACCGGCACCGAACCGGTCCAGCGCCGGAGACCCTGACCGCCCCACACCCCGCCACCGGCGGGGTGACCGGCATGTCCGGAAGGCTGTTGCCACACCGACTGGTGGCGGGGTCTCGAGGCTCGTCCCTTCGAGGCTCGCTGCGCTCGCACCTCAGGACAAGCGCTGGCGCTCCTCGCCCCCTCGACCACCGAGGGCGCGGGGTCAGGCGAGATCGACGGGGTCGGCGGGGTCGACGGGGGTGGCGTTGCGGGAGAGGACCCAGACCATGGAGCCGAGGGCGGCGAGCTGGAGGGGCCAGCCGAGGGCGATCTTGAGGACGCCGAGGACGGCGACGGCGGTGTCGGCGTCGAGGCCGCCGGAGTTGCCGGCGAACCAGACGGGGGCCTGGGCGACGACCCGGACGATGCACGGGACGGCGAGCAGCCAGGTGAGCAGCGTGGACAGGCGCACGATCTGGCGGCTGGCGTGCCAGGCGGTGGGGTCGCCGGTGACGCTGCCGACCATGAAGCCGACGAGCGGCCAGCCGATCAGGCAGGAGAAGGCGAGCGCCACGGAGTAGCCGCTGTTGTAGATCAGGCCGGGCAGGAAGTACGCGAGCGCCTGCTCGTCCTCGCTGCCACCCCGGCTCGCGGCCAGGCGCACGAAGAGCCAGCCGATGCCGATCCCGAAGATCGCGTTGAGCGCGAACTGCGGGGACGAGCGCTGCACCAGGCGGACCAGCAGGGTCAGCCCGGCGGCACCGATGCTGACGCCGAGCGCGATGGGCAGCTCGCGGGTGGTGAGCCACAGGATCGTGAAGAGCACCGTGGGCACGGCGGCCTCGAGCATGCCGCGCCGGCCGCCCAGCGCCTTCGACAGCTGCGCCCGCACGACCTCCTCGACGGTGGCGACGCTCGGCGGGGGCGGGTGGTGGGAGGCGGACTCGCTCACGGCATCAGCTCGTAGCGCGGGTTGTAGATGATTCGGATGCCGTCGTGGGCACCGATGCGGCCCTGCACCTCGATCGAGCGGCCCGGGGAGATGCCGGCGATCCGCCGGCGGCCGAGCCACACGACGGTGAGCACCCCGGAGCCGTCGAACAGCTCGGCCTCGAGGGCGGGTACGCCGCCACGCGGGCGCAGGGTGACGGTACGCAGCGTCCCCCGCAGGCGGACCAGCTCGCGGTCGGGGGCGTCGGCGATCGTAGCGACGCCGGAGTCGGCGTAGGTGCGCCGCAGGTCGCGGGCGTGCTGGTCGGAGCTGTTGGCCCACCGGCTGATCGTGCGTCGCAGCTTGCTCATGGCCGGCTCATCACGGGGTGGGCGGGTCGACGCGGCGGGCGTTCTCCGGCATGACGAGCGGGAGCGCCTCCCCGACGGGCAGCGCGTGCGCGCCGCGGCGTACGGCGACCCGGCGAAGGGCCTCGATCCAGGTCCCGGCTGCCTCGGGCTCCAGGGCCGGGCGCCCGAGCAGGGTGGCGCGCAGCAGCCAGCGCGGCCCGTTGACGCCGATGATCCGCGAGGGCTGGGTCCCGGTGGTGCCGTCGGGACGCTTCACCGTGAGCTGGCAGACCAGCTCGGGACCGAACTCGCCCTCGCGCTCGGTGGCCGTGCCGCCGCGGCGTGACATGTCGGCCGCGATCTGGGGCCGCACCTCGGCCCAGAGGTCGCCACCCCGCGGCGCGGCGAACGCGCGCAGCTCGAGGGCCCCGTCGGGGCCGGCCAGCACCACGGCCTGGACGTTGCCGGACTTCTCGTCGACCTGCAGCCGCAGCTCGCGGTCGGCCTCGGGCGCGATCACCAGCGAGCCCAGGTCGACGCGCTCGACGCCGTCGTCGGGCAGGTCGTCCACGTCGTAGGGGCCGGTGGGTCCGCTCTCGGTGTCCGGCGAGCCGCTCTCGTCCACCGCCTCGGGGGCGGCGTCGACGTCGGACTTGCGGCGGAACTTCACGTACTACTCCTCGCGGTCAGGATGGGCCGAAGCCCCCGGTAGAACCGTAGCCCCCGACGCCACGGACGCTGTCGGGCAGTTGCCCCACCTCGGCGAAGTGCGCCCGCTCGAACCGCTGGACGACCAGCTGTGCGACCCGGTCGCCGCGGCGCAGCTCGATCGGTGCGGTGCGGTCGTGGTTGATGAGCAGCACCTTGATCTCGCCGCGGTACCCCGCGTCGATGGTGCCCGGGGTGTTGACGATGGAGAGGCCGTGGCGCGCGGCCAGCCCCGAGCGCGGGTGCACGAGGGCGACGTAGCCCTCCGGCAGTGCGATCGCGACGCCGGTGGGCACCAGGGCCCGCTCCCCCGGCGCCAGCGTCACGTCGACGGTCGTCACCAGGTCGGCGCCCGCGTCGCCGGGATGGGCGTACGACGGCAGCGGCAGGTCGGGGTCCAGGCGGACCACCTCGATGGTCACCGCGCTCGTGGCTGGGGCGGGGTCGGGCGTGGGCACGGACGGACCCTAGTGCACCGAGTACGACGGCAGGGATGCGAGGCTTAGCCCGTGACCAGCACCGCCGAGACCGTGTACGCCGAGCGGCTGACGGTCCCCCTGCGCTGGTGGGTCCAGGGCACCATGCTCGTGGCGACGCTCTGGCTGGCCCTCGTCGTGGCCGTGCCGGGCCCGGTCGCCTGGGTGACCACGGCCCTCGCGCTGGGGCTGCTGGCCGCGGCGCTGCTCACCTACGGCTCGGCCCGCGTCGAGGTACGCGGCGGCGAGCTGCGCGCCGGGCCGGCGCACATCGAGGTCGCCCATCTCGGGGCGGCCGTCGCGCTCGACGCCGACCAGACCCGCCGCGCCGCCGGCGTGGACGCGGACGCGCGCGCGTTCCTGGTGCTGCGGCCCTACCTCAAGCGCGCCGTCAAGATCACGGTCAACGACCCGGCCGACCCCACGCCGTACTGGCTGGTGAGCACGCGCCATCCCGAGCGCCTGGTCGAGGCGCTGCGCGCCGCGACTAGTCTCTGACCATGGCCTCCGACAGCTCCAAGATCTGGACCGTCTTCTCGCTCGGCGCTGCGATCGGCGCCGCCGCGATCACCAAGAAGGTGCTCAACACCTCGTGGAAGGCGGCGACCGGCAAGAACCCGCCCGCCAACCCGGCCGACCCCGACGTGGACGTCTGGGAGGCGGTGGCGTGGGCGGCCGTCAGCGGCACGTTCATCGCCCTGGCCCGGATGCTGGCGGCGCGCAAGGCGGCCGACTACTACGCGAAGTCCACGGGTCACCTGCCCCCGGGGCTGCACCAGGACGACCAGGACGCCTCCGCCCCGACGCCGGTGACCTGAGCAGGTCCCGACCCCGGGGCGGATGGTGTGACGGACGTCCTCAGACGCAGTCGCGGCAGATCATCTTCTTGCTGTCGGCCAGCTGGCTGCGGTGGTGGACCAGGAAACAGCTCATGCAGGTGAACTCGTCCTCCTGCTTGGGCTTCACCTCGACGGCGAGCTCCTCGTGGGAAAGATCGGCGCCGGGAAGCTCGAACGCCTCTGCGGCCTCCGCCTCGTCCTCGTCGACCTTGCCGGAGTTCTTGTCGTGGCGACGCGCCTTGAGCTCTTCGATGCTCTCCTCGGACTGGTCTTCCTCGTTCTTACGCGGTGCGTCGTAGTCAGTAGCCATGCGTCGCTCACTCCCTTCGGCTGTATGTGGCGGGCCAGATTGTGCACTATCGCCTCGGTCTGGCAAACACCGGCTCGGCGACCGGTCGGTGAACGCAGACCCAGGGCTCGGCTATTCCCTGTTGCCCGCGATGGTGACAGGTGCCATGAAACCGGCCTGACGGGTGGCCTCTCGGAACTCCTCGAATCCGTGAGCCGGAGCACACAGCATCAAGGTCAGGCCGCCGGCGCCCCGGGTCAGCTCGGTGCGCGCGCCGGCCGCGCGCGCGATCAGCCCGGCGGCCGCGTGGTCCCACAGGTGGACCCCCTCCTCGATGTAGCCGTCGAGCTGGCCGTCGGCGACGGCGCACATGTCGAGGGCCGCCGATCCGAGCCGTCGTACGTCGCGGATGTGGGGCAGCAGACGGGTGACGGCCTGCGCCTGGACGACGCGCACCTCGCGGTCGTAGGAGAAGCCGGTGCCGATCAGCCGGTGCGACAGCGGCGCCTCCCCGCGTACGGCGATCGGTTGCCCGTCGCGGGTGGCGACGAGGCGTCCGTCGTCCCAGCGGGCGACGTACTCGAGGCCGGTGGCCGCGTTGAGGACCACCCCGGCGACCACCTCGCCGTCCAGCTCGGCCGCGATCGACACGGCGTACTGGGGCAGGCCGTAGAGGAAGTTCACGGTGCCGTCGATCGGGTCGATGATCCACCGCACCCCGGTGGTGCCGGCCTCGGCCTCGCCCTCCTCGCCCAGGAACGCGTCGGCCGGGCGCCGGGCACGGATGGTGTCGCGGATCAGGGCCTCGGAGGCGTGGTCGGCCTCGGTGACGATGTCGATGTTGCTGGACTTGGTGGCGGCCACGCTGACGCCCGCCGCCTGGCGCCCCCGGACCAGCTCGGCGGCGAGGCGGGCGGTCTCCAGCGCCAGGTCGGCCAGGTCGGCCAGGTCTGCCAGCGCGGCCGGCTCGGGACGGGTCGTCACGCGTCGCCCCTCTCGCCACAGAGTGCCGGGCGATCCGCGCGGGGGTTCGCGCAGCAGCCCACCGGGCAGCGGTCCCAGCTGGCGCCCAGGCGGCCCACGGCGTTGCGGACCACGGCCTCGCCCCGCTCGGCGGCGGCGCGCTCGAGGAGCAGGTCGCGGACCATGGCCACGAAGCGCGGGTCGGTGCCCGCCGTCGCGGCCCGGCGGGCCGGCAGGCCCAGGTCGCGCGCCGTCGCCAGCGCCTCGGTGTCGAGGTCGTAGACGACCTCCATGTGGTCGGAGACGAAGCCGCTGGGCACGAGCACCACCGCCGGTGCGCCGTCCTCGTGCAGCGAGCGCAGGTGGTCGTTGACGTCCGGCTCCAGCCAGGGCGTCTCGGGCGAGCCGGAGCGCGAGCAGTAGACGAGCCGCCACGGGTGCGCGATGCCGGTGGTCTCGGCCACCTGCCGCGCGACCTCCTCCGCGGCGCTGAGGTGCTGGTCGACGTACGCGCCCCCGTCGGGGCCGCTGGTCTCGCTCATGGTCTCCGGGATCGAGTGGGTGACGAACGCGAGGTGGGCGCCGGCACGGACGTCCTCGGGCAGGTCCGCGAGCGCCGCGAGCGTGGCGTCGACCATGGGCTCCAGGAACCCCGGGTGATTGAAGTAGTGACGCAGCTTGTCCAGCGCCGGAGCGCCCTCGAGGCCGTCGACGGCGTCGTAGAGGTTCTCGCGGTACTGCCGGCAGCTGGACCACGACGAGTAGGTGCTGGTCACGAAGCAGGCGGCACGGGTCACCCCGTCGGCCGCCATCTGCGCCAGCGTGTCGCGCAGGTAGGGGTCCCAGTTGCGGTTGCCCCAGTAGACCGGCAGGTCGATGCCGGCAGCCCGGAGGTCGGCCTCGATGGCGGCCATCAAGTCACGGTTGAGGTCGTTGATCGGCGAGCGGCCGCCCAGCAGGAAGTAGTGCTCCCCCACGGCCTCCAGCCGCTGGCGCGGGATCCCGCGTCCCCGGGTCACGTTCTCCAGGAACGGCACGACCTCGTCCGGCGCCTCGGGGCCGCCGAACGAGACGAGGAGCAGGGCGTCGTACGGGGAGGCATCTGGATTGGGCACTCCCCCATCGTATGGATCTATCGTTCACGGGCCATGCTCAACACCTACCGCCAGATCCTCACCAAGCCGGGGAGCGCCCTGTTCAGCGCCACCGGACTGGTCGCGCGGCTGCCGATCTCGATGGTCGGGCTCGGCATCGTCCTGCTCGTCGAGGACGCGTCGGGCTCGTACGGGGTCGCCGGGGCGGTCTCGGCCGCGCACCTGCTGGCCAACGCGCTCTTCGCGGTCCTCCAGGGCAAGCTGGTGGACCGCCTGGGGCAGTCGCGCGTGCTGCCCGTGGTCGTCAGCGTCTGGGGCGTGGCGCTGGCGCTGCTGATGTGGTCGGTGGAGTCGGACTGGCCGACGGTGCTGACCTACGCCTTGGCGGTCCTCGCCGGAGCGTCGCTGCCGTCGGTCGGCAGCTGCGTGCGGGCCCGGTGGTCCTACGTCGCCCGCGACCCCCAGGAGCTGCAGACCGCCTTCGCGCTGGAGGCCGTCGCCGACGAGGCGGTGTTCATCGTCGGGCCGATCCTGGTCACCGTGCTGGCCACCGCGATCCACCCCGTCGCCGGGCTCACGACGGCGCTCGTGGTCGGGGTCCTGGGCACCTACGCGTTCGCGGCTCAGCGCAGCACGGAGCCGCCGCCGCACCTGCCCACCGCGGATCGATCCGAGCGGCCCCGGATGCCGTGGCGGGTGCTGGCGCCGCTGGGCGTGGTCTCCACGATGCTCGGGGTGCTCTTCGGCGCCGCCGAGGTCGCCACGGTCGCCTTCGCCGAGGAGCAGGACGCCAAGGCGTACGCCGGCGCGCTGCTCGCCCTCTGGGCCGCGGGCAGCCTGATCGCGGGCGTCCTCAGCGGCGCCGTCGCCTGGCGGCGCGGACCGGCGTACCGGCTGCGGTGGGGCACCCTCGCGATGGCCCTGGTGATGGCCCCCCTCACCTTCATCGACTCGCTGGTCGTCATGGGGGCGGTGCTGTTCGTCGCGGGGTTCGCCGTCGCGCCCACGCTCATCTCCACGATGTCGCTGTGCGAGCAGGTGGTGCCGGCGGCGCGGATCACCGAGGGCATGGCCCTGCTGCAGACCGGCCTGGTGGCCGGCGTCGCTCCCGGAGCCGCCCTCGCGGGGGTGCTCATCGACAGCCGTGGCGCCGCCGCGGCCTACCTGGTGCCCGTCGTCGGCGGCGCGCTGGCCGTCCTCGCCGCCCAGGCCATCCGCACGAGCGAGCCCACTACGGTGAGCCCCGTGATGTCCCATGACTGAGTGGCAGAACTGGTCCGGCCTCGTGACCGCGCGCCCGGAGCGCGAGGCGACCCCGGCCGACGTGGGGTCCGTCGTCGCCGCCGTCGAGCGGGCGCGCGCGGAGGGCACCACCGTGAAGATGGTCGGCACCGGCCACAGCTTCACCGCGGTCGCGGCCCCCGAGCACACCATGCTGCGCCCCCAGGGCCTCACCGGGATCGTCGCGGTCGACCGGGACGCCATGACCGTGACCGCCCTGGCGGGCACCCAGCTCAAGCACCTCAACGCCGGCCTCGAGGCCCTGGGGCTGAGCCTGCACAACATGGGCGACGTCGCCGAGCAGACCCTGGCCGGCGCCATCTCCACGGGCACCCACGGCACCGGCGGCGTCGTTGCCGGCCTGGCCTCGCAGGTCGTCGGCCTGGAGCTGGTCACCGGCACCGGCGAGGTGCTGCGCGCCACCGAGAGCGAGAACCCCGATGTCCTCGCCGTCGCGCGAGTCGGGCTCGGCGCCCTCGGGATCCTCACGACGGTGACCTTCCGGGTCGAGCCGCTCTTCCTGCTGGAGGCGACCGAGCAGCCGATGCACTGGGACGAGGCGCTGGCCGGCTTCGACCAGATGGCCGCCGAGAGCCACCACGTGGACATGTACTGGTTCCCGCACAGCGACCGGATGCTCACCAAGCGCAACGACCGCCTCGACGCCGACCTCTCCGAGGCCCAGCCGCTGCCGCGCTTGCGCGCCTGGTTCGACGACGAGCTGCTCGCCAACAAGGCCTTCGGCGCCCTCACCGCCGCGGCCAACCTGGTCCCGCGGGTGATCCCGCCGATGAACCGCGTCAACGCCCGCCTCCTCGGCGCGCGCACCTACTCCGACGTCGCCCACCGGGTCTTCGTCGCCCAGCGCGACGTGGTCTTCCGGGAGATGGAGTACGCCGTGCCGCGCGAGGCCGGCCTGTCGGCGCTGCGCGAGGCGCGGGCCGCGCTGGACGCCTCCGACCTGACCGTGAGCTTCCCCGTGGAGATCCGGGTCGCCCCCGCCGACGACATCCCGCTGTCGACCGCGAGCGGGCGCGACTCGTTCTACCTGGCCTTCCACACCCACCGGCGCGCCGACCACACGGCGTACTTCACGCTGATGGAGCAGGTCATGCGCGCCCACGGCGGTCGCCCCCACTGGGGCAAGGTCCACACCCGGCAGGCCGACGGGCTGGCGCCGCTGTACCCGCGCTTCGAGGAGTTCCTCGCGATGCGCGACCGGCTGGACCCGGACCGGGTTTTCGCCAACGGCTACCTGCGGCGCGTGCTCGGGCCCTGACCGGGCTCTCGTCCCGCTCGGGCTACACGCTGGCAGGCCCCGAGGGCATCGGGGCGTGCCAGCCTCGCCACATGGCGAGCAGCCGCCAGACCAGGCACACCCCGGCGCCGGCGAGGGCCACGGCCGGCGTCGGCAGGTCGGCGGAGGTGCCGCCCACGGCGATCGCGGCGCCGGCGAGGGCGGGGGTGGCGTAGAGCTCCGCCCGGAAGACGACCGGCACCCGACCCGCGAGAACATCGCGCATCATCCCGCCGCCGATGCCGGTGAGCATCCCCATGAGCGCGGCGGGCACCGGCCCGAGCCCGTACTCCAGGGCCTTCGTCGCGCCGGTGACGCAGAACAGCGCCAGGCCGAAGGCGTCAAAGACGTTGATCATGTTCTCCATCCGCCCGATCAGCGGGTGGTAGGCGAAGGTGAGAAGGCCGGCGGCGACCGGGACCATCAGATAGCGCCAGTCGGCCAGCGCGGCGGGCGGCGCGGCGTTGATGAGGACGTCGCGCAGAAACCCGCCGCCGAGGCCGGTCGTCCCGGCCAGCACGAGGACCCCGAACACGTCGAGCTCCTTGCGGACCCCGACCAGGGCACCGGAGATCGCGAAGACGAAGATCCCCACCAGGTCGATGCTCACGAGGGTGCCGGGCACTCCTGCAGCCTAGTGGTCGCATCCCTCACATTTTTTGCGTCCGGGCACGCCGAGGGATGACCGGGCCGACCACCTTCGCTGGCGTAGGCTCGGCCCAACCGAAGGCTCGTCCCCACCCACCCGCAGGACCCCAGGAAGCTGATCTCATGGCGCACCTCACGCTCGCTGGAGTGAGCGACGACGGGAAGCGCCTCCTGTTGGTCAGCGACGCGGGTGCGGAGTTCACGCTCGACATCGACCAGAGCCTCCGGGCCGCACTCCGCGGCGACGCCTCTCGCCTCGGCCAGTTGGAGATTCAGATGGACTCATCCCTCCGCCCCCGCGACATCCAGGCCCGGATCCGCGCCGGCGAGTCACCCGAGGCGGTCGCGCAGTCCGCCCAGACGAGCGTCGAGCGGATTATGGTCTACGCCGGCCCGGTGCTCGCCGAGCGGGAGCACGTCGCGCAGCGTGCCCAGCGCTCCTCGGTGCGCCGCGGGTCCGGCGAGGGCGGCGCCCGCATCCTCGGCGACGCCGTCGAGGCCCACCTGCACTCGCTCAACGTCGACCCCGAGACCGTCGAGTGGGACGCCTGGCGCCGCGAGGACGGTCGCTGGGCCCTGCGGGCGACCTTCACGACACTGCGCCGCAGCGGCACCGCAGAGCTCACCTACGACGTCCCCGGCAGCTACGTGCTCCTGGACAACGAGGACGCGCGCTGGCTCGTCGGCGAGGCGGTCGCGGAGACGCCCGCCGCCGCGGAGCCCCGCGACGACCTGCGGCAGGCCCGCTCGCGCCGCCTGAGCGCCGTACCCGCCGACGAGCTGCCGCTCGGCGACGACGTGCTGGAGCTGCTCAAGGACGACGAGCCGGCCGCGCTCGGCTCCGAGACACCGGTCGAGGCGTTCCTCGACGACTCCCCCGCATCCGACGACCCGGCGTTGCGCGAGCAGGCCGCCGAGGCCGCCGTCGCCCACGAGCCGGAGGCGGGCCCCGCCGCCGACGAGCCGCCTAGCCGCAAGCCCAAGAAGCGCGGCCGCGCCTCGGTCCCGAGCTGGGACGAGATCATGTTCGGCGGCAGCGACCAGTAGCCCCGGCCCACCGCTGACCCGTCACATACTTTGGGACGGGTCAGCGGTTGATGAGCACGAGAACCAGGAACAGCACGGCGCTGAGGGCGAGCGACACCAGCAGCGAGCCGGCGCAGCCCAGGCGGTTGTTGAAGAACAAGAACATCGTGGGCTCCTAGGGGGTCAGGCAGCGAACGGCCCCGGCCCCTCGAGGACGAGGAGCCGGGGCCGCACAGCGACGGTCAGTGGTCGCGCTGGTTGTCGTCGTAGAAGTCGCGGCTGCCGGACTTGGCCAGGCCGCGGCTCACCATGTAGCCGATGGTGAGCAGGGTGACGTAGAACCACGCCTCCTGCGCCCCGAAGTCGGTGACGTCGACGACGGCGGAGGCGATGAGGACTCCGAGGACGGCCGCGACGTAGGCGATCAGCTCGGTCGTCTTGAACGATGCCTTGGTCTCGGTGCTGACCCGGCGCGTGCCCGTGGTGCGCTCTGCCTGGTGCACGTGGTTGCTGGTGGTGGTCGACATGTGTTCCCCTTCAAAGGAACGGCGAAGCGCCTGACAGTGCCCGTCTTCGACGGGTCGGTGGCCCCCCATGCGCTGCTCGCCGTGGTGCTTCTCCGGTGCCCCGCCACCCTCGCCGGGACCTCGCCCAAATAGGTGGCCGCCCCGTGAGCCCGCTCACGTCCCCGGCTACCGGGAGGCCGAGCGCTCGACCGGACGCGTGGGGTCGGTGACCCAGCCGCTCCAGCTGCCGGGGTAGAGGGCGGCGCGGATGCCGGCGACCTCCATCGCGATCAGGTCGTGGGTGGCGGTGACGCCGGAGCCGCAGTACGCCGCCACGTCGGCGCCCGGGACTGCGCCGACCGCGGCGTAGATCGCACGCAACTCCTCGGGACTGCGGAAGCGCCCGTCCGGGGTGAGGTTGCGCGACGTCGGGACGTTGACGGCCCCGGGGATGTGCCCGGCGACCGGGTCGATCGGCTCCACCTCGCCGCGGTAGCGCTCGGCCGCCCGGGCGTCGACCAGGACGTCGACGCCGAGCACTGCGTCGGCGGCCACCGCCGCCATCGCGGGCTGCTCCGAGCGGGTGAAGTCGCCGGGGACCGGCGACACCGGGCCGGTCTCCACCTCTCCCCCGTCGGCGACCCAGGCCGCCAGCCCGCCGTCGAGCACCCGCACGTCCGGGTGCCCGTGGAACCTCAGCAGCCACCAGGCCCGTCCCGCGGCGTGCGCCGACCAGTCGTCGTAGACGACGACGGGTCGGTCGTCGCGGACGCCGAGGCCGCGCATCGCCGCCTCGAAGGCGTCCGGGTCCGGCAGCGGGTGCCGCCCGCCGCTGCCCGCCGGCGAAGCGAGGACGGTGTCGAGGTCGACGTAGACGGCGCCGGGCAGGTGGCCGGCGGCGTACTCCTCGGGGCCGGAGGGCCCGCCCAGGCGGTAGCGGACGTCGAGCAGGGTCAGGTCCCCCGGCCTGTCGCCCAGCCGGGCCTGCAGCTCCAAGGTCGAGATCAGCGGGGAGGTCATGGGCCCATCGTGCCGGGTCCGATGATTCGGGGCGCCACCGACGGTCCGGTCTCCATGAGCACCCACCGAGTCACCCTGTCCGTGCCCACCGAGGACCGTCCGCGGGCACACGCCTTCTTCACCGCCCTCGGGTTCGCCACCCCGGGCGAGCCCGCCGACGACGGCGTCCCTGAGCCGCTGCAGGTGGCCGTGAACGACGGGCTGCACGTCATGCTCATCCCGACCGGGGGGTTCGGCTGGGTCACGGCAGGCCGTACGACGGCACCGCGCGGCACCGTGGAGTGCCTCGTGAGCCTGGCCGTGGACTCGCAGGCCGCCGTCGACGCCCTCCTCGCGGACGTCGCGGCCGCCGGCGGCGAGGTGGTGAGCGCCGCCGTGCAGCAGCCCTGGGGCTACACCGGGACGTTCGCGGACCCCGATGGGCACCTGTGGGAGATCACCGCCCCGCCCGCGTGACAGGATGCGCCGCGTGGCGGAACTGCACTTCTTCACCGGGACCATGGACTCGGGCAAGAGCACGTTGGCGCTCCAGACCAACCACAACCACGCGGTACGCGGTCGGCAGGGGCGGATCTTCAGCACCCTGGACCGCGCCGGCGCGGCCACGCTCTCGAGCCGCCTGGGCCTGGCCCACGAGGCCATCGAGGTGGCGCGGGACTTCGACTTCTGGCGCTATGTCGTGGACGCGCTCACCCAGGGCGGCCGGATCGACTACCTGATCTGCGACGAGGCCCAGTTCTACACCCGCTCCCAGGTCGACCAGCTCGCCAAGATCGTCGACGAGCTGCAGATCGACGTCTTCGCGTTCGGGATCCTCACCGACTTCCGCACCGCGTTGTTCGAGGGCAGCGCCCGCCTCGTCGAGCTGGCCGACCGAATGAACGTGCTCCAGGTCGAGACCCTGTGCTGGTGCGGCAAGCGGGCCACCCACAACGCCCGCACCGAGGACGGAGTCATGGTCGTCGAGGGCGACGTCATCGTCGTCGGCGACGTCGAGCAGCCGGAGGAGGCCGTCGCCGGGGAGCCGGCCGAGGTGTCCTACGAGGTCCTGTGCCGCCAGCACCACCGGCGCCGGCTGACGGCCGCCCGCGCGCACGCCGTGAGCCTGGCAGCGGAGCCGCTGCCTTTCGGCTGAGCGGCGGCTACCACTCGAGCCCCTGCGCGGCCCAGCCGGGCGAGTCGAGGCGGACGGTCTGGGTGCCCAGCAGCTGACGCAGCGCGCGCTCGACCTCGCCGAGCGTGCCGGCGCCGACCTGGGCCTCCCACCGCGCGCGGAGCTCGTCGAAGATCGCCTCGCCCTCGCGCAGCATGGCCAGGCCGCGCTCGGTGACGTGCAGGCTCAGGCGCCGCCGGTCGGCCGGGTCGGGCTCCCGCACGACGTACCCCCGCTCCTCCAGGACCGCGAGCGTCTTGGCCGCCGCCTGCTTGGTGACCGACATCCGCCGGCCGAGCTCGGAGGCGGTGTCGGCGCCGGACAGGATCGCCTGGAGGGCGAAGTCGTGGACCGGACGGACGTCCTCATAGCCCCGGGCCGCCAGCTCCTCGGTCGCCTGGTCGGCCAGCGCCCGGAAGCCGCCCAGCAGGAGCAGCGCGAGGTCGGCGCCGGATCGGGACATGCGGCAGAGCATACGATCCACCTTGAATAAGACAACCGTGTTGTCTATCGTGAAGGACAACCACGTTGTCTAGTCCTGCTGGAGTCCCCATGCCCCCCACCGCCGCTCCCGGCGCGACCATCCCCGAGGTGACCCACCACCTCACCGACCTCAACGGGACGCGCCTGCACCACGTCTCCGCCGGCTCCGCCGGATCGCCGATCCTGCTGGTGCACGGCTGGCCGGAGACCTGGTGGACGTTCCACCGGCTGATCCCGATGCTGGCCCCCGCACACCGCGTGAGCGCCGTCGACCTGCGCGGGTTCGGCGACTCGGGCAACGCCGAGGGGAGCTACGAGGAGGCGGAGTTCGTCGAGGACCTGCACCAGCTCGTGCGGCACCTCGGGGTCGGGCCGGTCCACCTCCTGGTCCAGGACATCAGCGGTGGGGTCGGCTTCCAGCTCGCGGCCCGCCACCCGGACGACGTAGCCAGCCTGGTGGCGGTCGAGACCACCCTGGCCGGCTTCGGGCTCGAGTCGCTCGCCGACGTCAACCACGGGGGATCCTGGCACGCCGGGATGCTCGGGGCGCCGGGCATCCCCGAGATGCTGCTCCCGGGCCACGAGCGTGAGGTCCTCGACTGGGCCTGGTCGGTCATGACCGTCCCCGGCGTCGTGACCGAGGCCGACGCCGCGGAGTACGAGCGGACCTACACCCGCCCGAACGCCTGGCGCGGGACCGCCGGGCTCTACCGGTCGCTGTTCGCCGACGCCGGTCGCACCAGGGCGCTGGCCGAGGCCGCCCCGCTCACCGTGCCGGTCCTGGCCGTCGACGCCGTCAGCAGCCCCTTCACCGAGGCCACGTTCCGGCAGGTCCGCGCGGCCGGGCTCTCCACGGCGCACCTCCCGGGAGTCGGGCACCTGGTCGCCCAGGAGGCACCCCAGGCGCTCGCCGACACCCTGCTCGACTTCACCGCACAGGTGGACGCGAGCCGGGACTGAGCTGCGCGACGGCTCAGTCGACGACGAGCGGGATCAGCATCTCGTCCTCGGTCAGGGAGCCGTGCAGGCCGACCAGCGTGGTCTCGTAGGCGAAGTCGACCGACGACATGACGGCGTGCTCGCCCCGGCTGGCGACGACGACGTCGCCGAGGCGGGGCAGCACCAGCGGGGCGACCGGCCCGAACCAGCCGCGGGCGATGGCGCTGTCGCGGGTCAGCACCTCCGCGCGGTCGCCGAGGTGCTCGCGCCAGGTGCCGACCACGTCGTCCACGGCGCCGCGCTGGCAGTACAGGTGCCGGAAGCGCGCCTCGCCGCCGAGCAGCGCCACCCCGTCGCGCAGCTCGAGGTGCTCGTCGACGTCGGTGCGGTCCTCGGTCGGCGAGTCCACCATGCCGTGGTCGGCGAGGACCAGCAGCCGGGTGTGGCCGGGCAGCGCCTCCCGCAGCTGCTCGGCCTCGGCGTCGATCATCGACAGCTGCATCAGCCACTGGCTCGACCGCACGCCCCAGCGGTGACCGGTCCAGTCGAGGTCGCCGTCGTAGAGGTAGGTCAGCGACGGCCGCACCGCGCAGGCCGCGACCGCCGCGGCGATCCGCTCCCCCACCTTGTCGGCGCCGACGTACTCCGAGCCCCGGTGGGCGGCGACGGTCAGCCCGCTGTCGCGGAACTCGCGCTTGTTGACGGTCGTGACCGGCACGCCGGCCGCCTGCAGCCGCCCGAACGCCGTCTGGTGCGGCTGCCACTCGCGCGGGTCGACGTCCTGGTCCCACGCCAGCGCGTTGAGCAGGCGACCGGTGCCCGGCACGCGCGAGGTGAACCCCACCAGGCCGTGCGCCCCGGGACCGAGGCCGGTGCCGAGCGAGGTGAGGCTCGTGGCCGTCGTCGAGGGGACGCCCGCGGTCGCCGGCTCCTGGCCGGCCAGCAGGCTCGAGAGGTACGGCGCGGCGTGCGCGTAGCGCTCGAGCAGGCGGGCGCCGAGGCCGTCGATCAGGAACACCACGTACGACGCGGCGTCGGGCAGCACCAGCCCGGTCGGCTCCGCGGCGTGCGGCACGCCGAGCGCGGCCGCCACGGCCGGGACGACGTCGCCCAGCGAGCGCTGGCCGTAGGCCGGCTCGTGGAACGCGCTCACCCGGCGTGGGTGCGCGCGGACAGGGACTCGGCGAAGGAGAGCAGGCCGGCGACCGCCTCGCCGCCGTCGGCGGCGGCGCTGACGCGCAGCGAGAAGTCGTCGGAGGCCAGGACGCCGGTGTAGCCGTGGTCGGCGTCGCAGTCGGGGTCCGCGCAGCCGGCCGGCTCCAGGTCGATGCGGCTGACGCCGCCCCAGCCGATGGTCATGACGGCCTCGGCCGGAGGCGTCGGGCCCGAGGTCGGGTTGGCCGTCATCCGGGTGACCACGACGGACTTCACCGCCGAGAGCGCGATCGCCTCGGTGGAGGTGGACGTGTAGGGCTCGGGCAGCAGGTCGTCGCCGGCGTGCTCGTCGGTGTGAGCGAGGATCAGCCGCGAGGGCGTCAGCACGATGACGCTCTGGTGGCGGCGTACCTCGTCGCGCTCGAACGTCGGCTCGTGGTGGACGTAGAAGGACACCACGTGCTCCCCCGCGACCGCCGCCTCGACGCCGTCCGCCACGACCTCGGGGTAGTAGCCCGTGCGGTCGATGGCCTCGCGGAGCTCCAGGGTGTGGTCGCGGTCTTCGGTGCGGGTGCTGCGCATGCGGTCAGTCTGTCACGAGGGGTCAGCTGGCCACGGTGTCGCCGGGCAGCTCGGGCATCCGCCGGACGAAGAGGTCCGAGCGCGGGTCGGTCACCGGGTCCACCCGCGCGGTGGCGGTGAGGACGCTAGCCCCCGACGTGCCGACCAGGACCAGGGCCAGCTCCAACGCGCTGACCTGCGGCAGGTCGTTCTGCAGCTGGGCGACGCGGGAGATCAGCCGCTCGATCTCCTCGACATCGACCACGTCGGCGCCGCGGTAGCCGAAGAGCATCGGCGAGCTCTTGATCTCGCGCACCATCGAGGCGGCATCGCGCACGCCCAGGGGCGGGATCCGGTACGACTTGTCGGCCAGCAGCTCGATGATCGGGCCCGAGATGCCGAACGACACGACCGGACCGAAGAGCGGGTCCTCGATGCTGCGGATGGACACCGGGACGCCGGGAGGGGCGTTCCTCTGCACCACGAAGCCGGCCGACGCCGGGTCCCCGACCAGCTCGGTGAGCGTGGTCCAGGCATCCAGCATCTCGTCACGGTTGTCGATGTTGCGCCACACGTGCGCGAGGTCGGGGCGCTCGCGCAGCGGGTGCGAGGTGGCCTTGAGCACGACGTCCCAGCCGAGCTCGTGCCCCGCGGCCTGCGCCTCGCTCAGGGTGGCGACCCGGCGGCACTCCCACAGGTCGATGCCGTAGGCCGCCAGCAGCTCGGCGGTCTGCTCCGTCTCGAGGGCCACCCCCTCGGGGTGCGCGGCGAGCGCCTCGGTGACCAGGCGACGGGCGCCGGCCAGGTCGACCTCGGCGGGGTCGGGCACGGACCCGTCGGGGGTGCGCAGCCACACGGCGTAGTCGACGACCCGGGCGAGGGCGCGCACCGCCGCCTCGACCGCTGGGTACGACGGCACCGAGCCGCGCCCGGCGGTGGAGCCGGCCACGTCGGGCACCCGCAGCAGCTCCGGCACGCCCTCGGCGCCCAGGAACGAGGACACCAGCGGCTTGTCGGACTGCTCGCCCACGGCGGCCAGCACGTTGGCGACGTCCTCGCCGGAGACGTTGAGCGGCGGGATGTAGACCGCGATCACCGAGTCGATGTCCGGGTCGTCGATGGCCGCGTCGAGGGCGTCCTCGAAGTCGTCGGCGGTGGCCTCGGCGCCCAGGGCGACCGACTTGTTGACCACCAGGCCCACCGAGACCGCGGCGTCGACGGCCAGCAGCCCGAGCGCGTCGGAGTTGCCCACCACCGCGACCCGGCGACCGCGCGGCAGCGGCTGGTGGGCCAGCAGCTGGGCGACGTCGAACATCTCCTCGAGCGTGTCCACCTGGATCACCCCGGCCTGGCGGAACATCGCGTCCACCGCCTGGGGCGGCGCCGCGATCCGGCGTACCGAGTGACCCATCGGGACGCCCTGGGTGGTGCGCCCGGAGCGCACCGCGATGATCGGCTTGCGCAGCGAGACCCGCCGGGCGATCCGTGAGAACTTGCGCGGGTTTCCGATCGACTCGAGGTAGAGCAGGACGACCTCGGTGGAGTCGTCCTCCTCCCAGTACTGCAGCAGGTCGTTGCCGGACACGTCGGCGCGGTTGCCGGCGCTGACGAACGTGGAGAGCCCCAGGCCGCGGTTCTTCACCTTCTCCAGGATCGCCGAGCCGAGCGCACCGGACTGGCAGAAGAACCCCGCGCGCCCGCGCGCCGGCATCACCGAGGACAGCGACGCGTTGACCGACACCGCCGGGTCGGTGTTGATGACGCCCAGGCAGTTGGGCCCGATCAGGCGCAGCCCGTAGGAGCGGGACAGACCGACGAGGCGGCGCTGGCGCTTGCGGCCCTCGTCGCCGGTCTCCGCGAAGCCCGAGGACACGACGATCAGCCCGTGCACGCCCTTGGCGGCACAGTCCAGGACGACGTCCTCGACGGCGTCGGCCGGCACGGCGACGATCGCGACGTCCACGTCGTCGGGGATCTCCCCCACCGACTTGTACGCCGGCATCCCGGAGACCGCCGAGGCGCTCTGGTTGACGACGTACACGCGGCCGGTGAAGTCGCCGGTCACGAGGTTGCGCACCAGCGTCTGGCCGATCGTGTCCTGGCGGCGGCTGGCGCCGATGACCGCGACCGAGCGCGGGTTGAAGAACCGCTCGATCGACGCGGCCTCCGCGCGGTGCTCGCGCCCGCGCATGACCCCGATGGCGGTCTCGGTGGGGTCGATGGAGAACTCCAGCATCAGGACCCCCTCCTCGTACTCGCTGGCGATGCGGTAGCCGGCGTCGCGGAAGGTCTGGATCATCCGGTGGTTGTCGGGCAGCACCTCGGCCGTGAACCGCTCGACGCCGCGCTCGCGCCCGGCCTGCGCCAGGTGCTCGAGGAGGAGCTGGGCGATCCCGCGGCCGTGGTGGCGGTCCTCGACCAGGAAGGCCACCTCCGCCTCCCCGGGAGCGACGACGTCGAAGCGTCCCACCGCGATCATCTGGCCCTGCAGCATGAGCACCAGGGCCACCCGCTTCTGGTGGTCGACCCGGGTGAAGCGCTTCACGTCGCGCTCCGAGAGCGTCGGCATCGGGCTGAAGAAGCGGTAGTACTTGGACTGGTCCGAGACCCGCGCGTAGAACTCGACCAGCAGGTCGGCGTCCTCCGGCTGGATGGGCCGGATGTGCGCGGTCCGCCCGTCGCGCAGGAGGACGTCGGCCTCCCAGTGACGAGGCGCGCTCGCCACGATCGTCTCCTCGGTCGTCTCGGCGCTCACGCTGCGCAATCTATCCCGTCGCGGGTGTACGGCGTGCCACCTCCAGGTGGCCGCGAGACGCGGGGGACAATGCCCGCATGGCACGTCGTAGTCCCCAGCCCCCGCTCCCCGACGACTTCGAGGAGCACATCCTCGACATCGACGTCGGGGACGAGATGCGCTCCTCGTTCCTCGAGTACGCCTACTCCGTCATCTACTCCCGGGCCCTGCCCGACGCGCGCGACGGTCTCAAGCCGGTCCAGCGCCGGATCCTGTACACGATGAACGAGATGGGCCTGCGCCCCGACCGCGGGCACGTCAAGAGCGCCCGTGTGGTCGGCGAGGTGATGGGTCGCCTGCACCCCCACGGCGACGGCGCCATCTACGACGCCCTGGTGCGCATGACCCAGCCGTTCTCGCTGCGCCTGCCCACGGTCGACGGCCACGGCAACTTCGGCTCCCCGGACGACTCCCCCGCGGCCATGCGCTACACCGAGTGCCGCATGGCGCCCGCCGCCGTCGCGATGACCGCCTCCATCGACGAGGACACCGTCGACTTCAAGCCCAACTACGACTCCCGCGAGATGGAGCCGTCGGTCCTGCCGGCCGCGATCCCGCACCTGGTCGTCAACGGCACCACCGGCATCGCCGTCGGCATGGCCACCAACTGCGCCCCGCACAACCTGGTCGAGGTCGTCCAGGCGCTGCGTCACCTGATCACCCACCCCAAGGCCACCATCGACGACCTGATGCGGTTCATCCCCGGTCCCGACCTGCCCACCGGCGGCAAGATCGTCGGTCTCGACGGCATCCGCGACGCCTACGAGACCGGACGGGGCACGTTCAAGATGCGCGCCAGCGCGCGCGTCGAGACCATCGGGCGCCGCAAGGGCATCGTGGTGACCGAGCTGCCCTACGGCGTCGGCACCGAGAAGGTCATCGAGCGGATCAAGACGCTGGTGCAGGGCAAGAAGCTGCAGGGCATCTCCGACATGAAGGACCTCACCGACCGCGAGCACGGGCTGCGCCTGGTGATCGAGGTCAAGAACGGCTTCGTGCCGGAGGCCCTGCTCGAGCAGCTCTACCGCCAGACCCCGATGGAGGACTCCTTCGGCATCAACAACGTCGCGCTCGTCGACGGACAGCCCCGCACGCTGGGGCTCAAGGAGATGCTCGAGGTCTTCCTGCAGCACCGCTACGACGTCGTACGCCGTCGCTCGCAGTTCCGCCGCAACAAGCGCGCCGACCGCCTGCACCTCGTCGACGGCCTGCTGGTCGCGCTGCTCGACATCGACGAGGTCATCCAGGTCATCCGCACCAGCGACGACACCGCCACCGCCCGGGAGCGGCTGATGTCGGTCTTCGACCTGACCGTGGCGCAGACCGACTACATCCTGGAGATGCAGCTGCGCCGGCTCACGCGCTTCAGCCGGATCGAGCTGGAGAAGGAGCAGGAGGAGCTGCGCCGCGAGATCGAGGAGCTCGACGCGATCCTGGGCGACGAGAAGCTGCTGCGCAAGGTCGTCGGCGACGAGCTGGCCGAGGTCGCCAAGACCTACGGCACCCCGCGCCGCACCGTCCTGCTCGAGTCGGCCGGGACGACCGTCACCGCCGCCTCGGTCTCCCTCGAGGTGCCCGACGACCCGTGCTTCGCGCTGATGTCGGCCAGCGGCCTGCTCGCCCGCACCTCGAGCGCCGAGCCGGTCGGCTCCGGCGGCGCGCGCACCAACCACGACGTGGTGGTCTCCGCGGTGGCGACGACGGCCCGCGGGGAGATCGGCGTGCTGACCTCGGCCGGCCGCGTGCTGCGCCTGGGCGTGCTCGACCTGCCCGCCATCCCCGCGTCGGCCAACGACCCCAACCTGCAGGGCGGGCTGCCGCTGAGCGAGGTGCTGCCCCTCGGCCCGGGCGAGCGCGCGCTGGGGCTGTGCACCCTGACCGCCGACGGCCCCGGTCTCGCGCTCGGCACCCGCAAGGGCATCGTCAAGCGGGTCAACCCCGAGGTCCTGGGCAAGGACGAGTGGGAGGTCATCCGCCTCGAGGACGGCGACGAGGTCGTCGGCGCGGTGCAGCTGCGCACCGGAGCCGAAACGCTGTGCTTCATCACCACCGCGGCCCAGCTCCTGCACTTCGGTGCCGACGCCGTCCGGCCCCAGGGGCGCGGCGGCGGCGGGATCGCCGGCGTCCGGCTGGCCGGGGACGAGGCGGTCGCATGGTTCGGCGTCGTCGACGACCCCGAGCACTCGGTCGTGGTCACCGCCTCCGGCTCCTCCACGGCGCTGCCCGGCACCGAGCCGGGGCTGGTGAAGGTCACGCCGTTCACCGAGTACCCCGCCAAGGGCCGCGCCACCGGCGGGGTGCGCTGCCACCGGTTCCTCAAGGGCGAGGACACCCTGGTCTTCGCGTGGGCCGGCGTCGCCCCGGCTCGCGCCGCCGCAGCCAGCGGTGCGCCGGTCGAGCTGCCGGAGGCCAACGGTCGCCGCGACGGGTCCGGTCTGCCCGGCTCCCAGCCGATCGCCGCCTGCGCGGGCCCGCTGTCCGCGCGGATCGGCGTACCGGCCGACAGCGATGTGGAAGGCTGACCGCATGCGTTCCCGCCTGGCCGCGTTGGCCGTCCCTGCCCTCCTGCTCGCCCTCACCGCCTGCGGCGGTGACAGCGACGAGGGCGGCGGCTCCGAGGACCGTCCCCCGGAGGAGGTCCTGGCCTCGGCCAAGGCGGAGCTGGACGACACCGCCGGCGTGATGATCACCCTCGAGACCAGCGACCTGCCCGACGGCGTGACCGGCATCCTCGCCGCCGAGGGCGTCGGCACGCACGCGCCGGCCTTCGACGGCACCATCGACGTCTCGATCTCCGCCGGCCAGTTCCAGGTGCCGGTGATCGCCGTCGGCGGCAAGGTCTACGCCGAGATCCCGCTCAGCCCGGGCATGCAGGAGGTCGACCCCGGCGAGTACGGCGCGCCGGACCCGGCGCAGCTGATGAGCCCCGACAAGGGCTTCTCCTCGCTGCTGCCCGCGACCGAGGGGCTCGAGAAGGGCGAGTCCATCCGCGGGGGCGAGGGCAACAAGGAGATCCTGACCGAGTACTCCGGCACGGTCCCCGGGACCGTCGTGAAGAACATCATCCCGGGCTCCACCGGCGACTTCGACGTCACCTACACGGTCTCCGACTCCGGTGAGCTGCGCTCGGCCGTGCTGACCGGCGCCTTCTACCAGGGCGCGGACTCGATGACCTACACCCTCACGTTCGACGACTACGGCACCGAGAAGGACATCGCCGCGCCGTGACTCGCTCCCCGCGGTGGTTGCTCGGCCTGGCCGCGGTAGCCGTGGCGTTCGCCGCCGCCGACACCTACGTCGTCGTGCTGGCGCTGCCCGAGATGGTCGGCGCCGTCGGCGTCTCCACCGAGGAGCTGCAGCGGGCCGCCCCGATCATCTCGGGGTTCCTGCTGGGCTACGTCGCGATGCTGCCGCTGATCGGGCGGATCGCGGACCTGCGCGGCCGGGTGCCGGTGCTGGTCGCCGCCCTGGTGGTCTTCGCGCTGGGCTCGCTGGTGACGACGCTCGCCTACGACATGCCGAGCATGGTCGCCGGCCGGTTCCTGCAAGGGCTCGGCGGCGGCGGCCTGGTCCCCGCCACCCTGGCGCTGGTCGCCGACCTGTACCCGCGCGAGCGCCGCGGCGTACCCCTCGGCGTGGTCTCCGCCGTCCAGGAGATCGGCAGCGTCATCGGGCCGCTGTTCGGTGCCGCCGTCCTCGCCGTCGCCGACTGGCGGATGATCTTCGTGATCAACCTGCTCGTCGGCCTGGTCCTCGCCGCGGCCATCCACGCCCTGCGGGACCCCTCGGTGGTCGAGGTGCGAGCGAAGCGAGATCCCTCGGTGGTCGAGGTGCGAGCGAAGCGAGCCTCGAGACCCCCCGACCTCCTCGGCGCCCTCTTCCTCCTGATCTGTCTCGCCGCCGGGGCGCTGGTGTTCCTGCAGCCGTCGGAGCTTCAGCGCGACCTGACCTGGGGACAGATCTTCATCCCGTTCGCGGGCGACGGGCGGTGGCTGACCCCGGTCGGGGCGACCGCGATGGTGGCCGGCCTGCTCTTCGTGGTCCGCTGCTTCACCGCCCGGCGCCCCCTCGTCGACGGACCGAGCTGGGTGCGCAGCATGCGGGACGCCGACCTCGGTGGTGCGCTGTTCCTCGCGGTGGCCCTCGGCGGGGTGATCCTCGCCTTCGCGACGGCCGATCCCAAGATCCAGCTCTTCGCCGACCAGGGCTACTGGTACCTCACCGGCTCCGCGATCGCCACGCTCGCCCTCGTCGTGCACCTGCGCCGTACGCCGTCCCCCCTCGTCCCCCGCGGGGCCCTGCGCCGTACTCCGGCGTGGGGCGCCATCTTGGTCAGCTTCTTCATCGGGGCTGCGCTGATCGCGGCTCTGATCGACATCCCGCTCTTCGCGCGCACCACCGTGCATCGCGACTCCCAGCTGATGGCGGCCCTGGAGCTCGTGCGGTTCCTCGTCGCCCTGCCCGTGGGAGCGGTCGTCGGCGGCTACCTGACGCGTCGCTTCAGCGCCGGGCTCATCACCGCGGTGGGGATGGTCATGGCGGCGGTGGGCTTCGTGCTGATGGCGCGCTGGGACATCACCAGCCTGGAATCGTTCCACTCCGACCTGACCCTGGTCCTGTGCGGCTTCGGGTTCGGCCTCGCGCTCGCGCCGGTCAACGCCGCGATCCTGGCCAGCACCGACGACGACGTGCACGGCGTGGCCAGCGCCATGGTCGTCGTGGCCCGGATGGTGGGCATGCTCGTGGGGATCTCGGCGCTGACCGCGATCGGGCTGCGCCGGTACTACACGTACCTGGAGGACCATCCGATGCCGCCGGCGCGCGAGGTGTGCGACGGCAAGACCCGCTGCCAGGAGTTCAGCGACCTGCTCGCCGGCGCCGGCATCCCCCAGGAGCACGCCGTCTTCGCCGGTGCAGCGGTGTGCGCCGTGCTGGCGGCGGCCTGCGCCCTGGTGGTCTTCCGGGGCGCGCAGACCCGCTCCTTCAGCCCCGCAGACGTGCTGCGCGCCGGCGGGTGAGCAACACCACCGTCCACATGCTCGTCCGCCACTGACCTGTCCTCGCGGCGTCCGCTAGGTTCGCGCTCGTGGCCGACTTCGACGATCTCCTTGCCGCCAACCGCGACTTCGCCTCCGACTTCGCCCTCAGCGGGTTCGACGGCGTCGCCCATGCCGGCGTCGCGATCGTGACCTGCATGGACTCGCGCATCGACCCGCTGGGCATGGTCGGGCTCACGCCCGGCGACGCCAAGATCTTCCGCAACCCGGGCGGACGGGTGACGCCCCAGGCCCTGGAGGCGCTGGTGCTGGGCACCCACCTCCTCGGGGTGGAGCGGATCCTGGTGGTCCCGCACACCCGCTGCGCCATGGCCAGCCACACCGAGGAGGAGATCCGCGAGCGGGTCTCGGCCTCCTCCGGCCAGGACGCCTCCTGGCAGAGCTTCGGTGTCATCACCGACCAGCTGCAGGCCCTGCGCGAGGACATCGCCAAGATCCGCACCCACCCGCTCATCCCGGCCGAGACCGTCGTCGGCGGGTTCGTCTACGACGTCGACACCGGTCTGCTCGAGCGGCACCTCTGAGGCGGGCAGCGCTCGACGCGCCCGCGAAGGTCCGGCTGCCGTCGGCTTGGTCAGGTTCAGCGGGGCGCGCGCGCCGCAGCCCGCCCCACCCGCCGCACGCCTTCCGGCGCGGCGGGCAGGGTCGGCAGCGGGGTCAGGTCTGGCCTGGCGCCGCGGACTTCACGTTCTCGGCGGAGGACCGCCCCTCCTCCTGGACCCGGCCGGCGGACTCCTGGGCGGTCTGCGTGACCTGCTGGGCTGCGTCGGTGGCCGACTCCTTGAGGTGGTCGCCGACCTCCTGCCCCACCGACTTGGCCTGCTCGACCAGGGGCTGACCGTGCTCCTTGGCGGCGTCCACCACCTGCTGCGAGGCGCGCGCCTCGGCCCTGCTGGCGGGGATCAGGCCGGCGATGACCAGCCCCGCCCCGAAGGCGACGAGGCCGGCGGCGAGCGGGCTGCCCTCCACGGAGTCGCCCGCGCTGCTGACGGCGCTCTTGGCGCCCTCCTTGGCGCTGCCGGCGGCGCCCTTGACGCTGTCGGCGGCGCCGGACATCGACGACTGCGCCGATCCGGCAGCGGACTGGGAGGTGCCCATGATCCGGTCCCTGACCCCGAGCACGCGGTTGCGGGCGGCGGTCTTGCGGCGCTCCACGATGGCGGCCGGACTGACCCGGTCCTGCAGCGCGTCCAGGTCGCTCGCGAGGCTCTCGCGAGTCCCTGCGATCTCGGTGTTCAGCTCTTCTGTGCTTTGGCCCATTGGACATCCTCCTTGAGGGACTGCTGCGTCTGCGGCAGTTGCGGGTTGCTCTTGTCGAGTGACTTCTTGCCGACGAGGGCGAGTACGGCGGCCACCACGGCCCAGACCACGGTCACGATCAGCGCGGCCAGCCAGGCGTCCATCGCCTCGTCCAGGGCGAACAACGCGGCCAGGGAGAGGAACAGCAGCACGAAGTAGCCGGCCACCCCCGCGCCGCCGAGCAGGCCGGCACCCTTGCCCGCCTTGCTCACCTCCTGCTTCATCTCGGTCTTGGCCAGGTCCATCTCCTGCCGGATCAGGGTCGTGAGGTCCTGGGTGACGTCGCTGACGATCTGCCCCAGGCTGCGCTGGTCCTCGACACCTCCATCTGGGGCAGGCCCGCCGTCGTACGGCGGGGTCGTGGAGGTCACGGCGTGTACCCCTGCCGCGGCGTGGAGAGCGGCCCGGAGTCCGCCGGCTCCGACAGCGGCGTGCCGCCCAGCGGGTCGCTGGAGACGGGGGCCGTCGACTGCGGCTGCCCCACCGTGGGCTCGCCGGTGCCCGCGACGGGGTCGTCTACGGGAGGCGGGGGCGCGGGCGACGTCGGCGGCACGACGGTCGTGGAGGCGGGCGTCGCGGTTGTCACCGGCATCACGCCGGTGCCCGAACTGCTCGAGCTGGCACCCGAGTCAGCATCCTTTGCGTCCTTGGCGCCCCGCGCCAGACGTCCGGCCAGGACGCCCGCGGTCAGCGCGCCCAGGAGGAACACCCCGGGGCGGCGGCGGGCGAACGAGCGGACGTCGTCGAGCAGGTCCCCAGGCTCCCGGCCGTCCAGGTGATCGCCGAGGCTGCGGGCGCGGTCGGCGACCTGGCGCGCGACGTCGGAGGCGAGGCCGGAGTTCGTCGACTGCTCGGCCATCTGGCGCAGGTCGTCGCTGAAGGTGCTCAGGGTGTCGACCAGGCGGTCGCGCTGCGTGCGCGACTGCTCGTCCACCTGGGCGAGTGCCTCGTCGAGGAGACCGCGGGCGTGGTCCTTGGCCTCGCTCGCGATCTTGGCGGCCTCCTCGCCGGCGACGCTCGCGACGTGCGACGCCTCGTCGGCGGCGGTGGAGGCGGTCTGGCTGGCCGCGTGCTTGGCGTCGTGCGCCTTCTCCGCGACTCCCGAGGACGACGACTCGTCGGTCGTCGATGGCGTGCTCGGTGTGGTGCTCATGGCGGCTCCTCATCGTTGCTGGAGCAGCCGAGTACCCACTGGGTCGCGAACTAGCGGGATCGGGGTGGGGTTCCACCCGTTCGGGTGACCCCCACGTCAGGCGTCGAGCGCCTCCACGTCCACCTCGTAGGCGCCCTGCACGATGAACTCCTTGCGCGGGGCCACGTCGGAGCCCATGAGCAGCTCGAAGACCTGGGCGGCGGCGTCGGCGTCGTCGACGGTGATCCGGCGCAGCGTACGGCGGCGGGGGTCCATGGTGGTCTCGGCCAGCTGGTCGGCGTCCATCTCACCGAGCCCCTTGTAGCGCTGGACCGGGTCCTTCCACTTCACGTTCTTCTTCTTCAGCTCGGCGAGCTTGCGCTGCAGCTCGTCGTCGGAGTAGGTGTAGACGTACTTGTCCTGGCCCTTCTTCGGCGCCGAGATCTCAATGCGGTGCAGCGGCGGCACCGCGGAATAGACGCGGCCCTCGGCGATCAGGTCGGGCATGTACTTGAAGAACAGCGTCGCCAGCAGGCAGCGGATGTGTGCGCCGTCGGAGTCGGCGTCGGCCATGAAGATGATCCGGCCGTAGCGGCGCGCCTCGAGCTCGAAGGTCCGCCCGGAGCCGGCTCCGACGACCTGGATGATCGAGGCGCACTCGGCGTTCTTGAGCATGTCGCCCACGGACGCCTTCTGGACGTTGAGGATCTTGCCGCGGATCGGCAGCAGGGCCTGGAACTCCGAGTTGCGGGCGAGCTTCGCGGTGCCGAGCGCGGAGTCGCCCTCGACGATGAACAGCTCGGTGCGGTCGTTGTCGTTGGCGCGGCAGTCGGCGAGCTTGGAGGGCAGCGCCGAGGACTCCAGGGCGTTCTTGCGGCGCTGGGTCTCCTTGTGCTGACGCGCGGCCAGGCGGGTCTTGGAGGCGGCCACCACCTTCTCCATGAGGAGCTTGGCCTGCGCCTTCTCGGCCCGCTTGGAGGAGGTGAGGAACTTCTTCAGCTCCGCCGACACCACCCGGCGTACGACCGAGCGCACTGCGGGCGTGCCGAGGATCTCCTTGGTCTGGCCCTCGAACTGCGGCTCGGCCAGGCGCACGGTCACCACCGCGGTGAGGCCCTCGAGGACGTCGTCCTTGATCACGTCGTCGTCGTTGACCTTGAGCGCCTTGGTGGCCCGCATCGCGTCGTTGAAGGTCTTGGTGAGCGCTGCCTCGAAGCCGCTGACGTGCGTGCCGCCCTTCGGGGTGGCGATGACGTTGACGAACGAGCGCAGCTCGGTGTCGTAGCCGGTCCCCCAGCGCGCCGCGATGTCCACGGTCAGCTCGCGCTCGACCTCCTGAGGCGTCATGTGCCCCTGGGCGTCGAGCATCGGCACCGTCTCGGTGAAGGTGTCCATGCCCTGCAGCCGCAGGATGTCGGTCACCGGCTCGTCGCTGGCGAGGTACTCGGCGAACTCCGCGATGCCTCCGTCGTGGCGGAACTTCTCCTCGACCGGCACCTCGCCGCGCAGGTCGCGGATGACCAGCTCGAGGCCGGGCACGATGAACGAGGTCTGTCGGGCCCGGCCCAGCAGCCCCTCGAACTCGAAGGTCGCGTCCTTGGTGAAGATCTGGCGGTCCGGCCAGAACCGGATCCGGGTGCCGCTCTTGCCCTTGGCGACCTTCTTGCCCTTGCGGGTCAGCCCCGAGCGGGGCGTGAACGGCGCCGTGGGGCCCTCCCCGTCGAAGACGCCGGGGTTGCCGCGGCTGAAGCTCAGCCCCTGCTGGGCGGGCGCCCGGTCGACGTCGATGTCCATGCGGGCCGACAGCGCGTTGACCACCGAGAGACCGACGCCGTGCAGGCCGCCGGTGGCGACGTAGGAGCCGCCACCGAACTTGCCGCCGGCGTGGAGCTTGGTGGCCACGACCTCGACGCCGGGGAGCCCGGTCTTGGGCTCCTTGTCGGTGGGGATGCCACGACCGTCGTCGTGGACCTCCACCGAGTCGTCGGCGTGCAGCGTGACCTCGACCCGGTGCGCGGAGCCGGCCAAGGCCTCGTCGACGCCGTTGTCGATGATCTCCCACAGGCAGTGCATGAGGCCGCGGGTGTCGGTCGAGCCGATGTACATCCCCGGTCGTTTGCGCACCGCCTCCAGTCCCTCGAGGACGAGGAGGTGCGCGGCGTTGTAGGTGTTGTCGGCGATCGTGGGGCTCCTGGCAGGCGTGGCACATACGGGTCTTCTTCGTCCTCGAATCTACCCGCGACACGCCGCGCCCCGGTGAAGGCTCGCCTGCTCGCCCCGCCCTACGGTGGGCGGACGGCCTGCACGTGGGGCCGACGTCACGATGTGGACACGATCGGTGCTCGGAAGAACCGTTCGGCAGCACCTCCCACCGCTCGGGCGTCACACTTGGAAGAAGGGTCAGACGCCGCTCTCTCCCCAGGTCGCCGTTCCAGGGCGTGGGAACCGGGAGAACGGGGAAGGACTAGCCGTGATTGGATCGAGGTGTCCCAGGACACCTGGCGCAGGGACCGGCGCAGGGAATGTTGTCCCCCCTCGCTAGGTTTGAAAGAGACACCACCCGAGAAATGAGGCCGACGTGACAACTGCTGTTGCCCCTAGTGCTCCTCTGACTGCCGAGGACCGCTGCGACCGTTGCGGTGCGCAGGCCTACCTGCGTGTCGAGCTCCAGACCGGCGGCGAGCTCCTCTTCTGTGCCCACCACGCGCGTGAGCACGGCGACAAGCTCAAGGAGGTCGCCATCAACCTGATCGACGAGACCCACAAGCTCACCACCCCGGCAACGACGCCGCGAGACGAGCACTGAACCGTCCCACCGCCGACTTCTCGATGGCCCCTGACGCGAGTCGGGGGCCATCGGCCATTTCGGGGCCCACCGTCATGACAGGGTGTGCCGCGTGAGCCTCCTCGATGTCCTGGTCGCCGTGGCGATCGCAGTCGGCCTGGCCGGCATCCTGGTCCCGGTCCTGCCCGGGTCGATCCTGATCCTGGGCGCCGTCCTCGTCTGGGCGGTCGAGGTCGGCAGCGGCCTGGCGTGGACGGTGTTCGCGGTCGTCACCGTGCTGCTCGTGCTCGGTGGGATCGTGAAGTACGTCGTGCCGGGCCGCCGGCTGAAGACCGCGGGCGTCCCGGCCTCGACCCAGTGGGCGGGAGCCGGGCTGGCCATCGTGGGCTTCTTCGTGGTGCCGGTCGTCGGCATCTTCCTGGGCTTCGTGCTCGGCATCTACCTGGCCGAGCTCCGACGTGTGGGCTCCGCCCGGGCCTGGCCCTCGACGACGCACGCCCTGCGCGCCGTCGGGCTGAGCGTGCTGATCGAGCTGACCGCCGGGGTCCTGGCGGCCGGCACCTGGGTCGTCGGGGCGGTCCTGGCCTGACATGGCGCTGCTGCTCTCGCTGGCCGCCGCGGTGTCGTACGGCCTCTCGGACTTCATCGGCGGGGTCGCCTCCCAGCGGGTGACGCCCTGGACGATCGCGCTCGTCGGTCAGATCGCCGGCTCGCTGCCGTTCCTCGTGGCCGGGCTGCTCGGCGACGGCTCGTTCGGACCCGCGGTCCTGGGCTGGAGCGTCCTCGCGGGCCTCGGCAACGGCCTCGGTACGGCGTTCCTCTATCGCGGGCTGTCGTCGGGGCGCATGGGCGTCGTGGCCCCCGTGTCGGGGGTCGGGGCGGCGCTGCTCCCGATCGCCGTGGGCCTGGTCACCGGGGAGCGGCCCTCCATGCTGGTCTGGCTCGGCATCGTGGCCGCGATCCCGGCGATCTGGCTGGTCGCCCGGGAGCCCGTCACCGGCTCCGCCACGGGGGGCACCGGCCTCACCGACGGAGTCCTGGCCGGTGTCGGCTTCGGCACACTGTTCTCCGCCCTCGCGCAGATCCCCGAAAGTGCCGGGCTGGTCCCCCTGGCGCTCAACCAGCTGGTCGCCGCCGCCGTGATCGTCCTGGTCGCCACCCTGCTGCGGGCGCCCTGGGTCCCCCGCCGCCCTGCCGCCCTGCTGGGGGCCGTCAGCGGCTGTCTCGGCGCCGCCGCCACGGCGCTGTTCCTCGTGTCCTCGCGCGACGGCGGCCTCACCGTCGCGGCCGTCATCACCTCGCTCTACCCCGCGTTCACCGTGCTGCTCGCGCTGTCGGTGCTGCGCGAGCGCGTGCATCGAGCCCAGGCCGTGGGGCTGTCCCTGTGCGCGGTGACGGTGGTGCTGGTGGCGTTGGGGTGAGCGGGTCAGCGCAACCTGCGTCCGCTCGCCGAGACGAAGACGGCGACGAGGGCCACCGCGGCGGACCCCAGGCCGATCCACATGGCGTTGCCGTCGTAGGTCAGCGCCGCGATGAGCAGGCCGACGGCGACGACCAGCAAGGCCACGGACAGGACGGACAGCGACGATCGGCTCATGAGGTCTCCTCGGCTCGGGTCTTCGCGGTCCCTACCCTCCTGGCGCGGCTCCCAACCGCGCGCCCGGCGACTGACGGAGCCGGACTTTGGGTACCGTCGCGGCGTGACCCAGACCCCGGACGAGGCACGTGACCCGCTGCTCGGCCAGCCCGAGGAGCCACCGCGCGCGGTGCCCCCTCCCCAGCAACCGGCGCGCAAGGAGCCGCCCCGCCGCGACGTCGACGACCCGCTGCGCGGCTCCCGGACCAGCGGCTTCTGGGTCGCCGTCGTCGGGCTCGGCCTGGTGCTCCTGCTGCTGATCATCTTCATCGCCCAGAACACGCGGAGCACGACCGTGTCGTTCCTGGCGTGGGACGGGCAGGTCCCGGTGGCCGTCGCCATCCTCATCGCCGCCGTGGCGGGACTGTTCCTGGCGGGTCTCGCCGGGACGATGCGGATCCTGCAGCTGCGCCGTCGGGTGCGGCGCACCCGAGGCTGAGCGCCGCTGCGCACGACGAAGGCCCGGCCGCTGAGCGGCCGGGCCTTCGTGCGTGACGGTGCGGGTGCCGCCCCAGTCCAGCTCAGTCCAGGTAGTCGCGCAGGACCTGGGAGCGACTCGGGTGGCGCAGCTTGGACATGGTCTTCGACTCGATCTGCCGGATCCGCTCGCGGGTCACGCCGTAGACCTTGCCGATCTCGTCGAGGGTCTTGGGCTGACCGTCGGTGAGGCCGAAGCGCATCGAGACGACGCCGGCCTCGCGCTCCGAGAGCGTGTCGAGCACCGCGTGCAACTGCTCCTGCAGGAGGGTGAAACTGACCGCGTCGGCCGGGACAATGGCCTCGGAGTCCTCGATCAGGTCACCGAACTCGGAGTCGCCGTCCTCGCCCAGCGGCGTGTGCAGGGAGATCGGCTCGCGACCGTACTTCTGAACCTCGATGACCTTCTCCGGGGTCATGTCCAGCTCCTTGGCCAGCTCCTCCGGGGTCGGCTCGCGGCCCAGGTCCTGGAGCATCTGACGCTGGACGCGCGCGAGCTTGTTGATGACCTCGACCATGTGCACCGGGATGCGGATGGTGCGGGCCTGGTCGGCCATGGCGCGGGTGATCGCCTGACGGATCCACCAGGTCGCGTAGGTGGAGAACTTGTAGCCCTTGGTGTAGTCGAACTTCTCGACCGCGCGGATCAGACCGAGGTTGCCCTCCTGGATCAGGTCCAGGAACAGCATCCCGCGGCCGGTGTAGCGCTTGGCCAGCGAGACCACGAGACGCAGGTTGGCCTCGAGCAGGTGGTTCTTGGCGCGGCGGCCGTCCTCCGAGATCCATTCGAGCTCCTCGAGGAGCTTGGGCGAGATCTTGCCGCCCTTGGCGAGCTTCTCCTCGGAGAAGAGGCCGGCCTCGATGCGCTTGGCGAGCTCGACCTCCATCTCGGCGTTGAGGAGGGGGACCTTGCCGATCTGCTTGAGGTAGTCCTTGACCGGGTCGGCGGTTGCGCCCGCGACCATGACCTGCTGCTCCGGCTCGTCGGTGTCGTCGGCCGCGGACACGACGAAGGTGGCCGACTTCTCGTCCTCGACGATGCTCGGGTCGGCCTTGACGTCCTTCTCGAACTCCTCGTCCGGGATGTCGGGCAGGATCTTCTTGCCGTCGGCGTCGACCACCACGATCGGCTCTGCTGCCGGGGCCGCCGGAGCCGCGTCGGTGGCCGGGGCCTTCTTGGCCGGGGCCTTCTTGGCGGGCGTCTCGGCCGGCTGCTCGGCGGCGGCGGCCTTCTTCTTGGCCGGGGCCTTCTTCGCCGGCGCCGTCGCCGTGGTGGTCTTGCGGGGGCTCCCGGCGGCCGCGACGCGGGCGCCGCCGGCCGGCATGGCCACCGAGATGCCCACGGAGCTCAGGTGCGCGAGCAGGGCCTTGAGGTGGCGCGGTTCGACCGCGGCCGCCTCACTCGCCTGCCTGACCTGCTCCGGGGTCACGCTGGCGGTCGGGGCTGCCTGCTGGATCAGCGCCTCGACAGCGGGGTGGGACAGGACGTCGGCAGGGATCTTGCGCGCGCTCGAAGACACGAACACCTCTCGTCAAGCTGGCATTGGGCGCGGCAAGACCCGGTGTCGTCAAGAGCCGCTGATTCATTCTGCCACGGGCCGGGTGAGGTCCTCACATGGACCCGAGAACCCGTGGAGATCACTCGGACGCGACGGCCGCCTTGGCCGCCGCCTTCTGCTGCTTCTTGTGCTCGCGCACCTTCTGCAGCGAGCCCGCGTCGACGACGTCGGCCACCGACCGGTAGCCGTCCAGGGCGTAGTCCCCCACGGCCTCCTCCCAGCCCGCCGGTCGTACGTCGAGCTGCTTGGCCAGCAGCGCGGTGAAGATCCGCGCCTTCTGCTTGCCGAAGCCGGGCAGCTCCATGACCCGCTTGAGCAGGTCCTTGCCGTCGGCGGCCTCGGTCCACAGCCTCTCGGCGCGACCGTCGTACCGCTCCGAGACCAGGCGCGCGAGCTCCTGCAGGCGCGCCGCCATCGAGCCCGGGAAGCGGTGCACCGCCGGGGGCGTGGCGCATAGCGCCGCGAACTCCTCGGGGTCGGCCGCCGCGATCGCCTCCGGGTCGAGAGTGCCGAAGCGCTCCAGCACCTTGGCCGGACCGCGGAAGGCGTGCTCCATCGGGTACTGCTGGTCGAGCATCATCCCCACCAGCAGGGCGAACGGGTCGTCGGTGAGGACCTGGTCGGCGGCGTCGTCGCCGGTGATGTGGATCGAGGGCATGCGCCCCATCCTGCCCCAGCCCCGCTAGCGGGTGGGGCGGTCCCGCCAGGCACCGGTGGCCCACAGTGCCCAGGCCACGAGCAGCGGCTGGAAGAACAGCCGCACGAAGCGCTTGCGGTCCGTGTCCAGCCCGAAGGCGTCGGTGTGCTCGAGGTACTGCGCGATGTTGCCCGGGAAGATCGCAACGAAGAACGCCGCCACGAGCAGCCCGACCCCGATCCGGCCGCGACCGAAGGCGACGAGGGCGGCGCCGAGGCTGATCTCCATGACGCCGGAGACCAGGACCACCGGGTCGTCGGAGACGGGGAACCAGTCGGGCACCTGCGCGACGAACTCCTCGCGGGCGAAGGTCAGGTGGCTGACCCCCGCGAAGACCAGGATCGCGCCCAGCAGCATCCGGGCAGCGGTGCGTGGGCGGGACGTGGGCGGCGCTTGCCAGAGGCTCATGCCTCGACCCTAGGCCTAGCATGGCCCCATGGACGCGACGATCGGCACGTGCTCGGTGGCCGCCGAGCCCGCGCACGTCCCGTCGGGCGCCGAGCTGCTCGCCGTCCGGCTGAGCGAGGAGGCCCGCGGGATCCGCGGGCTCGACGTCCTGCGGCGCAGCGTCGACCGCGCCCCGCCCCGCTGTTCCTGACCCTCCCCCACCAGCTGGTAGGGCCGCCCACTCCGGCAGGCCCACGTCTGAAGGACTCAGGAACATGACCCACCCCCGCTCGTCGTCCCTGCCCACCCCCGCGTCGCCGCGCGTCGAGCCGTCCGACCGCGTGGTCGTCGTCGGCGCCGGCATCGTCGGCCTCTCCACCGCCTGGCACCTGCAGGAGCGCGGCGCCGACGTCACGGTCGTCGACCGCGACCACGTCGCCGCCGGCTCCTCGTGGGGCAACGCCGGCTGGCTGACCCCCGGCCTGACCGCGCCGCTGCCCGACCCCGGCGTGCTGCGCTACGGGCTGCGGACGGCGCTGCGCCCCTCGTCGCCGGTCTACGTCCCCCTGCAGCCGGACCTGCGGCTACTCCGCTTCCTGACCGGGTTCGCCCGGCACTGCACGCATCGCCGCTGGGAGGCCGGCCTGGCGGCGTACGCACCGCTGAACGCCCTGGCGCTGGACGCCTTCGACGAGCTCGCGGCCGAGGGCCAGGTGCCGGCCGCCTCCCCGGCGAGACCGTTCCTCGCCGGATTCCGGACCGCGAAGGACCGCGCGCACCTGCTCGCCGAGCTCGAGCTCCTGCAGCGCCTGGGCCAGCCGCTCGACTTCGGCCTGCTCACCGGGGACGAGGCACGCGCGATCGAGCCTGCCCTCTCCGAGCAGATCACGGCCGGGGTCCGCATCGAGGGCCAGCGCTTCATCGACCCCCCGGTCTTCCTGGAGCACCTCGCGCGCTCGTTCGTCGACCGGGGCGGCAAGCTCCTCGAGGGCGTGGAGGTCTCGGGCCTGCGCGACGACGGCCGCACGGTCGACCTCGCCTACGCCGGCGGGACCCACGAGCGCTTCCACGCGGCGGTGCTCGCGACCGGGGCCTGGCTCGGCGGCCTGGCTCACCGCCTCGGCGTACGGCGGCTCGTGCAGGCCGGCCGGGGCTACAGCTTCAGCGTCGCCGGCTCCCGCGTGCCCCAGGGGCCGGTGTACTTCCCCACCCAGCGCGTCGCCTGCACGCCTCTGGACTCGCCAGACGGGCCCCGGCTGCGAGTCGCCGGGATGATGGAGTTCCGCTCCCCCGACGCCCCGCTCGACCGGCGCCGTGTGGAGGCGATCGTCGACGCCACCCGTCCCCTGCTCAGCGGTCTCGACCTCGCCGACCGCCGCGACGAGTGGGTCGGCTCCCGGCCCTGCACCACCGACGGGCTTCCCCTGGTCGGGGGCACCCGCTCGCCGCGGGTCTTCGTCGCCGGCGGCCACGGGATGTGGGGCGTCGCACTGGGACCGGTCACCGGCCGCCTGCTCGCCGAGCAGATGGTGACCGGGGCGGTGCCGGCGCAGCTCGCACCCTTCGACCCGTTGAGGTAGCCGCCGGCCCGGGCGAGACAACGACTGGGACAATGACTGGGCGCCTCGACCTGCGGGGCCGCGACGAGAACGAGGAGCAGAACCGGTGCCGGGACTGGACGAGAAGCTGGTGGACGTCTACGACGAGGTGCTGCGACGCAACCCGGGCGAGACGGAGTTCCACCAGGCCGTGCACGAGGTGCTGGACAGTCTGGGCCCGGTGGTGGCCAAGCACCCCCACTACGCCGACGCGGCGGTCATCCGGCGGCTGTGCGAGCCGGAGCGCCAGATCATCTTCCGCGTCCCCTGGGTCGACGACGCCGGCCGGATCCAGCTCAACCGCGGCTTCCGCGTCGAGTTCAACTCGGCCCTGGGTCCGTACAAGGGCGGTCTGCGCTTCCACCCCAGCGTCAACCTGGGCATCGTGAAGTTCCTGGGCTATGAGCAGATCTTCAAGAACTCCCTGAGCGGCATGCCGATCGGCGGTGGCAAGGGCGGCTCCGACTTCGACCCCAAGGGGCGCAGCGAGGGCGAGGTCATGCGCTTCTGCCAAGCGTTCATGACCGAGCTGTACCGCCACATCGGGGAGTACACCGATGTCCCGGCGGGCGACATCGGGGTCGGCGGCCGCGAGATCGGCTACCTGTTCGGCCAGTACAAGCGGATCACCAACCGCTACGAGTCCGGCGTGCTGACCGGCAAGGGCCTGGCGTGGGGCGGCTCCCGGGTGCGCACGGAGGCGACCGGCTACGGCACCGTCTTCTTCGTCCAGGAGATCCTCAAGACCCGCGGGGAGTCGCTGGACGGCAAGCGCGTGGTCGTGTCCGGCTCGGGCAACGTGGCGACGTACGCGATCGCCAAGGTCCAGGAGCTCGGCGGCACGGTCGTCGCCTGCTCCGACTCCGGCGGGTACGTCGTCGACGAGCGGGGCATCGACCTGGCCACCGTGCAGGAGATCAAGGAGGAGCGACGGGCCCGGATCTCGACCTACCTCGAGCACCACCCCCATGCCCAGTACGTCGAGAACCACTCGCTGTGGCAGGTCCCCTGCGACATCGCCTTGCCCTGCGCCACGCAGAACGAGCTCAACGGCACCGACGCCGCCGCCCTGATCGCCCACGGCTGCTCGGTCGTCGCCGAGGGCGCCAACATGCCGTGCACCCCCGAGGCGGTGCGGGCGTTCGCCGAGGCGGGCGTGACCTTCGCGCCCGGCAAGGCCGCCAACGCCGGCGGGGTCGCGACGAGCGCGCTGGAGATGCAGCAGAACGCCTCGCGCGACTCCTGGACCTTCGAGCACACCGAGGAGCGGCTCGCCGGGATCATGCGCGGGATCCACGACCGCTGCCTGAGCACCGCCGACGAGTACGGCAGCCCCGGCAACTACGTCGCCGGCGCCAACATCGCCGGCTTCACGCAGGTCGCCGACGCCATGGTGGCCCTCGGCGTCATCTGAGGACCGGGGTCGGCCGACTCAGTCGGCCTTGACCGCCAGCACCGGGCAGTGGGCGTCGAGCAGGACCCGCTGGGCGTTCGAGCCCAGGATCAGCTTGCCGACCGGGGTGCGCCGGCGCAGGCCGATGACGATCAGCTCGGCGGAGTTGGCCTCGGCGATGCTGATCAGGTCCTCGGCCGGCTCGAAGCCGCGCACCAGCTGGCGCAGCTCGTAGGTCACGCCCGCCGCGTCGAGCGTGGCGCGGACCGCGGCCATGTCGCTGTCGAGCTGGGCCGCGGCGGACTCGTCGTAGGCCGCGCCACCGCGATGGGAGTTGACCACCACGAGGCTCGCGCCCCTCAGCTTGGCCTCGGAGATCGCCTGCGTGAGGGCAGCCTCACCCTCGGGCTTGGGCACGTAACCGACCACGACTTTTCCCATGGCGGGCAGGCTACCGGGTCCCGAGGCTCGCGCGGGACCCTGTGGAGGAAGGCGGCGCCGGCGCGTCGCTTCGGGCACGCTGCCCCCATGGCCGAGGGACTGCACCACCCGCTGTCGCCCGCGCTGCACCGGGTGCTGCGCCGCGCCGTGCTCGACCACGCCACCGCGGAGCACCGCAAGGCGTTCCTGCCGCTGGTCCACGTGGGGGTCCCGGGCCGTCGGGAGACGGTCTTCGCCGTGCGCCCCGATGAGCCGAGCGACCATGCGCTGCGCACCGACATCGTGTCGGCCATGGTCCGCCGCGTGCGGCAGCCCGGTGCGGCGCCCATGGTCTGGCTGACCCGACGCGACCCGCTCGAGGCGCAGGACGTCGACCTGGCCTGGCTGGCCTCGACGCGCTCGGCCTACGGCGAGCTCGGCCTGCCGCTGCTCATGGTCGTCGTCAACCGCCACGGCTGGCGCGACCCGCGCAGCGGGCTCAGCAGGTCCTGGCACCGGCTGCGGGCACCGGCGGTCGGCTGACCTACCAGGCGTGCACCGGCTCGTTGGTGTGCATGCGCTCGCGGTAGTCGAGCAGGGTCGCGCGCAGCGCGTCGGCGCGGTCGTCACCGGCGCGCTCGCGCATCTGCCGCACGAACCACTCCGCGCCGTTGCGCCCCGTCAGGCAGCGTTGCTCGACGATGCCGAGGAGCCGGTCGATCTCGGCGCCGGACGCTCCCCACGCCTCCAGCCCCTCCTGCGCCATCGGCAGCAGCCGCCGCAGGACCAGCTCGGTCGCCTGCACCTGCCCGACGCCCGGCCAGTAGAGCTGCGCGTCGATGCCCTGCTGGGCGGCGACGTGGAAGTTCTCCTCGGCGGCGCTGAACGACATCTGGGACCACAGCGGCCGCTCGCTCTCGGCGAGCGCGCGCACGAGGCCGAAGTAGAACGCCGCGTTGGCGATGGTGTCGGCCACCGTGGGGCCGGCGGAGAGCACCCGGTTCTCCACGCGCAGGTGCGGCACCCCGTCGTTGATGTCGTAGACCGGACGGTTCCAGCGGTAGATCGTGCCGTTGTGCAGCCGCAGCTCGGACAGGACGGGGGTCCCGCCGGCCTGCAGGACCGCCAGCGGATCCTCCTCGTCGGTGATCGGCAGCAGCGCCGGGAAGTAGCGGACGTTCTCCTCGAACAGGTCGAACACCGAGGTGACCCACCGCTCGCCGAACCACACCCGCGGGCGGACGCCCTGCGCCTTCAGCTCCTCGCTGCGGGTGTCGGTGGCCTGCTCGAACAGGGGGATCCGGGTCTCGCGCCACAGCTCCTTGCCCAGGAGGTACGGCGAGTTGGCCCCGATCGCGAGCTGGACCGCCGAGATCGCCTGCGAGGCGTTCCAGTACTGGGCGAACTGGTCGGGCGAGGTCTGCACATGGAACTGGGTGCTGGTGCACGCAGCCTCGGGCACGATCGAGTCGGCGGAGGTGCGCAGCCGCTCCGATCCGGTGACCGCGATCGTGATGTCCTCCCCGCGGGCGTTCAGGATCTGCTCGCTCAGCAGCCGGTAGCGAGGGTTGCCGCTCAGCGAGGCCACCGACATGTGGCCCTCGGCGAGGGTGGGCAGGATCCCGATCATGACCAGGTGGGCCCCGACCTCGGAGGACTTGCGCTCGGCGTCGTTGAGGCTGCGCCGCAGGCTGTCCTCGAAGACGGTCAACCCGGACTCGCGCAGCCTGGCGGGCGGCACGTTGATCTCGATGTTGAACTGGCCGAGCTCGGTCTGGAAGTCCGGGTCGGCGATCGCCTCGAGCGCCTCGCTGTTCTTCAGCGCCGGGTCGCCGAACCGGTCGACGAGGTTGAGCTCCACCTCGAGGCCGGTCATCGGGTCGTCGGTGTCGAACCGCGCCTCGCGCAGCATCCGGGCGAACACGTCGAGGCAGCGACGGACCTTCTCGCGGTGCCGCGTGCGGTCGGCTCCGGTGAACTCCTGTGCGTCGACCTCTTCGCCCATAGCCGCACCCTAGTGCGACGAGCGCTGCCCAGACCCTCACCCGCACAGGCGTGGCCCTCATGCCGGCCTGCCACGCGGCGGCCGCAGCCCGTCGGCCCAGTCGAGGTCGGGCTCCCAGGCGTCCGGCGGCACCGCGTGCGTCAGCAGCAGCGCGAGCTCCGCGGCCGGCGGGTAACCCGGGTCGGCATCGGCGACCCGATCCAGCGCACACCACGCGAGGGCGCCGTGGCCGGCCCGCCACGCCGACCAGCCCAGCAGGAACGCCGGTGCCGCCAGCAGCTCGCGAGGGCAGCGCCGCACCAGGTCTGACCAGAGCTCGACGTGGGCGACCGCCGCGTCCCCGGCGACGAGCTCCCACGCGGCATCGCGCAGGCGCGGGGTCCGCAGCGCGCTCAGCAGCCGGGCGGCGTCGTGGTCGCCGGGGCGCGACTCCGCACGCACGTGGCCCCGCACCGTCGTGCGCACCCAGTCACCCTCCGCGAGCAGCGCGGCGGCTCCGGTCGGCGGCCCCCCGGCCGGCAGCGCGGCCGCCACCGCGGCCACCCGCCCCGGATGGGGGTCCAGGGTGGCGTCGAGGGCGTCGCGCGAGGCATGGGTGACCCGGCCCCGCAGCACCGCGTCGACCAGGAACGGGTGCGCGCTGACGTCGTAGGCCACCCCGATCTCCCGGATGAGCCGATCCCCGCGCAGCAGGGGGTACCACCGGCGGCCGTCGGCGCGCAGCGCCTCCACCACCGGGATCGCGGCCTGCCGGCAGCGCTCGCGCAGGCCGCGCCACACCTGGCCGGCCAGCACCTCGTCGTCGGTGTAGACGACGAAGACGACCTGGCGCACACGGTGGGCGGCGGCGGGGCCGAGCAGGGACTCGACCGTCTCCGGCAGCTCCTCTCGGCACCGCGGCAGGTCGACCCGGGCCTGGAAGGCGCGCGGGCCGCCGAAGGTCAGCATGGCCACGGACTCGTCGGGGTCGAAGCCGAGCGTCACGGAGACCATCGCGAGGACGTCCTCGGGGCAGCGGGCGACCATCGTCATGGGTTCGGTGGGGGTCATGCTGGCAACGTCCCCGCGCCCGCCGACAGCCACGCCGGCCGGTGCCGGAGCTGGGGACGGGTGTTGTCGGTGGGTCCGCCTGTGGACGGCAACCGGCCTGCCCTCCCCCGGGGTTCGGCCACCGACGGTGCCCGCGGGTAGTTTGCGGGCGTGCGCGCCCAGGCCTCGGTCCTCCACCTGGACCTCGACGCCTTCTTCGCGGCGGTCGAGCAGCGCGACAAGCCGTCGCTGCGGGGCAAGCCGGTCGTCGTGGGCGGCGTCGGTGGGCGCGGCGTGGTGGCGACGGCGTCCTACGAGGCCCGCAAGTACGGCGTGCGGTCGGCGATGTCGACCCGGGAGGCCCGCTCCCGGTGCCCCCACGCGGCCTTCCTCAGCGGCCGCTTCCACGCCTACCGCGCCTCCAGCAACGCGGTGATGGGGCTGCTGCGCTCGGTCTCCCCCCTCGTCGAGCCGCTCTCGCTGGACGAGGCGTTCGTCGACCTCGAGCGCGCCGACCTGCCCGACCTGGAGCTGCCCACCGTGACCGCGTTCGCCGAGGACCTGCGCGCGCGGGTCACCGAGGTCACCGACGGCCTGACCGCCTCGGTCGGGCTCGGGTCGTCGAAGTTCATCGCCAAGGTCGCCAGCGAGCTGGACAAGCCCGACGGCCTGACCGTCGTCGCGCCGGGCACCGAGGTGGAGCTGCTGCGCCCCATGCACGTGAGCGTGATCCCCGGCGTCGGGCCGGCCACGGCCGAGCGGCTGCGGCGCGCCGGCATCCACACGGTGGCCGACCTGGAGTCCGTGGGCCTCGAGGAGCTCGTGGCGCTGGTGGGCAAGGCCCACGGCACCGGCCTGTGGCACCTCGCGCGCGCCGACGACGACCGCCCGGTCCTGCCCGAGCGGGAGACCAAGTCGGTCAGCGTCGAGGGCACCTACGAGACCGACCTGACCGACCGCAAGCTGATGGAGGGCCTGCTGGCTCGCCAGGCCGGTGAGGTCGCCGCCCGCCTGCGCAAGCACGGCCTCTCGGGGCGCACGGTCACCATCAAGGTGCGACTGCACGACTTCACGACGCTGAGCCGCTCCTCCACGCTGGCCTCCCCCACGGACGCGACCGCCACCATCGCCCGGCTGGCGCGCGCCCTGCTCGCCGACCTCGACACCTCCGGCGGCGTCCGGCTGCTCGGCGTGGGCGTCTCGGGCCTGGCCGACTGGATCCAGGACGACCTGTTCGGGGAGTCCGACCCCGAGGTGGTCGAGGAGGAGCCGGAGCCGGTCCAGGCGCCGACCAGCCGGCACCCCATCTGGGCGCCCGGCGCGGACGTCGTCCACACCGACCTCGGCCGGGGGTGGGTGTGGGGCTCCGGGCGGGGCGTGGTGACGGTGCGCTTCGAGACCGCCGAGACGCCCGCCGGTCCGGTCCGCTCCTTCCCGATCGACGACCCCGACCTCGCGCCGTGGCTCCCGGCTGAGGCCGAAAACTCGCTCGCGGAGGGTGTCGAGGAGACCTAGCCTCGACGGCATGGACCTGCGGCGGATCGACATCCACGACGACGCCGTCATGCGCGACCTGCACCGCGTGGTCGACGCCGCCCGCCATGTCGACCGTCCCGACGCGCCCCGCGTCACGTGCGAGGAGTACGTCGCGGCGGTGCGGGCCCCCGACAGCGGCGAGCGGGCCGAGTACGTCGCGGCGTACGACGGCGACACCATGGTCGGCGCGGCGATCGGGTTCCTCTTCCTGCTCGACAACACCGACAAGGCCTGGCTCAACGTATGCGTGGACCCCCCGCACCGAGGCCACGGCGTCGGCACCGCCCTGCTGGGCCGGATCACCGACGTGGCGCTCGCCGACGGCCGCACCGAGCTCCTCGCCGACGCCAAGATCCCCCTCGACCGGCTCGACGACCATCCCTACCGCACCTTCGCCGAGCACCGCGGCTACACCCAGTCCAACATCGAGGTGGTGCGCCACCTCGACCTCCCGGTGGACCAGGAGCGGCTGGCGCAGTGCTCGGCGCTCGAGCGCGAGAGCGCCGACGGCTACCGCATCGAGACCTTCGTCGGCCCGTTCCCCGACGAGTACGCCGAGTCGCTGTGCGTCCTGCTCGGCCAACTCGCCGTGGACGCCCCGACCGGTGACGTCGACTTCGAGGAGGAGGTCATGACGCCCGAGCGGCTCACCGAGCGCTACGAGATGGTGACGGCCATGGGCCGCGAGCTCTACGAGAGCGTCGCGCTCACCTCCGACGGGGTGGTCGCCGCGCAGTCGACGCTGGTCGCGCCCGTCGAGGGCTCGCGCTACGCCTACCAGTGGGGAACCTTCGTGCACCGGGAGCACCGCGGCCACCGCCTCGGCCTGGCGGTCAAGACCGCCAACCTGCGGGCGGTCCAGGAGCGCCACCCCCACCTCGAGCGCGTCACCACCCAGAACGCCGAGACCAACGCCCACATGATCTGGATCAACGAGCTCCTCGGCTTCCGGCCGGTGGAGGCCTCGATGGAGTTCGTCAGGCGCGTCTGAAGCGCACCTCGTCGCCGGGCCTCAGCTGCGCGCACCGCCACAGGTCCGCCTCCTCCACGACGGCGAGGACCGGGTAGCCGCCGGTGGGCGGGTGGTCGGCCAGGAGGACCACCGGCTGCCCGCTCGGCGGCACTTGCACCGCCCCGAGCACCATGCCCTCGCTCGGCAGCTCCTCGGCGCGCACGCGATCGAGCACCGGCCCCTCCAGACGCAGCCCCACCCGGTCCGACGCCTCCCCCACGACGTACGGCGCACGGCACAGCGCTGCGAGGGCCCCCGCCGCGAACCAGTCGGCCCGCGGTCCGGCGTGCACCCGCAGCGGTCCCGGCTCGGGCGGGCGGGGCGTGTCGTGCGGCGCCGGGCGCCGCGCCGCGAGGCCGACCGGCAGCACCGTGCCGGCCTTGAGCCGCGGCGGGCCCACCCAGGCCAGGGTGTCGGTCGAGCGCGAGCCCAGCACCGGAGCGACGTCGACTCCACCGGCGACCGCCACGTAGGAGCGCACGCCGGTCGCAGGCACGCCGAGGCGCAGGGTCGCGCCCGCGGGCAGCCACTGCGCGCACGCGTGGCCGCGCGGGCTGCCGTCCACCGCCACCGGGACCGGCGCGCCGGTGACCGCCACCCACGCCCCGGCGTCGGTGCGGAGCTCCAGCCCGCCGAAGGTGGCCTCGACGAGCGCGGCGTCCGGGTCGTTGCCGACCAGGCGGTTGGCGAGCGCCGCCGCCGGAGCGTCCAGCGGGCCGGCCCGGGGCACGCCGAGGTGCGCCAGCCCCGGCCGCCCGCGGTCCTGGAGGGTGGCCAGCGGCCCGGGCCGCAGCACGTGCAGGCTCATGCGCGAACGAACCGCACCGGCGTGCCCGGCGCCAGCAGCGCGGGCTCCTCGCGGGCCGGGTCCCACAGCGGGAGCGAGGTACGGCCCAGGAGGCGCCAGCCGCCCGGCGAGGCCGTGGGGTACACGCCGCACCACGCGCCGGCGAGGCCGACCGCGCCGGCGGGCACCCGCGAGCGGGGCGCGTCGAGCCGCGGCACGGACCCGCCCAGGCCCGCCAGATAGGCGAAGCCGGGCGCGAAGCCGCAGAACGCGGAGACGAACGCCGTCGACGTGTGCCTCTCGACGACGCCCGCGACGTCGGTGCCCCACAGCTCGGCCACGAAGGCCAGGTCCTCGCCGTCGTAGGTCACCGGCACCTCCACCGGTGCCCGATCGAGGGTCGGCGCGGAGCCGTCCCACGCGGCCAGGGACGCCCGCAGCGACTCCGGATCCCGGACCCCGTCGAAGAGCACGGTCTCGGCCGCCGGCACCACCTCGGCCACCGGCAGCCGGGCGCCGCGCGCCCAGGCCGCCAGGGCGAGCGCGGCGTGGGCATCACCGAGCTCGGCCAGCACCGCTCGGGGGCCGAACGCGCGCAGCTGCATGGCGGCAGTCTGCCCCGATCCTGCGCGGGTGCGTCAGGCCGGAGGGGAAATGGGTGAGGGCCTCTTGATGGTATGAGCATCAGGAGGCCCTCGGCTTGGCCGGAAACGGTGACGCCCGGCCGATCATGACTGGTGCTCCGACCCCGCCGTCCCCGTCACCGGGCCGACGCCTCGAGTCGCCTCGCGGTGTGGGTCTTCGCTCCTGTCCGATCACCAGGTCTCTGCTTTCCTCGCGGTCCGCGTCGAGCTGGTAGGAGAGTTCTACGGGTCCGCGAGCACCGCCCGCAAGTGGTGGCGGGAAAGAATTCCCACAAACTTCCGGTCCCACAGGCTCCTCCACAGAAGCGCCCGCTCCATCCACAGATCCCGGGGTGTTTCCACAGATTTCGCCCGGGGCTGTGGAGCTTCAGGCGAAGGGGCGCAGCGCCCAGCCGCCGGCCTCCAGCGCCCGCCGTACGGCGCTCGCGTGCGCGACTGCCTCGGGCTCGTCGCCGTGCAGGCACAGCGAGTCCACCCGCGGCGCCAGGGCGAGCGCCTGCGCGGTGATCTCCGCGGCCCCGCCGAGCACCGCACCGGGCCGCTCGCGCGAGACCAGCCGGCCCGCGCCGTCGTAGGCGCGGTCCGGGAAGCCCTCGTGCCACACCGCGCGGCCGGCCGCGAGCGCCTGGCGCAGCAGTGCGCCCGCCATCCCCAGCACCGGCAGGTCGCCGGAGCCGGCCAGCACCGCGGCCGCCTGCTGCTCGTCGTCGATCACCCGGTGGTAGAGCGCGCCGTGCGGCTTGAGGTAGCGCACGTCGGTGCCCTCCTCGCGTGCCAGCGAGCGCAGCAGACCGACCTGGTCGGCCACCTGCTCGCGCAGGACGTCGGCGGCGACGTCGGTGCGCCGGCGGCCGAAGCCCTCGCGGTCGGCGTAGGAGACCTGGGCGCCGACCACGACGCCGCGCCGGGCCGCTTCGGCGCACACCGCGCGCATGACCGCCGGCGAGCCCGCGTGGTAGCCGCACGCGACGTTGGCGCTGGTGACCACCGCCAGCAGCGCCGCGTCGTCGGTCACCTCCTCGCCCAGGTCGGCGTTGAGGTCGATGCTCGTCTGCTCACCCACCCGCCGAGCCTCTCACCCAGCGGCTGGATAGCGTTCATGGCATGACCGACCCCGTCCCTCCCGTCGCCCCCGCGCGCCCCGTCACCACCGAGCACCACGGGCGCACCCGCGTCGACGACTACGAGTGGCTGCGCGACAAGGAGTCGCCCGAGGTGGTGGCGCACCTCGAGGCGGAGAACGCCTACACCGAGGCGCGCACCGAGCACCTGGCCGGTCTGCGGCAGACGATCTTCGACGAGATCAAGGCCCGTACCCGCGAGACCGACCTGTCGGTGCCGACGCGCAACCGGGGTCACTGGTACTACGCCCGCTCCTTCGAGGGCCGCGAGTACGGCGCGAGCTGCCGGGTCCCCGTGGTCGACCCCGCGGACTGGAGCCCGCCGGTCCCGGCCGACGACGCGTCGGTCGACGAGCCGGCCCTGCCCGGCGAGGAGCTGCTGCTCGACCTGAACCAGCTGGCCGAGGGACACGACTTCTTCTCGCTCGGCGGCTCCAGCATCAGCCCTGACGAAACGCTGCTGGCCTACTCCACCGATGTGAAGGGCGACGAGCGCTACACCGTCCGCATCCTGGATCTGGGCACCCGTGAGCTGCTGCCCGACGTCATCGAGGGCGTCCTGGGCGGGGTCACCTGGGACCGGGCAGGCGAGAACGTCT